>NZ_FMUZ01000031.1:0-75213 GCF_900101575.1 Pseudomonas sp. NFACC37-1 | reverse complement strand
GGGATGCGGCCCATTTCCTCGCGCACCATGTCGCCCAGGGAGCGACCGTTGCGGCGGGTGGACAGGAACAGGACCATGAAGTCCTGCACCGCACCAGCCAGCACCACGCCGGCGATCAGCCAGAGCGTGCCGGGCAGGTAGCCCATCTGCGCCGCCAGCACCGGCCCGACCAGCGGCCCCGCACCGGCAATGGCCGCGAAGTGGTGGCCGAAGAGGATGTGCTTGTTGGTCGGGACGTAGTCCAGGCCATCGTTGTTGAGCACGGCGGGAGTGGCCCGGCGCGCATCGAGTTGCATCACGTTGTTGGCGATGAAGAGGCTGTAGTAGCGGTAGGCTACCAGGTAGATGGCCACGGCGGCGACGACGATCCACAAGGCGTTGATCGCCTCGCCTCGGCGCAAGGCCACGACGCCCAGGGCGCACGCGCCTACGACGGCCAGCAGGAGCCAGGGCAGATGGCGCAGCAGGCTATTATTGTTTTTCATTTTTATATTCCAGCCAGGGTGGACAAGAAAGATAGCCATTGGAGTTTAGCGCTAACCCGGGCAAAGGCCATACTCGACATTCGTCTGTCTGTTGCCGAACGGTGACGATGCCCCGTCAGTTGGGTCTATAGTCAATGAATCTTCAGAGGGATGCGTCATGAGCGAACGTCGCCGCTTCGTACGAGTTGATTTCCATGCCAGGACCGAGCTGAGCCAAGGCCCCTATATCTGGTCGGTGGAACTGCTGGACCTGTCCCTCAAGGGGCTGCTGATCAAGAAACCCGACCCCTGGCTTGGCGATCCCGAACATTCCTTCATGGCCGATATCCATTTGAGTCCCGATGCCGAGATCAAAATGAAAATTCGCCTGGCCCATGATGACCATGGTCACCTGGGCTTCGTCTGCAAGCATATCGACCTGGCATCCATCGCACATCTGCGCCGATTGATAGAACTGAACCTGGGCGACCATGACGAGCTGGAGCGGGAATTGGCGGCGTTGATCCATATCTGAATCAACGCCGATCCCTTGTGGCGAGGGTATTTATCCCCGCTGGGCTGCGCAGCAGTCCCCAAACAAGCGACGACAATCGACCTGACACACCGAGTTGTTAGGTTTTAGGGCTGCTGCGCAGCCCAACGGGGATAAATCCCCTCGCCACAGATAAATCCATTCTCCACAAAGGGCCTTGTACAGCCTTTAGGGTTATTCGAACAGCGCATCCAACGCCTGTTCCAGACGGGTCACTGCGATAATCTGCAACCCCGGCGGCGCTTCCTTCGGCGCGTTGCCCTTGGGCACGATGGCGCGTTTGAAACCGTGCTTGGCCGCTTCCTTGAGCCGCTCCTGCCCGCTGGGCACCGGTCGCACTTCCCCCGACAACCCCACTTCGCCAAACACCAGCAAATCATGGGGCAGCGGCCGGTTGCGCAGACTGGACATGACCGCCGCCATCAACGCCAGGTCGGACGCGGTCTCCAGTACCTTGACCCCGCCCACGACGTTGAGGAACACGTCCTGGTCGTGAGTCGGAATCCCGCCGTGTCGATGCAACACTGCCAGCAGCATGGCCAGCCGATTCTGATCCAGGCCCAGGGTGACCCGCCGTGGGTTCGCCAAGTGGCTGTCATCCACCAGCGCCTGCACTTCCACCAACATCGGCCGGGTCCCTTCCCACGTCGCCATGACCACACTGCCCGGGACTTCTTCCTGGGCACGCGTCAGAAAGATCGCCGAAGGGTTCGAGACTTCTTTCAGGCCCCTGTCGGTCATGCCGAACACGCCCAATTCATTGACGGCACCAAAGCGGTTCTTCACCGCCCGGAGCAAACGCAGGCGGCCATCGGACTCGCCTTCGAAGTACAACACGGTATCGACCATGTGCTCCAACACCCGCGGTCCCGCCAACGCACCTTCCTTGGTGACGTGGCCCACCAGGAAAATCGCCGTGCCGCTCTGCTTGGCGTAGCGCACCAGCAACGCCGCGCTTTCACGCACCTGGGACACGCCGCCCGGGGCCGACTGCAGCTGTTCGGTGAAAATGGTCTGGATCGAGTCGATCACCATCACCTTGGGCTTTTCCACGCGCGCCGTGGCGATGATGGTTTCGATGCAGGTCTCGGTCATGACCCGCAACTGGTCCTGGGGCAAGCCCAGGCGCCGGGCGCGCATGGCGACCTGTTGCTGGGACTCTTCGCCAGTGACGTACAGCGCCGGCATGCGGGTGGCGAGGTTGCACAAGGTTTGCAGCAGGATGGTGGATTTGCCGATGCCCGGGTCTCCACCGATCAGCACCACCGAACCGTCCACCAGGCCGCCGCCCAGCACCCGGTCCAGTTCACCGGACGCGGTGGAAAATCGCGGGATTTCTTCAACGCTGACTTCGGCCAGGGTCTTGATCTGCGCCTGCTGACCGGCCCAGCCCGTGCGCCCGGTGGGGGCCGCCGCGCCGCCGCTTTCCACCATGGTTTCGGTCAGGGTGTTCCAGGCCCCGCATTCGCTGCATTGGCCGGCCCATTTGGGAAAGGTCGAGCCGCACTCGGTGCAGCCGTACATGCGCTTTGCCTTGGCCATCTGAACTCCGGGGTAAAAACCGCGATGATAGCCCAGGCAGCGGCTAGCGCGGGGCCGGCATTCTGATTTCGCCCTTGGACAGATCCATTGCGGTATTACCCAATGGGTCCTGGGCCTGCAGATCCGCCCCCTTGGCCTTCAAGGCGTCGAGCAACTCGCCACGCTTGAACAGCCCGGCATACATCGCGGCGGTCTGTCCGGCACCGTTGCGTTGGTCCGGGCTGCAATCGGTGGACAGCAAGCGACGGGCAATCTGCACTTCGCCCTTGAAAATGGCCCCCATCAGCGCCGTATTGCCGCGTTTGTCCTGGGCACAGGCATCGGCCCCCGCGGCCAGCAACCGCTCCACCGCCGGACCGTGGCCGTGATAAGCCGCCAGAATCAGCGCGGTGTAGCCCTTCTCATCCCGGGTATCCAGCGAATAACCGGCCTCGATAAACGTATCGAGCATCGGCACATCGCCGCGGCGAGCGGCGTCGAAATAATAGTTTTGCAGCTGTTCCTGGACCGCAGCCGGCTCAGTGGGCACTGGCTGATCGGCCAGTACGCTCAGTGACCAGGTCGCAAGCATCGACAAAAAGAATTTACCCATCATGACGTCTCCCCATGACTCAAGGCTGTGGGAGCGAGCTTGCTCGCGATGCAGACGCTGCGGTGCACAGCCAGACCGAGTCGCCTGCATCGCGAGCAAGCTCGCTCCCACAGGTGGATCAGTCGCTCAGTTTTTCCGCCAGAGCCTTGACCCGGGCCAAGTCACCTTTGGCGACACGGGCCACCCCAGTGCCGTATTCAGGATCGGCCTTGTAGAGGAACGACAGGATGATGTGCTTGCTCTCGTCATCAGTGGTCGCCAAAGAGCCACCAAAGCTTTCGATCAGGTCATCACGTTCTTTCTTGCTGAACGAACGATACAAATCACCGGCCTGCTTGAAGTTCTGCTCGCGCTGGATTTTCGCTTGCTGGGTGCTGCCACTCAGCGCGGCCTGGCTGTAGCGTGCCGCCTGCGGTTCTTCACGAGGCATCAGGCGACTCGGCTGGTAGTTCACGCCAGTGCTGGTGCTGCCTGGGTTCATCGCACCGTCCTGGTTACCATTGTTCACCGGCACCTTGGGGGCATTGATCGGCAATTGCAGGGCATTGGCGCCTAGGCGGTACATCTGCGTATCGGCATAGGAAAACACCCGTCCCTGGAGCAAACGGTCCTCGGAAGGCTCGATGCCTGGCACCAGATTCGCTGGCGCCATCGCCACCTGCTCGGTTTCCTGGAAAACATTCGCCGGATTGCGGTTCAAGACCATTTGCCCGACCTTGCGCTCAGGCACGCCGGGCCAGATCTTGGTCGCATCCAATGGGTCGAAGTCGAACTTGGCAAGGTCTTGTGGATTGAGCACCTGGACGTACAAGTCCCACTTCGGGAAGTCGCCCTTATTAATATGGCTCACCAGGTCATTGGTCATATGGCTGTAATCTTGACCCTGAACTTTCACAACTTCTTTCGGATCGAGATTTTTCAAGCCCTGCAAACTTTTCCAATGAAACTTCACGTAGTGAATTTCACCCTTGGCGTTAATCAGCTTGTAGGCATGTACACCGTTGCCGTCCATTTCGCGGTAACTGGCCGGTGTACCGGAGTTGGAATACAACTCGGTCAGGGTACGGGTCGACTCCGGAACATGGGAGAAGAAATCGAAACGGCGCGAATCATCGTCCAGGTTGGTCCGCGGGTCGGGTTTGAACGCGTGGACCATGTCCGGAAACTTGATGGCATCGCGAATGAAGAAAGTCGGGAAGTTGTTGCCCACCAAGTCCCAGTTACCGTCGGCGGTGTAGAACTTCGTGGCGAAGCCACGGGGGTCGCGCAGGGTTTCCGGCGAATGATTACCGTGCACCACGGCCGAAAAACGCACGAACACCGGGGTGACCTGGCCTGCGGCGAAGACCTTGGCCTTGGTCAGGTCGCTGAGATCGTCGGACACCGTGAATGTGCCATGGGCACCGGTACCACGGGCATGTACCACGCGCTCGGGGATGCGTTCACGATCGAAGCGCTGGAGCTTCTGGATCAACTGCACGTCTTGCAGCAGGGTCGGACCGTTGGGACCTGCCGTCTGCGAATTCTGGTTATCGCCGACCGCCGCACCGTTGTCCCGGGTCAGGGTGGCTGCGTTGACAGACAAGGATAGAAGGCTCGCGGTCAGCACAAAAAGAGCGCGGCGATGGGAATAAGCCCCGTGGCCGAGGGAAGTGTTCATAGGCATGTTCCTCTGATGTTATAGAGCGCATCCATGTGCGCCATCCAGAGGCTAGTGCCGGGAAAAGAAAAACCTAAATAGAAATGCCGTACCGTGCCGATAGAAAAACGTTATAGGGCCCCCGACAGAAACCGCGTATCGCGCGCGATTGATGGCACTTTGTAAACTTTTCATCCGAGCCCCGGTCGATAACTGAAGCTTTGTAAGCAGGCGTTTCGAGCAGGACTCGTTGGGCTGATTTACACTGCCACTCATCTTTCATCCGTTACAAGGAATAACTCATGGGCGTGCTAAGCGAGTTCAAGGCCTTCGCGGTCAAAGGCAATGTCGTCGACATGGCCGTCGGGATCATCATCGGTGCCGCTTTCGGCAAAATCGTTTCGTCATTCGTGGGCGACGTGGTCATGCCGCCAATCGGCCTGCTGATCGGGGGCGTGGATTTCAGTGATCTGGCCATCACCCTCAAGGCCGCCCAGGGTGATGCGCCTGCCGTGGTGCTGGCCTACGGTAAATTCATCCAGAGCACCATCGACTTCATCATCGTGGCGTTCGCCATTTTCATGGGCGTCAAGGCCATCAACCGCCTCAAGCGTGAAGAAGCCGTAGCCCCCAGCGCCCCTCCGGTTCCGACCAAGGAAGAGCTGCTGCTGAGTGAGATTCGCGACCTGCTCAAGGCTCAGAACGAGCGGCCCTGAGCCTACCAGTAGTTTTCCACCGCCACCTGGCCCGGACGACGGGTCAGGCTCAGTTGCAGGCCCCTGGCCTTGAGCAACTTGCGCGTGTCGTCGATCATTTGCGGGTTGCCGCACAGCATCACCCGCGAATGCTCCGGTGTCAGCGCTACACCGGCCGCGTGCTCCAGGTCGCCGTTGTCGATCAACGTGGTGATGCGCCCATTGAGCGCCCCCGGATGCTGCTCACGGGTGACAGTCGCAATGAAACGAAACTTGTGAGCGTACTCGGCCAGGTAGTCGCGCTGGGGCAGCTCCTTGATCAGGTCCTGATACGCCAATTCCCGCGCCTCACGCACGCTGTACACCAGGATGATCCGCTCGAATTTTTCCCAGGCCTCGAAATCCTGGAGGATCGAAAGAAACGGCGCCACGCCCGTCCCCGTGGACAGCAACCACAAATCCCGGCCATCGACGAAGCGGTCCAGCGTCAGGTAGCCAAAGGCCTGGCGATCCACCAACAGTTCGTCACCCGGCTGCAAGCGGCTGAGTTCGCTGGTGAACTCGCCATCGGGCACCACGATGGAAAAGAATTCGAGGAACTCGTCGAAGGGCGACGACACCATGGAGTACGCCCGCCAGACGGTGGTGCCGTCCGCCTTGGCGACGCCCAGCCGGGCGAACTGACCCGCCCGGAAGCGAAAGCCGCGATCCCGGGTCGTGCGTAACGTAAACAAATGAGACGTCACTGGCTGGACATCGAGCAAGGTTTGGCGGGTGAACTTCTCTGCACTGTCGGTCATGAGCCACTCCCAGGGGACAAGACGTGCAGTGTCCCGCAAAGTGAGCGTCTTCACCACCGACGGCAGGTAATGGCACTTTAGTCATAGTCGTCGCCTTCGCTCTCTAAATCCTTCACCAAACTTGTACAAAGTTACAGGGACGTAAACCCAACCAAACAAAAGTTTATTTACCTAAACACTTATAAACGTAAGAAAATTAAAAAAAACCCACTACAAATTAGGAATAGTCCTACACTAAAAATTCGCATCATGGATTGGATCCGCATGGACGAATCAAACCCAGGAGAGAGCGATGGACAGGTGGAAGGACTTGTTACTGAGGAAGTTATCCTGTGAAAAAGACCTGCAGACGGCCTATCGTCTGGTACTGAATTTCTTTAACAATCAGGGATTTGAATATTGCGCATTTGCAGCCTATCTCGGAAGCCCCGACAAACACACCAGCAAGGTGAACCTGAATAACTACCCTTATGGATGGGACCGGCTTTATGAACAAAACGGTTATGCGTCTAGCGATCCACTAGTAGCACATTGCAATCAATCACCGCTCCCGATCCTGTGGGATGAGACTGTTTTCGCTCAGGCCCCCAAGTTATGGCGAGAACTTAATCGACAGGGACTCAAGTACGGCTGGACCCAGGCCGTTCATGACGACCAAGGGACACAGTGCAGTCTGTTCAGTCTTGCACGAACCCATTGTCCCATTGATATCGAGGAACACTATGGCAATCTCGGCTACGCCATCTTCGCCAGTCAAAAGCTGCATGCACTCGCCAGTAAAAAACTGTCTGACGCCATCGTAGTCAAGCAGAACTATCACTTGTCGCCGAGAGAAATCGAAGTACTGAGGTGGTCAGCCGAAGGCAAGACGGCTTCGGAAGTGGGCAGGATTCTCTGCCTTTCCGAACGAACCGTGAATTTCCATGTGTGCAGTTGCATGCGAAAACTGAACGTCAGCAATAAAATTTCAGCGGTGGCCAAGGCTGCCCAGATCCATGTGATCTGACCCGTGGCACGGCATTGCCGAGCTGAAAAACCCGCGAGTAATGTGCAACAAAAAAACGTACCATTTACGGTCCCTCTTGAATGATGCCGCTTTTTACGCGCGGCGCAGTTCATTCAGGCGGTCCCGCACAGACACCTACCTCCAGGCAGCGGGACATTCGTTGATTTCCAGAGTCCCCAGCCATGCCCCTGCTCGACAGTCCTTTCGCCCAACTCGATCTGATCCGCCAACCCGAACAGCAGAACGAACCGCTGCAAGCCTTCGATGCGGCCGATGAATACCTGCTCGCGTATCTGGCCGAACAACAACCGGCCGCGCAGACTCGGGTCCTGGTGCTCAATGACGGCTTCGGCGCCCTGGCTGCCAGCCTGGCCGGCAACGCCCTGGTGACCAGCAGCGGTGATTCTTTCCTGGCACTGCAGGCACTGGAGAAAAACCTGGTGCGCAATGGCCGGCCCTTCGATGCCGTACCAACATTGCCCGCCAGCGAAGCGTTGGCCGGCCCGTTCGATCGCGTCCTGATCAAAGTACCGAAAACCCTGGCCCTGCTGGAGGAACAACTGATTCGCCTGCAAGGCCAACTGGCGCCGGGCGCCCAGGTGATTGCCGGGGCCATGATCAAGCACCTGCCCCGGGCCGCCGGCGATTTGCTGGAGCGTTACATCGGCCCGGTGCAGGCCTCCCTGGCAGTGAAAAAAGCGCGGCTGTTGATCGCCACACCGCCCAGCGCCTCTTCCCCCAACAGTACGCCGGTCGTGTCACCCTACCCCACGCGCTACTGGCTGGACGAGCCGAAGATCGAACTGCTCAACCATGCCAACGTGTTCTGCCGCGAAGGCCTGGACATCGGCACGCGCGCGTTCCTGCCACATCTGCCGAAAAACCTCGGCACGGCCCGGGTCGCGGACCTGGGCTGCGGCAACGGTGTACTGGCCATCGCCAGTGCCCTGCGAAACCCCGAGGCCCGCTACACCCTGGTGGACGAGTCGTACATGGCCGTGCAATCGGCCGCCGAGAACTGGCGTGCGGCCCTCGGTGAACGTGAAGTGACGATCCGGCCCGGCGATGGCCTGGCCGGGCAAGAAGCGCAGTCACTGGACGTGGTGTTGTGCAACCCGCCCTTCCACCAGCAGCAAGTGGTGGGCGACTTCCTCGCCTGGCGGATGTTTCAGCAGGCTCGCGAAGCGTTGGTGGTGGGCGGCGCCCTGTACATCGTCGGCAACCGGCACCTGGGCTACCACAGCAAACTGGCGCGGTTGTTCCGAGGCGTCGAGCAAGTGGCCGCAACACCGAAATTCGTCATTCTCAAGGCTCGCAAATAGACCGTCCGCTGCGGGAACGAAGCTCGCTCCCGCAGGGAAATCAGTGGGTGGTCAGCCCCGCGGCATTCATGAACATCCGCATCAGGCTGGCGACGACGAACAACGCCAGCACACTGCCAGCCCAGATCAACGCCAGCCAGCCGAGCCGCTGCCAGAGAGGCTTGCGCTCGGCGGCCTCGATGTCTTTCAAGTCAGGTTTGGCCATGCTCGACGCCCTCAATGGTAGCCGTCGTCGTGGGTCACCTTGCCGCGGAACACGTAGTAGCTCCAGAAGGTGTACACCAGGATCAACGGAATGATGAACAGCGTGCCCACCAGCATGAAGCCTTGGCTCTGGGGCGGTGACGAGGCGTCCCAGATCGAGATGGACGGCGGCACGATGTTCGGCCACAGGCTGATGCCCAAGCCGCTGTAGCCGAGGAAGATCAGCACCAGGGTCAGGATGAAGGGCGTGTAGTTGGCATTGCGGGCCACCGCGCGGAACAAACCGTACATGGTCACCAGCACCAGGATCGGCACCGGCAGGAACCAGAACAGGTTCGGCAATGTGAACCAGCGGGCCGCGATGTCCGCGTGGGCCAGCGGCGTCCAGATGCTGACGATACCGATCACGGCCAGCACCACGAACGCCAGCGGCCGGGCCAGGTCATGCATCTGCTCTTGCAACTTGCCTTCGGTCTTCATGATCAGCCAGGTGCAACCGAGCAACGCGTAGGCCGCGATCAACGCCAGGCCACAGAACACCGTGAATGGCGTGAACCAGTCCAGGGAACCGCCGGCGAACTGGCGATTGACCACTTCAAAGCCGTCGATGAACGCCCCCAGTGCCACGCCCTGGAAGAAGGTGGCCGTCAGCGAACCGCCAATGAACGCCTTGTCCCAGAGGTGGCGCTTCTCAGCCTTGGCCTTGAAGCGGAACTCGAAGGCCACGCCACGGAAGATCAGGCCGATGAGCATCAGGATCAACGGCAGGTACAGCGCCGAAAGCACCACCGAGTAGGCCAGCGGAAACGCCCCGAACAGCCCGGCACCGCCCAGCACCAGCCAGGTTTCGTTACCGTCCCAGACCGGTGCCACGGTGTTCATCATGACGTCACGGTCGCGCTCGCCCTTGACGAAGGGGAAGAGGATGCCAATCCCCAGGTCGAAACCGTCCATGATCACGTACATCATGATGCCGAAGATGATGACCACGGCCCAGATCAGCGGAAGATCAATACCCATGACTCAATTCCCCTTGTTCGAGCGGTCGTTGTGGTCCACATCGTCGCCGTCGTCGGCGGCCGACAATGGCCGGGCCGGCGTACGTTTCTGGCCCGGGCCACCATCGCTCGGCTCGGCTTCGTGGGCCTCCGGCCCCTTGCGCACCAGGCGCATCATGTAGCTCAAACCTGCGCCGAACAGCGCGAAATACACCACGACGAACAGCACCAGGGTGATGCTCATCTGCGCGAAGCTGTGGCCGGACGAAGCATCGGCCGTGCGCATCAAGCCATAGACCACCCAGGGCTGGCGGCCGATCTCCGTGGTAAACCAGCCGGCCAGGATCGCCACCAGGCCGGACGGTCCCATCCACAGCACCATGTAGAGGAACGGTCGGGATTGATAGATCCGATCCTTGCGCCGCAGCCACAGGCTGCACAACCCAGTGAAAATCATCAGCAACCCGAGGCCGACCATGACCCGGAACGACCAGAACACAATGGTCGAGTTCGGTCGGTCCTCAGGCGGGAACTCCTTGAGGGCCGGCACCTGCTTGTCCAGGCTGTGGGTCAGGATCAGGCTGCCCAGGTAAGGGATTTCCACGGCGTACTTGGTTTTTTCCGCTTGCATGTCGGGCCAGCCGAACAGGATCAGCGGGGTCGGTTCATTGCCGACGTTTTCCCAGTGGCCCTCGATAGCGGCGATTTTCGCCGGTTGGTGCTTGAGGGTGTTCAGGCCATGGAAGTCGCCGATGACCGCTTGTATCGGCGCCACCAGCAAGGCCATCCACATCGCCATCGACAGCATCCGGCGGATGGCCGGGTTATCGCGGCCGCGCAGCAAATGCCAGGCCGCCGACGAGCCGACGAAGAACGCCGTGGCGACAAACGCCGCGGTGGACATATGCAGCAATCGATAAGGAAACGAGGGGTTGAACACCACCGCCAGCCAGTCCACCGGGATCACCCGGCCGTCGATGATTTCGTAGCCCTGGGGGGTCTGCATCCAGCTGTTGGAAGACAGGATCCAGAAGGTCGAGATCAGGGTGCCGATCGCCACCATAACCGTGGAAAAGAAATGCAGGCCGCGACCGACGCGGTTCCAGCCAAACAACATCACCCCCAGGAAACCCGCTTCGAGGAAGAACGCCGTGAGCACCTCGTAGGTCAGCAAGGGGCCGGTCACCGCACCGGCGAAGTCCGAAAAGCGGCTCCAGTTGGTCCCGAACTGATAGGCCATGACCAACCCGGACACCACCCCCATGCCGAAGTTGACGGCAAAGATTTTCGACCAGAAGTGGTACAGGTCGCGGTAGGTGTCATCGCGGGTCTTGAGCCACAGCCCCTCGAGCACCGCCAGGTAACTCGCCAGGCCGATGGTGATGGCCGGGAACAGGATGTGGAACGAGATCGTGAACGCGAACTGGATTCGGGCGAGATCAAGCGCCTCCAAACCGAACATAAGTCTTCCTCTGTCAGGTAAAACCGGCTGCGGGCGGGCTGGCACCAACCCCCAGGGATATGGAGTGCGATGCTTTTCAAATCGTTCTTTTTATAACCGTCACAACGCAGGACTCTGGCCGGATGGCCGCCAGCCCAACGCCCCGAAGGGTATTGATCTGGATCAAGCAATGCTCAAAGAGTAGTCGCAATATTGCCGATGGACGGCGTGGTCTTTTGTCGCGTGACAGGTTGTCTCAGGAGTTGACGCCAATGGAATTTTTTTGTGGCGAGGGGATTTATCCCCGCTGGGCTGCGAAGCAGACCCACCCATTTCAGCCAGAATCCAATTGGCGAGCGCTACGCACTCGAACGGGGATAAATCCCCTCGCCACAACAAATCCCCTCTTCACAGGAATCGCGCATCGCGCCAAACAGATGCTTGGCTAACTATTTTTTTCAGCGGGCGTAATTTCCAGTTACACCTCGGCGATAATCTCATGGCCTTCCTCACCGGACCCGTCATAGATGCCCAGCCAAGCGCCGCTGCTGCTCCGTCACCATCGTCCCTTCATCGCCTTCTGGCTGGCCCGGATATTCACCGCCAGCGGCTTCCAGATGCTCACCGTGGCCATCGGCTGGAACCTCTATCAACTGACCGGCAACGTCCTGGACCTGGGCCTGGTGGGGTTGGTGGAGTTTGCCCCGCGCGTGCTGTTCATGCTCCATACCGGGCATGTGGCGGACCGCTATGACCGACGCAAGGTCGCCGCCATTTGCCAGTCATTGCAGGCCATGACTGCCCTGGCGCTGGCGGTTGGCAGCGCCACCGACAACGTCACGCGGGAGATGATCTTCATCCTCGCTTTCCTGCTGGGCGCCGCTCGCTCCTTCGAAATGCCGACCACCCAGGCGTTGCTGCCAAGCATCGTGCCGGCGGGCCTGTTTCCCCGCGCCGTGGCCGCCGCGCAATCGGCCCAGCAATCAGCCACCATCGTCGCTCCGGCACTCGGCGGCTTGCTCTACGCCTTCGGCAGCGTCTGGGTCTATGGGCCGACGGTGCTGCTCTACATCATCGCCTGCTGCCTGATGCTGAACCTGCCCGCCCGGCAGACGCCACTGAACAAAGGCAAAGCGACTCTGGATTCTTTGCTGGCCGGGATTCGCTTCATTCGCAGCCGCCCGGACATTCTCGGGGCGATCTCCCTGGACCTGTTCGCGGTGTTGCTCGGCGGCGCGACGGCGCTGCTGCCAGTGTTCGCCAAGGACATCCTGCTCACCGGCCCTTGGGGCTTGGGCCTGTTGCGTTCGGCACCGGCGGTCGGGGCCTTGCTGATGTCGTTGTGGCTGGCGCGGTTTGCCGTAGAACGCAAGGTCGGCCGGGTGATGTTCACTGCGGTGGGCGTGTTCGGCGTCGCCACCATTGCCTTCGGCCTCTCCACCTCGTTCTGGTTTTCCCTCGCAGTGCTGGTGGTGCTGGGCGCGGCAGACATGATCAGCATGGTGATCCGGGCCTCGTTCGTGCAACTGGAAACCCCGGATGAAATGCGCGGCCGGGTCAGCGCGGTGAACGGGCTGTTCATCGGCGCGTCGAACCAGCTGGGCGAGTTCGAATCCGGCCTCACCGCCCACTGGTTCGGCACGGTGCCGGCGGTGGTCATGGGCGGTGTCGGCACGCTGTTGGTGACCGGGACCTGGATCAAGCTGTTCCCGACCCTGGCCAACCGCGATCGGATGCACGAACCGGCGGACGAAGCGAAAGCCTAGTGGCCTGTGGGGCTAACTCGTGCAGGCCACTAGAGCAACTTGTCGAGGGTGATGGGGAAGTCCCGCACCCGCTTGCCGGTGGCGTGGTAAATCGCATTGGCCACCGCCGCGGCCACCCCGACGACGCCGATTTCGCCGACGCCCTTGGACCCGAGCGCATTGACGATCGCGTCCTGTTCCTCGACGAAAATCACCTCGATGTCACCAATGTCGGCGCTGACCGGCACGTGATACTCCGCCAGGTTGTGGTTCATGTGACGCCCCAGGGCGTGATCGGTCAGGGTTTCTTCGTGCAGGGCCATGCCGACGCCCCACACCACGCCACCGAGAATCTGGCTACGGGCGGTTTTCGGGTTGACGACCCGGCCGGCGGCGATGGCGCTGACCACTCGGTTGACCCTCACCGTTCCCAAGTCCTCATCCACCCACACTTCGACAAACACCGCCGAGTGAGTGGCCGTGGCGTAGGCCTGGCGTTTTGCATCCGGCTCGGCGGTGACCTGGGCCTGCAACGGCGTCTCGCCACTTTTTTGCGCCAACTCCGCTAACGCCACGCTCGCTTCGCCCAGCCGCAGTTGCCCATCGGCAAACGTCACTTGCTCAAGGGTCGCACCACCGAAGGCCGGACAGGCCTGGCGGGCCACGGCCAGGAGTTTTTCCTTCAGCGCTTCACAGGCCTGCTGCACGGCGCTGCCCACCGACGAGACGGTGAACGAACCGCCCTGCAGCGGCGCAGTGGGCAGCGACGAATCCCCCAGGACAAACGTGACGTCCTCAAGGGAAACGCCTGACGCCTCGGCGGCGATCTGGGTCATGACCGTGTAGGTCCCCGTGCCGATGTCCGTGGTGGCGCTGCTGACGGTCAGCTTGCCGCTCGTGTCCAACGAGGCTCGGGCGCTAGCCTTCTGCTGCATGGCTTCCCACACGCCGCCAGCCATACCCCAGCCGACCAGTTGCCGGCCTTCACGCATGCTGCGTGGTTCCGGGTTGCGCTTGTCCCAGCCGAAACGACGGGCGCCTTGGGCATAACACTCACGCAGTTCCTTGCTGGAATACGGCTTGCCTTCGTTCTCGTTGCGTTCGGCGTAGTTGATCAAGCGCAACTGGATCGGATCGATCGCCAGGGCACAGGCCAGTTCATCCATGGCGCATTCCAGGCCGATCAGCCCGAGGGCGGCACCGGGCGCGCGCATGTCCAAGGGCGTGTAGACGTCCAGCGGCACCAACTTATAGGTCAACGCCACGTTGTCGCAGTGATAAAGCATGCCGCTCCACTCCACCACGTGTTCGGTGAAGTCCTCGAAACGCGAGGTCTGGCCGATGGCGGTGTGCGCCACAGCCAGCAAGCGACCGTTGGCCGCCGCCCCCAGTTGCACCCGCTGGAGGGTTCGCGGCCGATAGCCAAAGGTGAACATCTGCTGGCGCGTCAGGCTGACCCGCACCGAGCGCTTGAGGGACAGTGCCGCCATCACGGCCAACGGCAATTGATACTGCGGGCGCAGTCCGGAACCGAAGGCGCCGCCGACAAACGCGGCAAACACCCGCACCTGCTCTTTCTCCAGGCCGAAGACCTTCTGCACATAGGCTTGGCAGTTCTGCGTGCCTTGGGTCTTGTCGTGGATGTGCAGGCTGCCGTCAGGTTGATACAGCACGGTGGAGGCGTGTGGCTCCATCGGGTTGTGGTGTTCGACCGGCGTGCTGTAGGACACATCCACGCTGAGCGCGGAGCTGGCGTACTCGCCCTGAAAATTCCCACGGGGCTTGGGCAGTTCGGCCGGTGCCGGATGGGCGTCGTTTTGCAAGGTGATCAGATCGGTCTGATGCGCCTCGGCGTCGTATTCGATTTCAACCAGCGAACCGGCATACCGGGCCAGCTCAAGGTTTTCCGCCACCACCAGGGCCAGCGGCTGGCCGCTGTAGAGCACCTGGTCGTTGTACAACGGCCGGAACGGCGAGCCGTCCGCCGCATCGGCATCCTGGTAGGGCTCGTCGTAGCTGGCAATCCTCGGCCGGTTGGTATGGTCGATGACCGCGACTACGCCGGGCAGTGCCAGGGCTCGGGACGCATCGATGCGCACTACGCGACCACGGGCGACCGTACCGGAGACAACGCTGCCGTGCAGCAAGCCGTCCTCGGCGTATTCAGCGGCGTAACGGGCCTGGCCCGTCACTTTGAGCAGGCCGTCGACCCGGTCGAGGGGTTGCCCTATGGATTTGCTCGGAGCGTTCATCAGGCGTGTCCTCCCTGGGGTGCGCAACCCAATGCGGCGTCACTCAAGGCACGGACAATCGCCCGGCGCGCCAGTCTGACTTTGAAGCCGTTGTGCTCCAGCGGCTCGGCGTTTTGCAGCAGCGCGTCGGCCGCGGCGCTGAAGGTTTCGCGGCTGACGGTCTGCCCGGTCAGCCAGCTCTCTACAGCCCGGTCGCGCCAGGGTTTGTGCGCCACGCCCCCTAGGGCCAGGCGTGCCTGGCGGATCACCGGCCCGTCCAGCTCCAGCGCCGCCGCCACTGAAACCAACGCAAAGGCGTAGGAGGCGCGATCACGGATCTTCAGGTAGTGGCTATGGTCGGCAAAACCGGCGGCAGGCAACTCGATAGCGGTGATCAGCTCATCGTCGGCCAGTTGGTTATCCCGCTCCGGAGCATCGCCGGGCAGGCGATGGAAGTCGGCGAACTCGATGGTCCGCGCCCCACCCCGGCCCAGGACATGGACCACCGCTTCCAGGGCCGCCAAAGCCACGCACATGTCGGAGGGATGGGTGGCAACGCATTGATCGCTGGCACCGAAAATCGCGTGGATCCGGTTCAAACCGTTCCGGGCCGGGCAACCGCTGCCGGGTCGACGTTTGTTGCACGGTACGCTCGCATCGTAGAAGTAATAGCAGCGGGTGCGTTGCAGCAAGTTGCCGCCAGTGCTGGCCATGTTGCGCAGTTGCGGCGAGGCACCCGCCAGGATGGCTTGGGCCAGGAGTGGATAACGGCGCTCGATCCACGGGTGCCAGGCCAGGTCGGCATTGCTCACCAGCGCACCGATCATCACCCCGCCGGAAGGGGTTTCACTGAGGTCCGCCAGGGGCAACCCGGTGATGTCGATCAGGTGCTCGGGACGGGTGATGTTTTCCTTCATCAGGTCCAGCAGGTTGGTGCCGCCGGCGATGAAGCGGGAAACCGGGCTCGACAGATCGACGGCGGCCTGCACGGTATCCGGCTTGCTGTATTGGAAGGGATTCATTGATCACCTCCCTGCTGGCAAAGTGGCAGAGCTTCTTCGATGGCATCGCGAATGTTGGTGTAGGCACCGCAGCGGCACAGGTTGCCGCTCATCAGCTCGCTGATCTGCCCAGGGGTCTTCGCCCGCCCCTCGTTGGCCAAGCCCACCGCCGAGCAGATCTGCCCCGGCGTGCAATAACCGCACTGGAACGCGTCGTGCTTGATGAATGCTTGCTGCATGGGATGCAACTGGTCGTCGCTGGCCAGGCCCTCGACAGTGATCAGTTCGGCGCCGTCACACATGACGGCCAGCGTAAGACAGGCGTTGATCCGCTTGCCGTCGCGCAGCACCGTGCAGGCACCGCATTGGCCGTGGTCGCAGCCTTTCTTGCTGCCCACCAGGTCCAGTTGCTCGCGCAACAGGTCCAGCAAGGTGGTCCAGGGCAACACCTGCAGTTCATGCACCTGGCCATTGAGAGTCAGACGGATCGGATGACGGACGAAGGACGCCTGCGTCGCTTCGGACAGGGTCGCGCTCATGGAACACCTCACGGTTGGTCGTACTCGCGGCGTTTTGGAAAACCGCCGTCATAAGGGGTACGACTTCAGGGTGGGGGTGAGCGTTCAAGGCAATTTCGACTCACTGGAAGAGCCTTGTAAACCGCAGGATGCACAGATTCGCCGGGCATGTGCGGTATATAAATACCGCATCGAGTGTAATGTATCGCCTTACACTCGTTTCCATGATTAAATCCTTCCAGCACAAAGGCCTCAGGATCTTTTATGAAACGGGTTCGACCCGTGGCATCCGGGCTGACCATGAGAAGCGCCTGGCCCGCATGCTCCAATTCATGGACAGGGCACAGGTCCCAAACGACTTGGATATCCCCGGCTGGCGACTGCATCCACTCAGGGGTGAACGGGTCCAATACTGGTCTCTGAGCGTTTCGGGAAACTGGCGAATCATTTTTCGCTTCATCGGGTCCGACATCGAACTGGTCGATTATCTGGACTACCACTGACAGGAGGCTGGAACATGCCCATGCACAATCCGCCACACCCTGGCCAAACGCTGTTGATGGATGTATTGCCCGAACTGGGTATCACCGTCACCGAACTGGCGCGGCACTTGGGTTTCGCACGGCCTCACCTCTCTCGGGTGTTACATGGCCATGCGCCTGTCAGTCCTGATCTGGCCGTACGCCTGGAGCGCGCCGGGATTGGCAAGGCGAGGGTCTGGCTGGGCGTCCAGACGGACTATGATTTGTGGCAAGCCGAGCAGCGCGAACAGCCCTTGATCGAACCCTTTCCACTGCACGCTTGATATCCGTCAGGCCAGCAACTCTGCCGCCACCACGCTCCTCACGCCCTTGCCACAGAGTTGCTCCACCAGCGTCAAGGCGAACGCCAGGGCAGCGGCCGAGCCTTGGGCGGTGATGCAGTTGCCGTCCACCACCACAGGCTGATCGACGAAGCTGCAACCGGACAACTGCTGGCTCACTGCGGGCAAGCAGGTCATGCGACGCTGGCGCAGGACACCAGACGCCTGTAGCGCCAGGGCCGGGGCTTCGGCGATGGCGGCGAAGAAACGCCCGGTAGCGGCCTGGTCCTTGAGCCGTTGTTGCAGCGGCTGATGAGCCGCCAGGTGCTGGGCGCCGATGATGCCGCCTGGCAGGACGACCAGGTCGAAATCCTGCGCGAGCACGTCCACCAGCATGCCATCGGCCGTCAGGCGCGTGCCGCGGGCGCAGGTGAGCATGCGCCTCCCTTCGATGCTCGCCACCACGGTTTCGATCTGCGCTCGACGCAGCACGTCGATCAAGGTGACCGTCTGCAAGTCGTCGACACCCTCGGCGACGGCTATCAGGGCTCGGGGGATCTTGGTTCCAGGCATCATGGGCGCTCTCCGCTGGGTGATGCTTATAGTGTAGGAGCTGCCGAAGGCTGCGATCTTTTGATATGCGCTTGAGATTCAAGCGTCGGGGGGAAAGATCGCAGCCTCGCTTCGCTCGACAGCTCCTACACAGTGCCTACAGGGGCCAGCGATTATTTGATGTACAGCTGGGTCGACATCCGGTTGCCCGGTGCGTTGATCGACTGGTTGCTGAAGCTGAAGGTGCCCTCTTGCTTGCCCTTCAGGTCGAAGATGTACAAATAGCCGACGACCTTGGTCCGCACGGAGCAGTCATTGAGATTGCCATTGCTGTACGCGCACACCGGCGAGCGGGTGCCGTCGACTTCAAAGCCGTCCAGGGTGACATGGGGTTGACGGCCATAGCCGACCTCCAGCACATAGACCTTGATCGTCGGGCCGTGATCGCAACGCGTCTGCGCCTGCCCCGGAACGATGTCCTCGAAGCCGCAGGCCGGCGACTCGACCTTGAGCACCTTGACCTCACTCAAGGGTGGCGCCGACGCGGCATGGGCGGCCTGGCCTGGCAACCACAGGCCCAGCGCGCAGCCCACGGCAGCTAGCAGCTTTTTATTCATCTTAAGCATAGAGACCTCCCGGAACCGCGCGCAGTATGGCCCACTTGGCGCGTTGGCAAAACATCGACGACGATCGCAGCCATAACGCTACGCTGCTGGTATGATGCGCGGCTTTTTCCGACCCGCAGAAAATTCCCGGGCGCCGCTGGCGACCTGTGCTTTGCTGTTGAGGTCGATACATTCACGGCGCCGGGCGCGCCACGGGGAGCAGACATGCTGGAAAGGCTGTTTCAACTCAAGGCACACAACACCAACGTGCGGACCGAGATCCTGGCGGGCGTCACGACGTTCCTGGCCATGGCCTACATCCTGTTCGTCAACCCGAGCATCCTTGGCGAAACCGGCATGGACAAAGGCGCGGTGTTTGTCGCCACCTGCCTGGCGGCGGCCATTGGCTCCACGGTCATGGGCCTGATCGCCAACTACCCGATCGCCCTCGCCCCGGGCATGGGCCTGAATGCCTTCTTCACCTACACCGTGGTCCTGCACATGGGCCATACCTGGCAAGTGGCGCTGGGCGCGGTGTTCATCTCCGCGGTGCTGTTCTTCCTGCTGTCGATCTTTCGCATCCGCGAGTGGATCATCAACAGCATCCCGCTGCCTCTGCGCTCGGCCATCGCCGCGGGCATCGGCCTGTTCCTGGCGCTGATCGCCCTGAACAATGCCGGCATCGTGGTGAAAAACCCGGCGACCATGGTCGGCCTCGGCGACTTGAAGCAACCGGCGCCGATCCTCGCGACCCTCGGTTTCGTCCTGATCGTCGCCCTCGAAGCGCTGAAAGTGCGCGGCGCGGTGCTGATCGGCATCCTGGCGGTCACCCTTGTCTCGATCCTGATGGGTTTCACCCCGTTCGGCGGCGTCATCTCCGCGCCACCGTCCCTGGCCCCGACCTTCCTGCAACTGGATATCAAGGGCGCCCTGGACATCGGCCTGGTGAGCGTGATCTTCGCCTTCCTGTTCGTCGACCTGTTCGACAACTCCGGCACCCTGATCGGCGTCGCCAAGCGCGCCGGGCTGATGGGCAAGGACGGCCACATGCCGAAGATGGGCCGTGCGCTGATCGCCGACAGCACCGCCGCCATGGCCGGTTCGCTGCTGGGCACCTCTACCACCACCAGTTACATCGAATCGGCAGCGGGCGTCAGCGCCGGCGGGCGCACCGGCCTGACCGCCATCGTGGTGGCGATCCTGTTCCTGCTGGCGCTGTTCTTCTCGCCACTGGCCGCTAGCGTCCCGCCTTTCGCCACTGCGCCGGCCTTGCTGTTCGTCGCCGTGCTGATGACCTCGGGCCTGGCGGAGATCGACTGGGATGACATCACCGTCGCCGCCCCGGTGGTGATCACCGCCCTGGCGATGCCATTCACTTATTCCATCGCCAACGGCATCGCTTTCGGCTTCATCGCCTGGACCGCCATCAAACTGGTGTCTGGCCGTGGCCGTGAGCTGAACCCGGCGCTGGTCATTCTGTCGATCCTGTTCGTGATCAAGTTGGGTTGGTTCAACGCATGACTTTTGATTCCCAGGCCTACGCCGCTCAGTTGCAGGACAAGGTCACCCGCTTGCGTGACCTGCTGGCTCCGTTCGAGGCACCGGAACCTGCGGTGTTCGATTCGCCCCTGAAAAACTTTCGCCTGCGGGCCGAGTTCCGCCTGTGGCGCGAGGCCGGTGAACGGCATTACGCGATGTTCTCCCAGGACGACAAGCGCACGCCGATCCTCATCGAGGAATTTCCCATCGCCAGCCTGCGCATCAACCAGTTGATGCCGCAACTCAAGGCCGCCTGGCAAGCCAGCGCGCCCCTGAGCCATAAGCTGTTCCAGGTGGAGTTCCTGACCACCCTGGCGGGCGACGCGATGATCACCCTGTGTTATCACCGCCCGCTGGACGAACACTGGCACGCTGCGGCCTCGAAACTGGCAACCGACCTGGGCGTGAGCATCATTGGCCGCTCCAAGGGCAAGCGGGAAGTGATCGGCCATGACTATGTGGTGGAGCAACTCGAAGTGGGCGGCCGCACTTTCAGCTATCGCCAGCCCGAAGGCGCCTTCACCCAGCCCAACGGCACGGTGAACCAGAAGATGCTCAACTGGGCATTCGAAGCCTTGGGCGAGCGCAACGACGATCTGCTGGAGTTGTACTGCGGCAACGGCAACTTCACCCTGCCCCTGGCCACCCGTGTGCGCAAGGTCCTGGCGACCGAAATCAGCAAGACCTCGGTGAACGCCGCGCTGAGCAACCTCAGCGAAAACGCTGTGGATAACGTCACGCTGGTGCGCCTCTCTGCCGAAGAGCTGACCGAAGCCCTGAACGAAGTCCGGCCGTTCCGCCGCCTGCAGGGCATCGACCTGAAAAGCTACGAATTCGGCAGCGTCTTCGTCGACCCGCCTCGCGCCGGCATGGACCCGGATACCTGCGAGCTGACCCGGCGCTTCGACAATATCCTGTACATCTCCTGCAACCCTGACACCCTCGCCGCGAACATCGCGCAACTGAACGACACCCACCGCATCACGCGCTGCGCGTTGTTCGATCAATTTCCTTGGACCCATCATATGGAATCCGGGGTGTTGTTGACTCGGCGGTAAGCCCTTCCTTTTGAGGTGAAGAATTACCCTGTGGCGAGGGGATTTATCCCCGCGGGGCTGCGAAGCAGCCCCAAGCTCTTCAATCCTGCAAAAAGCTTGCGAGCGCTGCGCACTCGAGCGGGGATGAATCCCCTCGCCACAATGCCCCCTTTAACCTCGGCAAGCCCCATTGTTCGATCATCGAACACTTATTGCCCGACGTCATCGGCTTTATTTGACCAAATTAACCATCTAGTACAATTTATCTCCACCGGCTGAACCCCCGCCGACACCAACAATAAAAATGTGGAGAAATTGCGATGCCTCCGATCGTTCTGGTGCTCAACGGCCCGAACCTGAACCTGCTCGGCACCCGCGAGCCGGCAACCTACGGCCATGAAACCCTGGCCGACATCTCGGCACTGTGTGGCCGCGCCGCTGAAGAATTCGGCTTGGCGGTGGAGTTTCGCCAGACCAATCAGGAAAGCGAGCTGCTGGACTGGATTCACGGCGCCCGGGGGCGGTGCGCCGGTATCGTCATCAACCCGGCGGCCTGGACCCACACCTCCGTGGCGATCCGCGACGCCCTGGTGGCCAGCGAAGTACCGGTCATCGAAGTCCACCTGTCCAATGTCCACGCCCGCGAAACATTCCGCCATCACTCCTTCGTCTCATCCGTCGCCATTGGCGTGATGTGCGGGTTTGGCAGCCACGGTTATCGCCTGGCCCTTGAACATTTCAGTCAGCGGTTGAAGGGTTGATGAGCATGTCGAATATCACTGTGCTGGCCGGCCTGATCGGTGCGGGCATCCAAGCGTCTCGCACGCCTGCGCTGCATGAGCAGGAAGGCGATGCCCAAGGCATGCGTTACCTCTATCGGCTGATCGACCTCGACGCGCTGAAACTCGACAGCGGCGCCCTGGCTGACTTGCTGGTGGCCGCCGAACGCATGGACTTCACCGGCCTGAACATCACCTTCCCCTGCAAGCAGGCGATCATCCCGCTGCTGGATGAGTTGTCGCCCGAGGCCCGCGGCATCGGCGCGGTCAATACGGTGGTGCTCAAGGATGGCAAGCGTATCGGCCACAACACCGACTGCCTGGGGTTCGCCGAAGGTTTTCGCCGTGGCCTGGGGGATGTGGCGCGCCAGCGCGTGGTCCAGATGGGTGCCGGGGGCGCCGGCGCGGCGGTGGCCCACGCGTTGCTGCTGGAGGGCGTGGAAACCCTGAGCATTTTTGACGTCGAGGTCAGCCGTGCCGAGGCACTGGTCAACAACTTGAACCAACACTTCGGCCCAGGCCGCGCTCGCGCCGGGCATGACCTGCCCAGCGCCATGGCCGAGGCCGACGGCCTGGTGAACACCACCCCCATGGGCATGGCGAAACTACCGGGCATGCCGGTGCCCGTCGAGCTGTTGCGGGGCGCCTTGTGGGTCGCGGAAATCGTCTACTTCCCACTGGAAACCGAACTGCTGCGCAACGCCCGCGCCATCGGCTGCCGCACCCTGGATGGCGGCAATATGGCGGTGTTCCAGGCGGTGAAGGCGTTCGAACTGTTCAGTGGCGTGGCGCCGGATGCGCAGCGGATGCTGGCGCATTTTCAAAGCATGAATCACTAAAGCCTGGTGATAATCCCTTGTGGGAGCGAGCTCGCTCCCACACGAGCCCGCTCCCACATTCGGTTCGGTATCAGGGCTGCAAGTAGCGCAACACCGACTCACAAACCATCTGCCGATGCCGCTGCTTGACCGCTTCATCCGACAGGTCGATCTGAAAGATTTCACCGAACGTCTGGCGGTTGGACACCCGGTAGAAACAGAACGAGCTGATCAGCAGGTGTATATCCAGCGGCTCGAGGCCGGCACGGAACACGCCCTCTTCGGCGCCGCGACGCAGGATCACCCCCAGGGAATCGAGGATGGTGTTGGTCATCGCCTTGATCGTGCCTGACTGCTTCACGTACTCGGCGTTGTGGATATTCTCGATGCAGACGATGCGTACGAAATCCACGTTGCGGTCGTGGTGGTCGAAGGTGAATTCCACCAGGCGCCGGATCGCGTCGATCGGGGCCAGTTCCGCCAGGTGCAAGCGGCTCTCGGTGGTGCGGATATCCCCGTAGAGTTTTTCCAGCACCTCGACGTACAACTGCTCCTTGCTGCCGAAGTAGTAGTAGATCATGCGCTTGGAAGTGTGGATGCGCTCGGCGATGGCATCGACCCGGGCGCCGGCCAGGCCTTGCTGGACGAACTCGACGATGGCTTCCTGAAGAATGTTTTCCCGGGTCTTTTCCGGGTTGTTCTTGCGACTCTTGCGCGGCGTGGCGACGGGTTCGTCGAGCGCTGCGGAAAGCTCTGGATTCATAGTCATTGCGGGGCTCACGGCCATCACTGCACAAGCTGGCGATTATGGGCCGCACCGTGCACTGAAGGAAGCCACGACACTGCCCATTACCGCCGCGTTTACGATTTCTCTACAACTTGGCGTGCCGCAAGCCACCGCTGCGGGACTTGGCCATGGCCGCCAGACGCACCGCGACGTTGGCGGCGCCATAACCGGCGTAACCGTTCTTGCGCTGGATGATCTCAAAGAAAAACCGCCCCTCGAACGGCTCGGTGTAAACGTGGAACAGCTCGCCACCCTGGGCGTCGCGATCGTACAGCACGTTGAAATAGGCCAGTTCGCTAAGGAACTCGTCGTCGAAATCGAAACGCGCCGCCAGGTCGTCGTAGTAATTGAGCGGGATGTCCAGCAACGGCACGCCCGCCTCTTTGGCACGACTGACCTGGGCGAAGATGTCGTCGCAATCGAAGGCGATGTGATGCACGCCGGAGCCGCGATAACTCGACAGCGCGTGGGAGATCGCGGTGTTGCGGTTCTCGGAAATGTTCAGCGGCAAGCGGATCGAACTGCAGCGGCTGCGCAGCGCACGGCTTTTCACCAGGCCATAGGGGTCGGGCAAGACGACTTCGTCGTCGGCCTCGAAATCCAGCAGGCTCTTGTAGAACAGCACCCAACTGTCGAGGCTGTCGGCCGGCAGCGCCATAGCCATGTGGTCGATACGCTTGAGCCCGGCCCCGATGACAGCCCCCGGCTGCAGGTTGAAATCGGTGCCGTAGACGTCGGCTTCCTGGTCCACCAGGTAGATCAGGCTGCCGTCCGGTGCACGCACCGCCGCCAGCTCCAGCTCATTGGGCCCCACCAGTCCGCGATAGGGCTGGCCCTTGTAGGCAATGGCCCGCGCCAAGGCGCTGGCACTGTTTTTCACGCGCACGGCGGTGGCGCACAACGAAGGCCCGTGGGCTTCGAAAAAACTGTGGGCGAAGGAGTACGGTTCGCTGTTGAGGATCAGGTTGATATCACCCTGGCGCAGCAGGCTGACATTCTTCGAACGATGCTGGCCGGCCTTGACGAATCCCAGCCGCTCCAGCCAATGGGAGAGCTTGGCACCGAGGCTATCGTCCACGGCGAACTCGAGGAATTCGATGCCGTCATATTCGCTGGCCGGCGGGGTGGCGAACAGGATGTCGGCATTGCCAACGACGCTCGCTTCTTCGGCCAGGCGTTGGCGGGTCTTTTCTTCCAGGTACAGCAGCGAGCGCAGGCCGTCGGCGGCATTGGCCCGTGGCGGCGCGGCGCGGAAGCCGTCGTTGAAGATCTCCAGCGACAGCGGCCCGGTATAACCACTCTTGATGATCGGCGCCAGGAACCCAGGCAAGTCGAATTCGCCCTGCCCCGGGAAACAACGGAAATGCCGGCTCCACTCCAGGACATCCATGGCCAGGATCGGCGCATCGGCCATCTGCACGAAGAAGATCTTGTCGCCCGGGATCTCGGCGATCGCCCTCGGGTCGCCCTTGAGGGACAAGGTATGGAAGCTGTCTAGCAATACGCCAAGGCTGGGGTGATCGGCCTGACGCACGATGTTCCAGACCTGTTGATAAGTATTCACGTGGCGGCCCCAGGCCAGCGCTTCGTAACCGATACGCAAGCCCCGCGCACCGGCCCGTTCGGCCAGCAGGCGCAGGTCATCGATCAGGATCTGTTCATCGCCGACGCTGTCGGCCGAGGCGTTGCTGCACACCAGCACCAGGTCGGTGCCCAGTTCCTGCATCAAGTCGAACTTGCGCTCGGCCCGCTCCAGGTTGCGCGACAGGCGATCGCGACGGCAGCCCTCGAAGTCACGAAACGGTTGGAACAAGGTGATGGCGATGCCCAGGTCGGCGCACATCTGCCTGATTTCCCGCGGACTGCCATCGTAATAGAGAAGGTCGTTCTCGAAGATTTCCACCCCGTCAAAACCGGCGGCGGCAATGGCTTCGAGTTTTTCCGGCAAGGTACCGCTCAAGGATACGGTGGCAATGGAACGCTGCATGACTTCGGCTCCCGGGACAGGCATCGGCTACAAAAGGTGCGCCGCTTTTGAAAGAGTCAGCCGATTATTGAGCTGCCGGTTTCTTTCAGCAATTTAATATGTACCATCCGGTTAGTTTTTTGGGCGATTATCGAACAAAATGCCGATTGCCGAATTGACGATTTTTTGCTCACTGCGCACCATCGCTCCCCACATCGACGCAAGCCCTGATCGCCGACGTCGATGGACAGACCCAGACCGACCATAAGAATTTCAAAAACGGGTACACGCTATGATTCCTTCCCAAAGTTCCCGCCTGGCCCCTGGCCTGGGTGCCTCCACCGGCAGCGTCGGTGACAAGATCCGCGGCGCCATGGCCGTGGGCAAGACCCGTTGGGGCATGCTCGCCCTGGTGTTTTTCGCCACCACCCTGAACTACATCGACCGCGCCGCCCTCGGCGTCATGCAGCCGATCCTGGCCAAGGAAATGAGCTGGACGGCGATGGATTACGCCAACATCAACTTCTGGTTCCAGGTCGGTTATGCCGTCGGCTTCGTGCTACAGGGTCGGTTGATCGACCGGATCGGCGTCAAGCGCGTGTTCTTCTGCGCCGTGCTGCTCTGGAGCCTGGCGACCGGCGCCCATGGCCTGGCGACGTCGGCGGTGGGCTTCATGGTCTGCCGCTTCATCCTCGGCCTCACCGAAGCCGCCAACTACCCGGCCTGCGTGAAGACCACCCGACTGTGGTTCCCGGCGGGCGAACGGGCCGTGGCCACCGGTATTTTCAACGCCGGGACCAACGTTGGCGCGATGTTCACCCCGATGCTGCTGCCGCTGGTCCTGCACGTGTGGGGCTGGCAGGCCGCGTTCCTGTGCATGGCCGCCCTGGGTGGGATCTGGCTGCTGTTCTGGGGCCTGAAATACTTCAACCCCGAAGACCACCCCAGCGTCAAACAGTCGGAGCTGGACTACATCCAGGCCCAGGACGAACCGGACCAGGTCCGCGTACCGTTCTCACGCATCCTGCGCATGCGCGGTACCTGGGCGTTCGCCCTGGCCTACTCGATCACCGCGCCGGTGTTCTGGTTCTATCTCTATTGGTTGCCGCCGTTCCTGAACCAGCAATACAACCTGGGCATCAACGTGACCCAGATGGGCATCCCGCTGATCATCATCTACCTCACCGCCGACTTCGGCAGCGTGGGCGGCGGGATCCTGTCTTCGTTCCTGATCGGTCGCGGCCTCAATCCGATCAAGGCGCGCCTGGTGTCCATGCTGCTGTTCGCCTGCTGCATCATCGGCGTGATCATGGCCGCCGGCGCAAGCAACCTGTGGATGGCGGTGTTCGCCATTTCCCTGGCCATCGGCGCGCACCAGGCCTGGACCGCCAACATCTGGAGCCTGGTGATGGACTACACGCCCAAGCACATGATGAGTACGGTGTTCGGCTTCGGCGGCATGTGCGCGGCCATCGGCGGGATGTTCATGACCCAGTTGGTGGGCCACATCCTCACGATCACCAACAACAACTACACCGTGCTGTTCACCCTGATTCCAGCGATGTACTTCATTGCCCTGACCTGGCTGTACTTCATGGCGCCGCGCAAGGTGCCGACGCTGGAAAGCTGATGAGTTATTGAGGTTGGAACCCAACTTTGTGGCGAGGGGATTTATCCCCGCTGGGCTGCGCAGCAGACCTGAAATCAGGCAACTCGGTGTGTCAGGCCAATCGAGCTGATTGTTTTGGGGCTGCTGCGCAGCCCAACGGTGATAAATCCCCTCACCACAGGGTCCACCATGTCCCGGACCAAACAGGTCTATTTACTTACGCCGCTGTTGCCACGCCGCCGCCAACCCACTCAAGCAAATCAGGGCGATGCCCACCACGGTGGTCAGCGTCGGCGTATGGCTGAAGAACAACCAGCCCAGCAGGCCGGCAAACACGATCTGGCAATACCCGAACGGCGCGAGCAGCGCCGGGGCGGCAAAGCGGAAGGCCTGGGTCAGCATCAGGTGCGCGGTCATCCCGCAGGCCCCCAGCGCCAACATCATCATTCCGTGCATCAGGCTCGGCACTTGCCAGAAGAACGGCACCAGCGCGCTCATCACCAACGTGTTGCACAGACCGGCGAAGAAATTGCTGGTGGTCGGGCTGTCGATCTCGCTGAGCTTGCGCGTGAGCAGTTGGTAGAAACAGAAAAACAACGCCGAACAGAAAGGCAACAACACCGCCGGAGTGAACAGATCGCCACCGGGATGGACGATGATCAACACCCCGATAAAACCGAAGATCACCGCGATCCATTGACCGCGCGTCACGTGTTCGCCCAGCAACGGCACCGACAACGCAGTCACCAGCACGGGCGCGAGGAAGTTGACCGCCGTCGCCTCTGCCAGTGGGATGAACATCAATGCAGTGGTGAAAAACAGACTGGTGCCCAGCAGGCACAACGCCCGGGCCAACTGCCACAACGGGCGCTTGGTACGTAGCACCCGCAGCCCCGAGCGCGGCAGGAAGATACCTGCCATCAACAAGGTGTGCACCACGTAACGTGCCCATACCACCATGATGATCGGATAAAAACCCGACAGATATTTGGACAACGCGTCATGACTGGAGAACAGGAACGTTGCGACCAGAATAAGCACGATGCCCTTGAAAGCCTGATTGACGCCGGAGAGCGGAGTGCTGACGGTCATGAGGGAAACCTGCGTTGCTTGATGTAGGGGCCTTGACGCACGTTGCAGTTGTTGGGCCAGCGAGCATGCCGATAAGTTCTGAATCCGAAGTGTAATGAAAATTCCGGCGCCAGGCAGGATTGGCTCACCGCTGAACCAAAACCCGTGTCCGTTGCCTGACAGCTCAAGCGTGGCGCGCACCTTGGGCGCCTAAAAGCTAGACTCACTGCCACAGCAGTCATTTCCAGCAGAGTCATTCAGAGGACTTCCCACATGTTATGGAAAAAAGGTCGCCGCAGTGACAACGTGGTGGACGCCCGTGGTGAAGGTGGGGGCGGTGGCGGAATGCGTTTCGGTGGCGGCAAGGGATTGAGCCTGACCGCCATTCTCCTGATCGTCGGCATTGGCTGGATCACTGGCCAAGACCCGATGCAGATTCTCGGGCAACTGGCCGGGCAGATGGACCAGTCCGCGCCTGCCACTTCACAAACCCGCCAGGCGCCACCGGCCAACGATGAACAGGCCGAATTCGTGCGCTCGATCCTCGGCGATACCGAAGACACCTGGGGCCAGGTTTTCCAACAGGCCGGACGCCAGTACCAGCAACCCAAACTGGTGTTGTTCAGCGGTCGAGTCAACTCGGCCTGCGGCCTGGCCTCCTCGGCGACAGGTCCGTTCTATTGCCCGGCGGACCGCCAGGTCTACCTGGACATGAGCTTCTTCAAGGAAATGTCCCAACGTTTCGCCGCCGCTGGCGATTTCGCCCAGGCCTACGTCATTGCCCACGAAGTCGGCCACCACGTGCAGACGCTGCTGGGTGTATCGGCGAAGATCCAGGAAGCCCGCCAGCAAGGCCGGCAGATGGAAGGCGACGGCGGCTTGTTGGTGCGCCAGGAATTGCAGGCCGATTGCCTGGCAGGCGTCTGGGCCAACCATGCGCAAAAACGCCTGAACTGGCTGGAGCCGGGGGACATCGAGGAGGCCTTGACCGCCGCCAACGCCATCGGCGACGACCGCTTGCAGCAACAAGGCCAGGGCCGCGTAGTGCCGGACTCCTTCACCCACGGCACTTCGGCGCAACGGGTGCGCTGGTTCAAGACCGGCTTCGCCCAGGGCCAGGTCAGCCAGTGCGACACGTTCGCGGCGAAAAACCTGTAGATGAAGTGGCGCGCGTTGATCGGGCTGGTGCTGTGCTGCACCGTTGCCCAGGCCGAGGAACACGGCGTCAACGTGGTCGCCCAAGGGCGCCTGCAACTCAAGGGCGGCGCCATGACCGTCGCCGTCAGCCCGCCCCCGGCGTCCATCCAGCGCGTGCTGATCATCCTCCATGGTCGGCTGCGCAATGCCGAGACCTACCTGCACAGCGCCGAAAAAGCCGCCGAGCAGGCGGGTCAATTGGCCACGACCCTGATCATCGCCCCGCAGTTTCTCAACGAGCAGGACGTGGCCCGGCATCAATTGCCCAACGACCTTTTGCGCTGGCACGGCAACGACTGGATGGCCGGTGGTTTATCCACAGGGCCGAATCCGGTCAGTTCCTTCCAAGTGCTCGATGACATCGTTGCGCGGGTCAGTGACCGGCAGCAGTTTCCGGAAGTGAAGGAGATCGTCATCGCCGGCCATTCCGGCGGCGCCCAGGTGGTGCAGCGCTATGCCCTGCTCGCCCACGACCAATACCGGATCAAACCGCGTTTTGTCATCGCCAACCCGTCGTCCTATGCCTATTTCGATGGGCAACGGCCCATGGCCTTCGACCCCGCCAGTTGCCCTGGTTTCAATCGCTGGAAATACGGCCTGCAGGACCTGCCCGCCTATGCCGCCGGACAGACGCCCGCCCGCCTGGAGGAGAACTACATCAAACGCGACATCGTTTATCTGCTCGGGCAGCAGGACGTCGACCCGGAGCATCCGGCGCTGGACAAGGGCTGTGAAGCGCAAACCCAGGGCGCGTACCGGTTACTGCGCGGGCATTTCTTTTTCGACTACCTGACCCGGCGTCATCCCGTGGGCCTGAACCAGCGGCTGATCGAAGTGCCGGGGGTTGGGCACGATGGGAGTGGGATGTTCAATTCGCCGGAGGGGCTGAAGGCGTTGTTCGGGCAGTAAGCTTTATGTCGACTAGGAAGGCCCTTTCGCGAGCAAGCCCGCTCCCACAATAGATTTGTGTCGAACACAGATTCTGTAATCGACAACCCTCCTGTGGGAGCGGGCTTGCTCGCGAAGGCGGCGGGTCAGTCACCACCCATCTCAAGCCAAAAGCATCCGCCGCAACTCGACACAATCGCGTGCATGCCAATCCGTCAGCTCCGGCCATGGATTGTCCGGCAGGTTCACCAACACCGTCCGCGCACCCGCTGCCCGGCCACAGTCCAGGTCGAAGCGGTAGTCACCCACCATCACCAGCGTGTCCGGCGCCACGTTCCAGGCCTCGGCCAATTTCAACAGGCCACCGGGATGCGGCTTGGGCGGAGCCTCGTCGCGGCCCAGCACATCCTCCACGGCGAAACAGTCCGCCAGGCCAATGGCCTCCAGGGTCACGTGGGCCAGTTCGCGGGCGTTGCGGGTCAGGATCCCCAGGCGATAGCCGCGCCCGGCCAGTTCTCGCACCAGCTCGACCGCCCCCGGCGCAGGCTTGGAGCCCAGCGCCAGGTCCCGTTCGTGTTCCAGCAACCAGGCATGCTTGGCCGCCGCTTCCTCGGCGGGCAACCCTGCCAGATGAGTGAGGATGTCGTCTTCGGGCGGAATCGCCAGGGCCACGCGGATTGCCGCGAAGTCATGCACGGCGATGGTCAGCGTGCCATCCATGTCGAACACCCAGTGACGAACCTCGGACAGGCTCATGCCCAGTCCTTGCGGTGGCGAATCAAGCCTTCCTGGGTGACCGAGGCCACCAATTGCCCGGCGCGGTTGAACACGCTGCCCCGGGAGAATCCACGGGAATTGCCGGCCCACGGGCTATCCATGGCGTAGAGCAACCAGTCATCGGCGCGCAGGTCGGCATGGAACCACAAGGCGTGATCGAGGCTGGCGACCTGCATATCCTTGTGCCACACCGATTTGCCATGGGGCAGCAGCGAAGTGGTCAGCAGGCCGAAGTCCGAGGCGTAGGCCAGCAGGTATTTGTGCAAGGCCGGCGAGTCCGCCAGGGCGCCATCGGCACGGAACCACACGTATTTCACCGGGTCGGCCGGTTGCGGGTTGTAAGGGTCTTTTTCGGTAACCGGGCGCACCTCGATCGGCTTGGGGCATAGCAGTTTTTCGCGCATGTGCTCGGGCAGCAGGTGCGCGCGCTGCTGGGTCAGTTCCAGCTCGGACGGCAGGTTTTCCGGGCCGACGACTTGCGGCATGGTGCTCTGGTGTTCAAAGCCCTGTTCGTCGTACTGGAACGACGCACTGCAGGTGAAAATCGGGTTGCCCTTCTGGATCGCCGTCACCCGGCGGGTGCTGAAGCTGCCCCCGTCGCGCACCCGGTCCACCTGATAGACCACCGGCAGCGCGGCATCGCCCGGACGCAGGAAATAACCGTGCATCGAATGCACATGGCGCGCCTCTTCCACGGTCTGGCTGGCCGCCGACAACGACTGGCCCAGCACCTGGCCGCCGAACAACTGGCGAAACCCCAGATCCTGGCTGCGACCGCGAAACAGGTTCTCTTCGATCGGTTCCAGGGTCAGCAGGTCGACCAGATCTTCCAACACGTGGCTCATTCAGACTTTCCTCACACAGCGCAATGACCGCGCAGTCTACGCTGCGGCGGTGGATCGATGGTTGGCCCGGGCCATTTGGACGGGCATTGTAAACGTCCGTGTCGGCTAACCGTGAAGGGTCTGCAACCACTGCTCACGATTGATGCGATAGAGCACATGGTGACGCAATGGATGACCGACGGCGAGTGTCGGGTGCTCGAAATCATCCACCGGGTCGTGCTGCATGCCAATGGCCTGCATGACCTTTTGCGAGGGCAGGTTATCGACGGCGGTGAACGCCACCACTTCGTCCAGCGTCAACTGGTCGAAGGCACAACGCAGGGCGGTCCACGCCGCTTCGCTGGCATACCCCAGGCCCCAATGCTCCCGGGCCAGGCGCCAGCCGATTTCGATGGCCGGCGTGAACGGCGCGTCGAACCCGACCACACCGAGCCCGGTAAAGCCAATGAAGGCCCCGGTGTCCTTGCGTTCCAGCGCCCACAAGCCAAAACCGTGCTCGGCGAAATGCCCCCGCACGCGGCCGATCAGGGCGGCGCTTTCCAGACGGCTCAGGCGCGCCGGGAAATAACGCATCACCTGCGGGTCGGCGCACATGGCGGCAAATTCCGGCAAGTCATCATCGCGCCACTGCCGCAAAAGCAGCCGTGCGCTTTCCAGTTCCAGTATCGGCTCCATTTTCATTCCTCTTCCATGCCCCTGAGTCTACATCGCTGGTAGGATCCGTCACTCAATCACCGCTGAAAACACCATGCCGCTGCCGCTGATCTATCACGAAGACTACAGCCCCGAATTCCCGGCGGAACACCGTTTCCCCATGGACAAGTTTCGCCTGCTGCGCGATCACCTGGTGGACAGCGGCCTGACCCGCGACGCGGACCTGTTGCGCCCATCGCTGTGTCCGCCGGACATCCTCGCCCTGGCCCACGACCGCGCCTATATCGAACGCTACATGGGCGGCGAGTTGTCCCGCGAAGACCAACGGCGACTTGGCCTGCCCTGGAGCGAGGCCCTGGCCCGCCGAACGGTGCGCGCCGTGGGCGGTTCGCTGCTGGCGGCCGAACAGGCCCTTGAACACGGACTGGCCTGTCACTTGGCCGGCGGCACCCATCACGCCCACTACGACCACCCGGCCGGGTTCTGCATTTTCAACGACCTGGCGGTAATCAGCCGCTATTTCCTGGCCAGCGGTCGGGTTTCGCGGGTGCTGATTTTCGATTGCGATGTGCATCAGGGCGACGGCACCGCCCGAATACTCCATGACACCCCGGACGCCGTGACAGTTTCCTTGCACTGCGAAAAGAATTTTCCCGCACGCAAGGCGCAAAGTGACTGGGACATCCCGCTGCCAATGGGCATGGGCGACGCCGCCTACCTGAACGTGGTGGACGACGCCCTCAACTACCTGCTGCCGCTCTACCAACCGGACCTGGTCCTGTATGACGCCGGTGTCGATGTGCACAAGGACGATGCCCTCGGCTATCTGAAACTGACCGACGAAGGCCTGGCCGCCCGGGACGAGAGCGTCATGCGCCATTGCCTGGGCCGCGACATCCCGATGGTCGGCGTGATCGGCGGTGGCTACAGCAAGGACCGTCAGGCCCTGGCTCGCCGCCACGGGATCCTGCACCACAGCGCACAAAGGGTCTGGACGTCATCAGGTTGTCACTGAAACCTGGGCTTTACCCACAATGCCTGTGGAGCGGCCTGTGGATAACCTGAGCGAAACGGCCTACAGGCTATGTTGCCTATAGCTTGCGAACGCTTGGCTATTTTTTGATCACACCTCTCAAGAACACCGCATACAAGTGTGGGAGCGGGCTTGCTCGCGAAAGCGGTGTATCAGCTACATGGATATCTGACTGTCACACCGCCTTCGCGAGCAAGCCCGCTCCCACAGAGATCTGTGCTGATAGAATGCGCGGCTTATTCCCCAGCCTCACCAATTGCCATGACCCAAGCCACCCAATCCTACACACCAAACATCGCCATCATCGGCGGCGGCCCCGCTGGCCTGATGGCGGCCGAGGTGTTGAGCCAGGCCGGCCTGCGAGTCGACCTGTACGACGGCATGCCATCGGTGGGCAGGAAATTCCTGCTGGCCGGCGTGGGCGGCATGAACATCACCCACTCCGAAGCCTTCCCGGCTTTCCTGTCCCGCTACGCCGAACGCGCGCCAAACCTCGCGGCGCTGTTGCGGGCATTCGGGGCAGATGAGTTATGCACATGGATCCACGGGCTGGGCATCGACACCTTTGTCGGCAGCTCCGGGCGGGTATTTCCCACCGACATGAAGGCCGCCCCGCTGTTGCGCGCCTGGCTCAAGCGCCTGCGCGATGCGGGCGTGGTGATCCACACGCGTCATCGCTGGCTTGGCTGGACCCCGGATGGCAGCTTGCGCATTGCCTCCCCGGAAGGCGACAAAATCCTGCACCCCAAGGCCACCTTGCTGGCGTTGGGCGGCGGCAGTTGGTCGCGCCTGGGCTCCGACGGCGCCTGGATGCTACCGCTGGAACAACGCGGCGTAGCCCTGGCGCCACTGCAACCCAGCAACTGCGGGTTCGAGGTAGAGGCCTGGAGCGACCTGATGATCAGCAAATTCGCTGGCGCCCCCCTCAAGAACATCGCCATGGGCCTGAACGACGATGTACCGCGCCTCGGCGAATGCGTGCTCACCGCTACCGGCCTCGAAGGCAGCCTGATCTATGCCCTGTCGGCACCGATTCGCGAAGCGATCAACCAGCATGGCAGTGCGACCATTCATCTGGACCTGCTGCCGGGCCGACCTGTGGATAAAATCCAGCAAGCCCTGAGCAAGCCTCGCGGTTCACGCTCGATGGCCAAGCACTTGCACAGCCAGCTGGGGATCGACGGGGTCAAGGCCGCGCTGCTGCGCGAACTCACGCCAGCCGATTGCTTTGCTGACCCGGCGCGGCTGGCCCAGGCCATCAAGGCCTTGCCGGTCACCCTCGTGAAGCCCCGCCCCTTGGACGAAGCCATCAGCAGTGCCGGTGGCGTGACATTCGAAGCCCTGGACGAACGCCTGATGCTCAAGCAAGTGCCCGGGGTTTTCTGCGCCGGTGAAATGCTCGACTGGGAAGCGCCGACCGGCGGCTACCTGCTCACGGCCTGTTTTGCCAGCGGCCGGGCAGCGGGGTTGGGGATGGTGGAATTCTTGAGGCAGTGATCGTTCCCATGCTCCGCGTGGGAATGCAGCCCGGGACGCTCCGCGTCCCAAAGCCGAACGCGGAGCGTCCGTAGAGGCGTTTCCACGCAGAGCATGGGAACGATCATCGGTCAGTAAACTATCAGGGTTTCTTCTTACGCGGCCCGGTATTGAACACCGGCACTTTGCGCACCGGCTTGACCGAAGGCTCCACAGGCGCAGCGTCGCCACTGTCCACCCACTTGCCCAGATTGCGCTTACCGCCACTCCCGGAGGCTTTCGGTTTCTTCGGCTTTTTCGGCTTCTTGATTACCTGACCGCTGGCATCGGTGTCCGGCACGCGGTGCTCAGGCTCGAAGTCTTGTTCCATCTGGCGAGGCAACGTCTGACGGGTCAACATCTCGATGGCTGACAGCAAATTCACTTCATCGGCGCAGACCAGGGAAATCGCCTGCCCTGTAGCGCCCGCACGGCCGGTACGGCCGATACGGTGGATGTAGTCCTCGGCCACGATTGGCAGGTCGAAGTTCACCACCAACGGCAAATCCTCGATGTCCAAGCCACGGGCGGCGACGTCGGTGGCTACCAGGATCTGCACTTCGCTGGCCTTGAAGCGGTCCAGCGCACGTTGGCGGGTGGCCTGGGGCTTGTCGCCATGGATACCGTCGGCGTTGACGCCCAGGCCCTGGAGCTTCTCCACCAGCGCATCGACGCCGTTGCGGGTCTTGGCGAATACCAGCACCTGCTTCCACTTGTGCTTGCGCATCAGGTGCACGAACAATTCCGGCTTGCGCTTCTTGTCCACCGTCACCACCCATTGCTTGACGGTGTTGGCAGCCACGTTGCGCGGGCTCACTTCAATGCTTAGCGGATCATTGAGCATCTGCCCGGCCAGCAAACGGATCGCATCGGAAAAGGTCGCTGAGAACAGCAGGGTCTGGCGCTTCTTCGGCAGGGCCTTGTAGATATTCGCCAGTTCCTCGGAGAAGCCCAGGTCGAGCATGCGGTCGGCTTCGTCCAGCACCAACGTCTGCAGTTGATTGAACTTCAGCGCATTCTGGCGGAACAGATCGAGCAAACGACCCGGCGTGGCGACCAGCAGGTCGACGCCTTTGCGCAGCTTCATCATCTGCGGGTTGATGCTGACACCGCCGTACACGGCGTAGGTGCTCAGCGGCAGGTTTTGCGCGTACTGACGCACGCTTTCATGGACCTGCTCAGCCAATTCACGGGTCGGCACCAGGATCAGCGCCCGCACCGAGTTGGCCGCGACCTTCGGCCCTTCGGTGGTCAGCAACTGCAACAGCGGCACCGCAAAGCCGGCGGTCTTGCCGGTGCCGGTCTGGGCCGCGGCCATCAGGTCGCGACCGGCGAGCACTGCCGGCATGGCTTGGGCCTGAACCGGAGTCGGGGTCTGGTAGCCGAGCGTCTCGAGGGCGCGCAGCAAGGGTTCGATCAGGCCAAGGGTGGCGAAAGTCATGGAGATACCGTAGGAAAAATCAGCGCAAGGTGTGCAATGCGCGGCAGTTTACCCTAAATCAGGAGACGGCCGGCGCAGGCTTGGGTTTGCGCCACTGCGGCAAACCGATCAACACCACTGCACTGATGATCACCAACATCGCCAGGGCCTCCTCGATGCCGATGGTTTCACCGGCGAATACGATGCCCAGCAGCACCGCCACGGCCGGGTTGACGTAGGCATAGCTGGTGGCCGCCGCCGGACGCACATGTTTGAGCAGGTACATGTAGGCGTTGAAGGCGATGATCGAACCGAAGAAGGTCAGGTACGCCAGCGCGAACCAGCCTTCCAGCGGCGGCATGCTGTCCAGGTGTTCACCGCTGGCCACGCTGCCGATCAACAGCACCACACCGCCCACCAGCATTTCCACGGCACTGGCCATCGCCCCGGCCGGCAGCGGCAGGTGCTTGCTGAGCACCGAGCCGAAGGCCCAGGAGGCCGCGGCGAACACCAGCAAGGTCGCCCCCAACGGGCTGGACTGCAGATTGGAACCGAGGTTGAGCATGGCGATGCCGATCAACCCCAGCACAATCCCCGCCCATTCCAGACGGGTATTACGCGCGCCCCAGAAATATCCGCACAGCAAGGTAAACAAAGGCACCGTCGCCACCGCCAGCGCCGCGACCCCGGACGCCACGCCTGTGTGCTCGGCCACACTGACCGCACCGTTACCGAAACTGAGCAACAGCACGCCAATGATGGCCCCGGCCTTCCATTGTGCCCAGGTCGGCGCCGGCGCTCCGCGCCAGCGCAGGAAGCCGTACATCAACGAACCGGCCAGCACAAAACGAATCCCGGCCAGCAACAGCGGCGGCCAATGCTCCACACCGATGCGAATCACCAGGTAGGTCGAACCCCAGATGACGTACAAGGCAAAAAAGGCAGCGATCAATGGCAGGGGAAAACGGCGTGGGCCAGGCATGTTCAGCTCGAAGTCAGGACAATGAGAGACGCTATTCTAGAAAGGCGACAGACGGAAATTAAGCTACAAAACCTGTTTATCCAGGCCATACACTTTTCAAAACACGGCGATCAGCGCTATAAATCGCGCTTTCGAAAGTTGCGCCGACAGGAAGCCAAACCGTGGATAAATACGACCGCATGTTGCTCAGCGCCCTGTTGGAAAACGGTCGTGCGTCCTACGCCGAACTGGCCCGCAAAGTGAACCTGTCAGCCCCCGCCGTGGCCGAACGGGTCAGCAAACTGGAAGCCAGCGGTGTCATCACCGGTTATCAAGCCAAAGTCGACATGGCGAAGATCGGCCTGCCGGTGCAATGCGTCATCGAACTGCGAATGAACCAGCATGGCAACCAGAAGACCTACGACGAACTGTGCAAGATCCCACAACTGACCGAATGCCACCGGGTCACCGGGGATCCGTGCGTGATCATGCAAGCGGCGGTTGGCTCGATGCCCGAGCTGGAAGAGCTGATCAACCGCATTGCCAAGTTCGGTTTCAGCAAGACTTCGATCGTGCTGTCCAGCGCCATTGAAAAGCGCGTGCCGTTGGGGCAGTTGGAAGGCAATGGGAAATAACCGTCAACCTTGACCAGATCGTTCCTACGCTCTGCGTGGGAATGCAGCCCGGGATGCTCCGCGTCCCATCAAGAGCCGAACGCAGAGCGTCCGTTGAGGCATTCCCACGCGGAGCATGGGAACGATCAAATCCGATGCTATCGCGAGCAAGCTCGCTCCCACAGTTGTCCGGCGGTGTACTTAAAAGCCGCGATGGCGCTTGAGATGCTCGTTGATCTTCGCCGCCGGCACTTTCTGCAAACTGCACAGCAAATCATGGGACAACTCCCGCAACCCATGCTTTTGCCGCAGTTGCGAAGCCAGGTGCGCGGTGAGGTTGGCGGCCATTTCGGCGTCGGCCATGGCCCGGTGAGCCTGGCCGGTGTGGGGCAAGCCGGCGAACGCATTGAGCGTGCCGAGCTTGTGGTTCGGCGCCGCCGGCATCAGGCGCCGGGCCAGCAACAGTGAGCAGGCAAAATTCTGCAAGCGGGTGCGTTTGATACGTCCCAGCTCGAAATCCCAGAACTTCTGGTCGAACGCGGCGTTGTGGGCCAGCAGTGGCGTGATGCCGACGAACTCGTTGACCTCGTTCATGACTTTTTCCGCCGAGGGTGCGCTGCGCAGCATGGCATTGCTGATGCCAGTCAGTTGCTCGATAAACGCAGGGATGCGCACACCGGCATTCATCAGGCTCTGGTAGCGGTCGACGATCCGGCCCTGCTCGAGCATCACCACCGCGATTTCAGTGGCCCGGCAACTGCTGCTCGGAGTGATCCCGGTGGTTTCAAAGTCGATGACTGCGATGCGTTCCAAACCTTTTGAACTCCGTGAAAATCAATTCTTGAGCAACAACGCGCCTTCAATGGGCACATAGCGACTGGCGGCGCGGATCAGCGAGTTGGCGGTCAACCCCGGCACGCCGTAGGCCACGGCTTGCACGCCGTGCTTGTGGATGATGCGTTCGAGCAACATGTCGAAATCGCCATCGCCGGAGGCCAGCACCACTTCATCGACGTGGTCGGCGGCGTCCATGATGTCCAGCGTGATACCCACGTCCCAGTCGCCCTTGGCCGAGCCGTCGCTGCGCTGGATGTAGGGCTTGAGCTTCACGACGAAGCCCAGGTTGCGCAGGATCTGCTGGAATTGTTGCTGCTTGCTGTCACCGCGATCGATCGCATAGGCATAGGCCTCGACGATCTGCCCCTGTTTGCTGACATCGGCCCACAGCGCGGCGTAGTTGAAATGGCAACCGTAAGCCTGGCGCACGGTGTAGTAGAGGTTCTGGACATCGGCGAACACTGCAATTTTTTTCACCGCGTTTCCTCTTGGATGCACACGTACGCAGCCCACCAGGGCCGAAAAGTCGCCCAGTATGCCAGCCCGAAGGATTGTTCCGCGAATAATCGGCCCGAGGCGCCAGGGCGCCCCGGACGAATGGCAGGTCAGACGAAAGAGTCGTCGTCGCCGAAGGAAGATGAATCGTCACTGTAGTCCGCGTCGCTGAACCCGCCCTGGTCGTTGCCGTAGGCGTCGTTGTCGGCCACGCGCGAGTCATCGCCCCAACCGTTGCCTGCGGTGTCGTTGACCGGTTGCGCCGGTTCTTCCTTGATGACCTCGACGATCTCCTGCGGTTGCTGATTGCTGTGGAACAGGCTGCTGATGCCTTGGGCCAGCATCACGCCGCCCGCCACACCCGCGGCGGTTTTCAGGGCGCCGCCGAGGAAGCTGCCCGCTGCCGGGGCCTGTTGCTGCGGTGCGCCATAATTGCCGGGCGGCGCGCCGAAGCCCTGTTGGGCCGGAGCATTGAAGGACGGTTGCGCCGGTTCGCGCCAACCACCACCGCTGGAGGCCGGCGCGCTCGCCGGGCGTGAATCCTTAGGGCTGCCGCCGAAGATACTCGAGAGGAAACCGCCGCCACCACTGGGTGCCGGCGCTTGCTTGCGCGCTTGTTGCAGATCAGCCTGCAATTGCTCGACCTGCTGGGCCAGTTGCCTGTTCTGCTCATCGAGGCGCTTGATCGCAGCCTCCTGCACCAGGATCGCCTGGGCCATGAAATAGCCCGCCGCTGGCTGGCTCGCCAGATGTTCCTTGATCCGCGCCTCGGCCTGGGCGTCGCGCGGGGCTGAATCCTTTTCGGCCTGTTGCAGCCGTGAAAACAGTCCATCGATCAGGGTTTGTTCTTCGTTGTTCATGGCGACCTCATTCGATTGCCGGGTAGAAACCATTCCGATCCCGAAGACCGGTGCCCATCAGTAATGGGGCTCGCCGGAAAGCTTTCAATGGTCTTTACCTGATGTTTACGTTTGCTTGTGCGGGCGCCTGATCGGTTAAAGTGTCGGACCGCTTTTTCAACTGCGATACCGACCCATGAATCCGTTTGACGTGCTGCGCGACTCTTTGTATTTCTTCAAGCGCCATCTGGGCCGGATCGCCCAGTTGTGCCTGCCACTGGTGATACTCGAGGCCCTGCTGCAGCAAGGGGTGGACAGCGCCCTCGGCCCCGACGGCTTTCCCGGCTACAGCGTGATCGTCGGGCTGCTGGTGTACCCCTTGTACACCGCCGCGCTGATCCTGTTTCTCGACGCCCGCAGCCGCGGCGAAGCACCACGCACCCGGGACCTGCTCGCAACGGCCCTCACGCTGTGGCCACGCTTTGCCTTGCTGACGGCCCTCAACACATTGTTGATCCTGGTGGGGCTGTCGTTGTACTTCCTGCCGGGCCTGTGGCTGATGGTGACCCTGGCCTTCGGCGAATACCTGCTGGTCCTCAGGGGCCTGGCCCCCCTGGCGGCGATGAAGGAAAGCCTGAACCTGTCCCGCGGCAACTTCTGGCGGATCCTGCTGTGCATTCTCGCGGTGATGGGCCCACTGTGGCTGCTCAAGGGCGCCAGCGTCTCGGTGTATCCGTCGCCACAGAACCCCGCGCTCAGCTTGCTGATCGAAAGCGTCCACAGCTTCCTGCAACTGTTCACTACCGTGGTGCTGTTCCGCCTGTTCATGCTGATTGAAGCCAAGCCCGAGCGCCGCTGATCGCACACGAAGACAGCCCTGGGCTTGGGCTTGAGAACCGCTCTCGGTTATGCTCGGGAGCACTTTTGCGTTTCGCCCATAAGCCGAGCCATGATCCGTCTACTGCGCTACACCTTGCTGGCCCTGCTGTTGATCCTCAGCCTGGCCGCCCTGTCGATCTACGGCCTGACCTGGCGGCCACAGCCCCGGGAAACCGTGCCGGTCAGTTGCACCGCCAATGCAGCAGCGCTGGCACCCGGCCAGGCCTTGAAGGTGATGACCTGGAACGTCCAGTTCCTCGCGGGCAAGCGCTATGTGTTCTGGAACGACCTGGCCCAAGGCGACGATGAAAGCCCGACCCTGGAAGACATGGCCTTCAGCCTCGACGAAGTGGCCCGGGTCATCCGCGACGAGCAACCGGACATCGTGTTGCTCCAGGAACTGGACAAGGGCGCCAAGGCCAGCGATTACCAGGACCAGCTCAAGCTGCTGCAGGAACGCGTGGCCGACCTCTATCCATGCGGTACCAGCGCCTTCGACTGGAAAGCCGATTTCATCCCCGACCCGCACATCTTCGGCAGCGTCGGCCGGCAACTGGCGACCCTGAGTCGCTACCGCATCGACCATGCCGAACGGGTGCAACTGCCGGTGGCCGATGTCAACTTCATCAGCCGTCAGTTCCAGCCGAAAAATGCCTTGTTGGTGAGCTACCTGTCACTGAGCGACGGCAGCCAGTTGGCGGTGCTCAACACGCACCTGGAACGGGCCACAGAACCGGACGAAACCCTGCCCAGACAAATCACCGCCGTGACCAAGGCACTGGACAAATTCGAATCCGCAGGCACGCCCTGGCTGATCGGCGGCGACTTCAACCTGCTGCCCCTGGGCCAGTACCGACGCCTGCCGTCCGAGCAACGCACGCCCTACTCCGCCGACAGCCCGCTGCACCTGCTGTGGGACAAGTACCCGATGATTCCCACCAACAACGAAGCCAGCGGCATCGACCGCGAGCACTGGCTGACCCATTACCCGAACGACCCCGGCCTCAACGGCCCGGACCGCACCGTCGACTACCTGTTCTACAGCCCGCGAATCAAACGGGTCGAAGCCCAGGTACGCCAGGATGACACCTTGCGCATCTCCGACCACTTGCCGGTGATTGCGCGTTTTTTGCTGCCGGCTGCGCCTTGATTTGAAGCCACCACCGGACAAATGTGGGAGCGAGCTTGCTCGCGATAACGATCTTTCAACCAGCACAGATGTCGGGATGTGCCGACGCCATCGCGAGCAAGCTCGCTCCCACAAAGGTTTTGTGTCGGCCCCAATTACTTACGCGGCTTGACCCGCGCGGTCGCCTCCGCCACCAGCGGATCATCCGGCCAGTAATGCTTGGGATAGCGCCCTTTCAAATCCTTCTTCACCTCGGCGTAGGTGCTGCGCCAGAAGTTCGCCAGGTCCTGGGTCACCTGTACCGGCCGGCGTGCCGGTGACAACAGGTGCAGCTTGACGACCTGGCGTCCGCCGGCGATGCGCGGGGTATCGGCCAGGCCGAAGAGTTCCTGCAGGCGCACCGCCAGGATCGGTGGATGCTCGCTGTAGTCCAGGCGGATCGACGAGCCCGAGGGCACGCTCAGATGGTGCGGCGCCAGTTCATCCAGGCGTTGCGGCAACGGCCAGGGCAACAGGTTGTGGACGATGCCCGACAGGTCCAGGTTGGCGAAATGGCTGAGACGCGAGACGCGGCCCAGATACGGCATCAACCAGTGTTCGAGGGTGTTCAGCAGCGCTGCATCGCTGACGTCTGGCCATTCACTCTCGCCCTTGGCCTCCCATTCAAGTCGACGCAACAACGCCACCCGCGCCTGCCATTGCCGCAACTCCGGAGTCCAGGGCAGCAATTCCAGGCCCTTGCGCCGCACCAGGTTCACCAGGGCCTGGCTACGGGCCGACTCATCCAGGCCGGTCAACGGTTCGCGGCTGAGCACCAGTTCGCCGACCTTGCGCTGGCGCTCGGCCCGCAGCACGCCTTCGCGCTCGTCCCAATCCAACTGATCCACCGTGTGCACTTGCTCAGCCAATACCGAGTCGAACAGTGCCGGGTCGAAATCCGTCGCCAGGTAGATCCGCTCTTCCCGCTGGCCCTGGCGACTGCCCAGGTCGGCGATCACCAGCCACGCCTGTTTCATAAGACTGTCGGCCTCGGCAAACAGCGCCGCCCGGCCGTTGGCCAGACGATATTCCGCGCCGCCGGGCCGACGCTGCTGGGCGACGCGGTCGGGGTAGGCCAACGCCAGCAACGCGCCGAGCCAGCGCGGATGATCGGGATCGGCCACGGCCTCTTCGGCCTTGCCCCGCAGATAGCCGCGATATTGCCGGGCCAATTGTCGCGCCCGCTGCACCCCACCCTGAGCGCCGCGCGCCGCGCGTTCTTCGCCGGACAGCAAGGCCAGGCGACTGTGCAAGTCCGCGCCGGCACCTCGGAGAATATCCCGCTCGCCCAACAGCGCAGCGACGTTGCAGGCCATGTCCGCCAGCCCCAGCGCCTGGCCGCGCAACAGCAGATGCGCGATACGCGGATGGGCCGGCAGTTCGGCCATGGCCTGACCGTGGCGGGTCAGTTGCTCGCCCTCCAGCGCGCCCAGGCGTTGCAGCAGGTCCCGGGCCTGGGCATAGGCAGCGGCGGGCGGGACGTCGAGCCAGACCAATTGCTGCGGCGTCACGCCCCAGCGCCCCAGTTGCAGGGCCAACCCGGCCAGGTCCGCCGACAGAATCTCCGCGCTACCGTAAGCGGCCAATTGTTCATGCTGGTCTTCGGACCACAACCGGTAGCACACCCCCGACTCCAGGCGCCCGGCGCGACCGGCCCGCTGGGTGGCGCTGGCCCGGGAAATGCGCTGGGTGTCGAGCCGGGTCATGCCGCTGCCCGGGTCGAAACGCGGCACCCGGGCCAGTCCGGCGTCGATCACCACCCGCACGCCATTGATGGTCAGGCTGGTTTCGGCAATGTTGGTGGCCAGCACCACCTTGCGCTGGCCGGCGGGTGCCGGGTCGATGGCGGCGCGTTGAGCGGCGAGGTCCAGTTCGCCGTGCAGCGGGCAGAGCAAGACGTTGCCGCCCTCGCCCAAGGCCTCGGCCAGTTGCTGATGGACCCGGCGGATCTCCGCCTGCCCGGGCAAGAACACCAGGACGCTGCCGGTTTCATCGTGCAGCGCTTCGAGCACGGTCTGCACCAGTCGCGGCTCGATGAATTCGCCGGGCTGGAACGGCCGTCCCCAGCGTACAGTCACCGGAAACATGCGGCCTTCGCTGCGCAGGATCGGCGCGTTGTCCAACAGCCCGGCCAGGCGTTCGCCTTCCAGGGTCGCGGACATCAGCAGGATCTTCAGCGGCTGCTCTTCGCGAAACAGTTCGCGGCCGTTAAGGCTCAAGGCCAGGGCCAGGTCGGCATCGAGGCTGCGTTCGTGGAATTCGTCGAAAATCAGCAGTCCCACTCCTTCCAGCGCCGGGTCGTCCTGCAAACGGCGGGTGAGGATGCCTTCGGTGACCACTTCAATGCGGGTCTTGGGCCCGACCTTGCTGTCGAGACGAATCCGGTAGCCGACGGTTTCACCGACCTTTTCCCCCAGTTCGCTGGCCAGCCGCTCGGCCGCCGCCCGGGCCGCCAGGCGCCGGGGTTCGAGCATCAGGATGGTCTGTCCGGCCAGCCAGGGCTCGTTCAGCAAGGCCAGGGGAACACGGGTGGTTTTACCGGCACCGGGCGGCGCTTCGAGCACGGCTTCGTGGCGTGATGCCAAGGCTTGGCGCAGGGCGGGTAAAACTTCATCAATCGGCAAAGAAATCATGCTGGCTCCAAAACAGAGGGCCGAGTATAACGGCGAACTGTTTAGCGTGGTCTGGACTCCAACCAGCAACGCCTCTACTACCTGTTCAGGAGATTGCTATGCGTATTCCCTTTCGCGTGATCGGTGGCGTGCTGGTCGCCTCCCTGCTGACTCAAATCAGCGCCTGTGGCTCGATCTTCTACCCGGACCGTCGCGGCCAGATCGACGGCAAGATCGACCCGGCCATCGCCGCCCTCGATGCCGTCGGCCTACTGTTCTACATCATCCCCGGCCTGATCGCCTTCGCCGTGGACTTTGCCACCGGCGCCATCTATTTCGAACCGGGCCGCAGCGTCCAGATCGAGCCAGAGAAACTCAAGCCAGCCATCAACCCCGACGGCACGGTCAATAACCAAAAACTGCAGGCGATCCTGGAACGCGAACTGGGCCGCAGCTTCCCACTGGACGATCCTCGACTGATCCAGCACAAGGGCAGCGCGCAGCAACTGGCCACCCTCGGTCTGAAACCGGCCGCATGACCGACGCCACTGAAGGAACGACCGCGCCATGACCACCAGCACCGAACACGCTCGCCTGCTGCGCCTGGCCACCCGGGCGTCGGTGGCCGTGGCGCTCACACTGGTGATCGCCAAGGCGCTGGCCTGGTGGCTCAGCGGTTCGGTGAGCATGCTCGCCGGCCTGACCGACTCGGCCCTGGACGGCGTTACGTCGCTGCTCAATCTGCTGGCGGTGCATTACGCCCTGCGCCCCGCCGACGATGACCATCGCTATGGTCATGGCAAGGCCGAATCCCTGGCCGGCATGGCCCAGGCGCTGTTTATCGGCGCCAGTGCGGTACTGATTGCCTTGCAGGCCTTCGAACGCCTGAAAACCCCGGTGCCGGTGGAGGCGCCCTGGCTCAGCGTCGGGGTGATCGTGTTTTCCCTGGGGCTGACCGTGGCGCTGCTGGCGTTGCAGCATCGGGTCATCCGCGCCACCGGCTCCAACGCCGTGCGCGCCGACTCGCTGCACTATCGCTCCGACCTGTTGCTCAACGGCAGCATCCTGATCGCGCTGGTACTGGCCGGGTTCGGTTGGTATCAACTCGACGCCTGGTTCGGCCTGGGGATCGCCGCGTATATCCTGTGGAGCGCCATCCAGATCGCCCGGGAAAGCTTCGCGGTGCTGATGGATGAAGAACTGCCGCCGGACGTCAGCCAGCGCATGCTGGAGCTGGCCTGCGCGGTGCCCGGCGTGCTTGGCGCCCATGACCTGCGTACACGGGTCTCCGGCAACCACTGGTTCGTGCAACTGCACCTGGAGTTGCCGGGGGACCTGACCCTGTCAGTGGCCCACGGCATCAGCGACCAGGCCGCCGATGCCATCCACCGCGCTTATCCGAAGGCCGAAGTGCTGGTGCATGCCGATCCGTCGGACGTGGTGAAGCACGCCAGCGCGTGATGCCGAACACAGAATGTGGCGAGGGGATTTATCCCCGCTGGGCTGCGCAGCAGCCCTGAAACCTCACCACTCGGTCTGCCAGACAGATCGAGGCGGCTGCTTTTTGGGACTGCTGCGCAGTCCAGCGGGGATAAATCCCCTCGCCACAGAAGCAGGTGTCCGACTCTGATTCAGCGATGAATACTCAGTACGTCACCTGATACCCTCGGCTGCTCAAGCAACTGCCCTGGGCCTGGCGATAGGTCTGCACCACTTCCGGTGCCGGCGGGTAGGTGTAGTTGCGCGGATCGAAGCCGCTCTGCTGCACCGCCCAGCGATAGCAGTCGTAGCCATCCTGATTGACCTGCTCGGGCGACTGGCCGTTGGCCGGATAGGCCACCACATCGAAACTGTTGCCTTGGGGTTGCGGCTGCGGGTTGGCGACCGGCGCATCGACCACGACATAATCCTGGGTGTTGGCTTCATAGATGTAATAGGCGCCGGCAGCGAGGAAGAACAGCGAACTGCCGATCCACACTTCCCGGGCGTAATCGGGCAGGTAACGGGTGCGGATGCCCCGCGGTGGCGCGACCACGACGTAACGCGGTCCTTGCGGGCGATACCAGTAGCCGCCCGAATAGAAATAGTCCTGGCCGCGATAGGGCACGCGGTAGTTGCGATCCGGGAAACGGTCGATCACATAACCCGGACGGTATTGCGGCCCCGGGCCCCACCCGTTGCCATGCCCATCCGGCCGACCGGGCCAATGCTGGCCGGGACGACCGTCATGGTCTGGTCGCGGACCTGCGTTCGGATAGCCATCGTTGCGCCGAGGAATATCGCGGTAATACCCCGGTTGCGGTTCGCGGGTCTGGGTCACGCTGTCGGGCCGGCCCTGAATGGGCAAGTTGTTGCCGGGCGGCGGCTGCGGCGGACGACCGTGAGCGTTAGGGTCCTGCGGTGGACGGTCGTAGCGTTGTCCACCCGGGTTCTGCGGCGTGACCTCGAACTGACGACTGTTGTCACCCCGAATGATTTCGTTGCTCTGCGGCCGCGGCTGGCCCGAGTAACCCTGGCCGTTGCCGCCGCGCCCGTCCTGCCCGCGACCGCCGTCCGGGCCGCCACGGTTTTGCTGATCGTCGGCCATTCCCTGCGCACTGACACTTGCCCACAACAGACCAACACCTGCCAAACGCCAGATGCGCGACTTCATGAAATTCCTCACAACGGTTCAGGGCCTGATGATAAGACTGGGAAAGCCCAGGCCGGTTCTGCGACAGATTATCAGCCACGAGGTTTATTTCGCAGGCATTAAAAAAGGGAGACCCGTCGGCCTCCCCTTGAGAATTTCGTCCGTGCTCGACGCTTATGACGTCGGCTCACCTCACGCCGTCTTCTGGACGGTGTGCAGCTCGGGGGTCTGCCAGTACCGGTGGGTACTGCGACCGCAGCCGGCCTGATTGGGCGGGCTGCACTGGACTGTTTGTCCGAGCAGTGATCTTGGTGGTAAGCATAAGCCTGGGGCGCCGACAGATGATTGCGAAGATTGCGGAAATAAACATCACTTGCGCAATTTTTAACCCCGGATAGATAATCCTCCGCAATTATCAAGATAAAGGCCCGACCGATGAGCAAACTCGACCGTTACGACCTGAGCATTCTGGCGGAATTGCAGCGCGATGCGCGCATCTCCAACCAGGAACTGGCCGAACGCATCGGCCTGTCGCCCTCCCCCTGCTCGCGGCGGGTCAAGCAGTTGGAGGATGACGGCTACATCACCCGCCAGGTCGCCCTGCTCGACCGCAAGCTACTGGGCCTGAGCCTGACGGCTTATGTGCTGATCGGCATGGACCGCCACACACCCGAGCGTTTCGAGAACTTCGAAGCCGCCATCCGCAACCTGCCGCAAGTGCTGGAGTGCAGCCTGGTCACCGGCATGGACGCGGACTACCAGCTCAAGGTGGTGGTGCCGGACATGGACCATTACCAGAAACTGCTGTTGGGGCACCTGACCCGGATCGATGGCGTCACCAGCGTGCGCTCCAGCTTTGTGCTGAACCAGGTGCTCAACAGCACCGAACTGCCGTTGACTCACCTGCGCAGCTGAGAACGCCATTCAGATCGTTCCCACGCTCCGCGTGGTAACGCCTCTACGGACGCTCCGCGTTCGGCTCTTGGGGACGCAGAGCGTCCCGGGGCTGCATTCCCACGCGGAGCGTGGGAACGATCCAGAGTACTTGCCGGGCGATGAATAGCTGCGACACACCGCCGCAGGCCAATCCCCCGTCGTTCCCCCATGCCGTATACTCGCCGCGCCTTTTCAATCCCGCCCACGCCGGAGTTTCCTGATGGATCCTGCTGTTTTCGAAGAGTGGATGATGACCGGCCTGGTCAGCATCCTGATCATTTTCATGGGCTTCATCGTCTGGGACCTGGCGAAGAAGTCCAAGGCCGGGCGCTTCGGCTCGTTCATCCTGTTTTTCGTGTTGGGCCTCGGCGTGGCCGCGTTCATCATCAAGAGCGTAGTGATCGGCCTGATCGAATCAGGCGCGTTATAAGCGCGCCGGGACTTCTTGCCACTGGCCCTGATCGAGCCCTTCGATCGTCCAGTCACCGATCCTGACCCGCACCAGGCGCAGTGTCGGCAAGCCTACCGCGGCGGTCATGCGCCGTACCTGGCGGTTGCGCCCTTCGCGAATCACCAGCTCCAGCCAACTCGTGGGCACGCTTTTACGAAAACGCACCGGCGGGTTGCGCGGCCATAACTGCGGCTCGTCCAACTGGCGCGCCTCGGCCGGCAAGGTCATGCCGTCGTTCAATTCCACCCCATCGCACAAACGCTGCAACTGTTCGGCATTCGGTTCGCCTTCCACCTGCACCCAATAAGTCTTGGCCAGCTTGTGTTTGGGGTCGGCAATACGCGCCTGCAATTGCCCATCGTTGGTCAGCAACAACAAACCTTCGCTGTCGCGATCCAGCCGCCCGGCCGGGTAGATGCCCGGTACGTCGATAAAATCCTTGAGCGTCGCCCGCCCCTCACCGTCGCTGAATTGCGTCAGCACGTCGAAGGGTTTGTTGAACAGGATCAGCTTTGGCTCGGCTGGCGGAGCCTTGGCCACACGGCGCGGCGCAGCGGCGGGAAGCTTCGCGCCAGGGCGACGGGAAGCAGGGCGTGGAGGACGGGGCATGGCGAATACAACATCTAACGGTCGGGGCCGACCATGCTAGTGGCCCGACCGTCAAATGACCACCATCCGATCAGCGGAACGGCGGCTCGTCGAAGCTGCGCAGTTTGCGCGAATGCAACGAGTTGAGTTCGGTGCGCAACAGGTCCAGCGCCTCGATGCCGATCTTCAGGTGCTGGTTGACCGCTCGCTCATAGAACGCGTTGGCCGAGCCCGGCAGCTTGATTTCGCTATGCAGTGGCTTGTCCGAAACGCACAGCAACGTGCCATAGGGCACTCGCAGGCGATAACCCTGGGCAGCGATGGTACCGCTCTCCATATCTACCGCCACGGCGCGAGACAGGTTGATCAGCGGACGTTCCTGGGCCCAGCGCAGTTCCCAGTTGCGATCGTCATAAGTCAGCACGGTGCCGGTGCGCAGGCGCTTTTTCAGCTCATCGCCCTTCTCGCCGGTGATGTTCGCTGCCGCCTGCTGAAGCGCCATCTGCACTTCGGCCAAGGCTGGAATCGGGATGTTCGGCGGCACCACCCGGTCGAGAATGCCATCGCGACGCATATAGGCGTGGGCCAGCACGTAGTCACCAATGGTCTGGGACTGCCGCAGCCCGCCGCAGTGGCCGATCATCAACCAGCAATGCGGGCGCAGCACAGCCAGGTGGTCGGTGATGTTCTTGGCGTTGGACGGGCCGACGCCGATGTTCACCAGCGTCACGCCATGGCCATCGTTGCTCTGCAGGTGATAAGCCGGCATCTGGTAACGGTGCCAGACCACGCCGGCAGCGATGGCCGACGCTTCGCCATGGTCTATGTTCTTGTCGATGATCACGTTGCCCGGCAGGACCATGCGCACAAAGCGCGGGTCGCTGCGCAACTGCTCCAGGCCATGGACGATGAACTGGTCGACATAGCGGTGGTAGTTGGTCAGCAGGATCCACGGCTGCACATGGCGCCAGTCGCTGCCGGTGTAATGCACCAATCGGCGCAGGGAGAAATCCACGCGGGCGGCGTCGAACAGCGCCAGGGGCAGCGGGTCGGTGTTTTCCCAGTCATAGAGGCCGTCGGCGATACCATCGGTGGCGGCCGACAGGTCGGTGCTGGGGAATACCCGCGCCAGTACGGCGGCGGTCACACCGGAGCCGGCCAGTTCGTCGCCCTGCTCCACCACGTACGGATATGGGATGTTCTGCTCGCTGACGCCCACTTCCACGGTGACGGTAAAGTCGTGCATCAGCGGGACCAGCTGCTCCAGCAGGTATTTACGGAACGCGGCGGGATGGGTGACGGTGACGCTGTAGGTGCCCGGCAACTGGACCTTGGCATAGGCCCGTGTGGTTTGCGGGACTTCGCCGTGGCAGTGATAGGTCAGGCGCAGGGCGGGATAGCGAAACAATGCACGCTGCTCGGCATCCGGTTCGATGCGGTCCTTGAGATAACGCATCAGCGCCTGGTTCAGCGCGGTGGTCGCACGCTCGTGCAGGGCCGCTAGACGATCCACGGCTTGTTCGGCGGTTTGAACGACAATAAACGCTTCGGTCACGATCAGCTTCCTGTGTTCTGACTTGCAGGCCTTCATCTTGCCTGCATCGCCGCCCGACGGGAACAGTGGCGTATTGAGTATTCTCGGCGTCATGAAAACCTGTGGGAGCGGGCTTGCCCGCGAAGGCGTCGGCACATCCAGCCTCTTCGGCGACTGACACACCGCTTTCGCGAGCAAGCCCGCTCCCACAGGACTTTGTGTTGGCCTTCTTGCCTAGAATCCGTGCGGGGTCGAGCGGGTAACGATGGCCTCGACATTCAAGCCCCGAGGCAGGGCACCGTACGCCCGGCCGGTCGAACCCAGGCGACTGGCGATGAAAGCATCGCTGACCCCACTGTTCCCCGCCTCCAGCAACAGCTTGGCTTGCAGGCCGACGGCGATGTCTTCGGTCAATTGCCGGGCGCGGTACTGGATGTCATCGGTGTCCTTGAACGCTGCCTGCAACTGGTGGATGTGGCCGGCCAGGCGCTTGTCGCCGTGGCCATCGCCCAGCTCGTTGAACAAGACCTCCAGCACACCCGGCTCCTTGGACAGGGCGCGCAACACATCGAGGCATTGCACATTGCCGGAGCCTTCCCACGTCGAGTTGACCGGTGCTTCACGGTACAGGCGCGGCAGGATGCTGTCTTCGACGTAGCCAGCGCCGCCCATGCATTCGGCGGCTTCGTTGATCATCGCGGGGGCGCGCTTGCAGATCCAGTACTTGCCCACCGCCGTCACCAGCCGGGCGAACTTGGCCTCGTGCTCGTCATTCAAATGGTCCAGCGCCCGGCCCATGCGCAGGCTCAGGGCCAGGGCGGCCTCGCTTTCCAACGCCAGGTCTGCCAGGACGTTCTGCATCAGCGGCTGTTCGCTCAACAGCTTGCCACCGACCTTGCGGTGCGCACAGTGATGGCTGGCCTGGGTCAATGCCTGGCGCATCAGGGCGCTGGAGCCGACCATGCAATCGAAGCGGGTCATGGCCACCATCTCGATGATCGTCGGCACGCCGCGGCCTTCTTCACCGACCATCCAGGCCAGTGCGCCACGGAACTCGACTTCGCTGGAGGCGTTGGAACAGTTACCCAGCTTGTTCTTCAAGCGCTGGATGTAGAACTGATTGCGCGTGTCGTCCGGGCGATGACGCGGCAGCAGGAAACAGGTCAGGCCCTTGTCGGTCTGGGCCAGGGTGAGGAAGGCGTCGCACATCGGTGCCGAACAGAACCACTTGTGTCCCACCAGCTCATAGGCCTGGCCCGGACCGCTGGCGCCCACCGGGTAGGCCTTGGTGGTGTTGGCCCGCACATCGGTGCCGCCCTGCTTTTCGGTCATCGCCATGCCCAGGGTCACACCGGCCTTGTGGGCCATGCCGACATTGCGCGGGTCGTACTCGGTGGCCAGCACCTTCGGCAGCCAGCGCTCGGCCAGATCCGGTTGCAGGCGCAGCGCCGGCACGCTGGCGAAGGTCATGGTCAACGGGCACCCCGTACCGGCTTCGGCCTGGCTGTGCAGATAGGTCATCGACGCCCGGGCGACATGTGCGCCGGGCTGTGGATGGGCCCAAGGCAAACTCGGCAGGCCATGCTCGACGGCGGTGCGCATCAACTGGTGATAAGCGGGATGGAATTCCACCAGATCGATGCGATGGCCGTAGCGGTCATGACTGGAAAAAACCGGTTTGTTCTGGTTGGCCAGGAAGCCCGCTTCCATCAACGGCCCGCCGGCCAGCGCCCCATACGCATCGATCCGCGCCTGCGCCCAGCCAGCCCCGAAGCGCTGCGACCACTGCTGCAACGGCAGGTCGATGCGGTACAGGTTGGCGCCATCCAGGGACGGCGGCTGATTGGTGACGTCGTGGGTTTCAGCGAACTGGTGCAGGTTCATGACAGGGCTCCTCGATCGGCCAGGGATTCAGTTAAGCACCGCCTCCAGGCCGAACAAAGTGTCATATACGCCTAAATATCGGCGCTTTCACCCTGCCTCGGGCAAAGCACCCGGCGCTGGAGCGTGGCCTGCAATGCCTCGAATTTCACCGGTTTGCTCAGGTAGTCGATCAACGCGCCCGAGGGACAGCGCTCCTGCCCCAGGTTCGGGCTGACCACCAGTACCGGCAGCTCTTCGCAGCCAGACAACGCGCGGATCTGGCAGCAGACCGACACACCGTCCAGCGGCGGCGACTGGCAATCGAGCAGCACCGCGTCAAAGCGCTCGCCGTGCAGCAGATCCAGCGCGGCGCGGCCACTGTCGGCGGTGCGCACCCGATAACCCAACTTGAGCAACATGCCACGCATGACCAACTGATCGATGTTGTTGTCATCCGCCAGCAGCACCGTGCAATCCTGGGGCTGGCGCGAGCCCTGGCGGCCACCGAAGGAAAACGGCGTCGGGACCGCCGCCGGCAAGGCCACGTCAAACTCCACGTCCAACTGGAACCGGCTGCCGCGACCGGGCTCGGAAGTGTGGGTCAGGCGCCCGCCCAGCAGCTCCACCAATTGCCGACAGATGGCCAGGCCCACGCCGAGACCGCCATATTCGCGGGTCATCGAGCCGTCGAGCTGGAAGAAGCGCTGGTACAAGGTCGCTTCCCCCAGGTCGGTAAAGCCGATCCCGGTGTCGATGACGGCAAAGGACAACACCAGCCGATCGAGCTCCGTCGGCCGACCGCTGACACGCAGCGCCAGGCCGCCCAACCGAGTGAACTTGATCGCGTTGTCCAGCAAGCATTCCAGGCATTGGGCCAGTTTGCCGCTGTCGCCGATCAACCGGTCCGCCAGGCCCGGGGACACGTCGACCTTGAAATCCAGGCCCTTGGCCGCGGCATTGGCACCGAACTGCACCTGCAGCGCATCGATCACCCCACGCAGGCTGAACGGTGCCGGATAGACCTTGAGCTTGCCGGCCTGCAACTCGGTGAGGGTGAGGATGCCATTGACCATGCGCATCATGTCCCGCGCCGAGCCGGCGGCAGTCTGTTGATACTGGGTCAGTTCCTCGTCCATTTCGACGGTTTCCATCAACTCCAGGGAACCGATCACGCCATTCATCGGCGTGCGCAGCTCGTGGGTCAAGGTGGCGAGGAATTCATCCTTGAGCTTGTTGCCGTGGGCCAGTTGCTGGTTGAGTACTTCGAGTTTCTGCCCGGCGTCCAACAGGGTCTGGGCCTGCTGTTCGCGCATGGCATTGATGCGATCGGCCAGGGCCAGGGACAACAGCGCCACCTCGATGGCCGAGCCGATCTGGCTGGCGTACATGGTCAGGAAAACGTTCGGCAGGTAGCCCAGCACCATCAAGGTATTGATGATGCCCCCCAGCAGAAACGCCGACCAGGCAATGATGAAATAGCGCGCCACCCGCAGGCCACGCCACCAGGCGAACAACCCCGCGGCAAAGATCGCCACCGTGAACACCAGCGCCAACGCCGTCGCCAGGCGCAGGGCCAGGGCATAGCTGGTCATCAGCGACAGGCTGATGACCACGGCGCTGTAGCCGATCAGTGCCAGCAGCATGCGGTCCATCCAGCGGCCATGCTGGGCGGTTTGCAGGAAGCTGCGGGCGAACTGGCTGCCAAACAGACCCGCGCAGCCGATGAAGAACGGCGTCGCGGCGTTGGTCCACCAGGGGTTGTCCGGCCAGAAGTACTCCACGGCGGCACCGTTGACCGACAACTGGTACAGGCCGAACGAGGCGATGTAGAAAATGTAATAGAGGTAGCTGGTATCGCGCACGCTCAGGTAGATGAACAGGTTGTACACCAGCATCCCCAACAGCACGCCATAGATGATGCCCAGCACATACAGGCGCACCGGCTGTTGCTCGAGGTACGCGGTGCTCGACCACAGCGTCAACGGCGCCTGGATCGAACCCTGGCTTTGCAGGCGCAAATAGACGGTCTGTTGCTGTTCGGGTTTGAACGCCAGGCTGAACAGGTAATTGTTCTGGCGGATCTCGCGGCTGGCGAACGGCAACGCATCACCGGTCTGGCGAACCAGGTGATAGGCCCCCGCCGCGTCGGGCAGGTACAAGTCGAGGTGGTCCAGCGGCGGGTATGCCAGCTCCAGCAGCCAGGTGCGCTGGGCGTCCGGATTGTCGGGGCGATAGTGCAGGTCGATTTTCAACCAGAAGGCTGATCGCGAGTAACCGGCGTTCAGCGTGGCTTTGTCGTGGGGCTTGAAAGCACCCGCTGCGGACTGGGCCAGGACCTCATCCAGGGTAGCCGTGCCGCCGGCGTCCTCGAACACTTGCAAGGCATGGCCCAAGGGTAGGCTTTGGGTGAATTCATCGAATTCCAGGGCACTTGCCAGAGGGGACAAGCACAGCAGTAACATCAGCAAATAGCGCATTTAAGCCCCAGCGTGGCCTGTCCGGTTGAGTCAGGAAGCCCCCCATTCCCTGAGTAGACGTAAAACCGGCATTACCTGTTATGTGTTGGATCCATCTCTAGCATAGCCGCTGATGGCCAATTTGCACCATTGAAATTTTTCCTACTGAAGGCTCTAGAACGGGCGTTTCAGAGCAAAGCATTGAGATAGAGCTGTTGCTTTGGTCAGGTTGGCATCGGACTGGACAAATGTGGCGAGGGAGTTCGCTCCCACGGGGTGTAGGAGCCTGTGATCTTTTGATCTTGATCTTTCACTCCTCGATTCAATTGGCAATGGAAAGATCGCAGCCTCGCTTCGCTCGACAGCTCCTACAGAGCTCCTACAAGGATCGTGCGCCCGATAATGGGTTTGGTGGTAAGCTCGCGCACCATGAATATCTACAGCTCTCGCCCCGTTGTCCTCTGTCTCTCCGGCCACGATCCCAGTGGGGGCGCCGGTTTGCAGGCAGATATCGAAGCCCTGCTCGCCCAGGGCTGTCATGCCGCCCCGGCCGTTACCGCATTGACCGTGCAAGACACCGTCAATGTCAGCGATTTCCGCGTGCTCGATCGCGAGTGGGTGCTGGCACAAGCCAATGCCGTACTCAACGATTCGCCGGTAGCGGCGGTCAAGCTGGGGATGCTCGGCTCACTGGAAATGGTCGACACGGTGGTCGAACTGCTCCAGGCCCACCCACATCTGCCGATGGTCTGCGACCCGGTGCTGCGCGCCGGCGGTGGCGGGCGCCTGGGCAAGGATGAAGTCGGCTACGCCATGCGCGAACGCCTGCTGCCCCTGGCCATCATCGCCACCCCCAACCTGCCTGAAGCACGCATCCTCGCCGAACTGCCCGAGGGCAGCGCCGACGAGTGCGCGGAAAAACTGCTGCCCTTCGTCAAACACCTGTTGATCACCGGCGGCCACGGCGACGAACATGAAGTCCATAATCGCCTGTACAGCCGCGATGGCCGCCGCGAAACCTTTACCTGCCAGCGCTTGCCCGGCAGCTACCACGGTTCCGGCTGCACCCTGGCCAGCGCCCTGGCCGGTCGGCTGGCCCAGGGCGAACAACTCGCCAGCGCCGTCAAGACAGCACTGGATTACACCTGGCGCACCTTGCGCGATGCCGAACAACTGGGCAAAGGCCAGTTCGTGCCGCGTCGCCTGCCGCTGGATTTCTGCTCGTAGCACCGGAGGCCTGTGGAATGAAATTACGTGGCCTGTACGCCATCACCGATAGCCAATTGCTGGCCGGCAAGTTCCTCGCTTATGTAGAAGCGGCGCTGGAAGGTGGCGTGACCCTGCTGCAATACCGCGACAAAAGCAGTGACGAAGCCCGCCGCCTGCGGGAGGCCGAAGCCCTGCGCAACCTGTGCGAGCGCTACAAGACCCAATTGATCATCAACGACGACGCCGAACTGGCCGCGCGCCTGGGCGTCGGTGTGCACCTGGGCCAGACCGATGGCCCGCTGGCGCCGGTGCGGGCGCTGCTCGGGCACAAGGCGATCGTCGGCTCCACCTGCCACGCCAGCCTGGCCCTGGCCGAACAGGCCGCCAGCGAAGGCGCCAGTTATGTCGCGTTCGGGCGCTTTTTCAACTCCAACACCAAGCCCGGCGCCCCCAGCGCAAACCTTGAACTGCTCGAACAGGCGCGCATCAAACTGCATATTCCGGTGTGCGCCATCGGCGGCATCACCTTGGAGAACGCCGCCCCGCTGGTGGCCCACGGGGTTGATCTGCTGGCGGTGGTCCACGGCCTGTTCGGCGCCGACAGCAGCGCTGAAGTGACGCGCCGCGCCCGCGCCTTCAACGAGCTGCTGCAGATCAAATAGTCCATTTTTCGTTTTCGAGAGCCCAACCATGTCCCGTTCCGAAACCCTGTTTGCCAACGCCCAGAAACACATTCCCGGCGGCGTGAACTCCCCCGTTCGTGCGTTCAAGAGCGTCGGCGGCACCCCACTGTTCTTCAAGCACGCCGAAGGCGCATACGTCACCGACGAAGACGACAAGCGCTATGTGGACTACGTCGGCTCCTGGGGCCCGATGATCCTCGGCCACAGCCATCCGGACGTGCTGGATGCGGTGCGCAAGCAATTGGTCCACGGCCTGTCCTACGGCGCCCCGACCGCGATGGAAACCGAGATGGCCGACCTGGTCTGCTCGATCGTGCCGTCGATGGAAATGGTGCGCATGGTCAGCTCCGGCACCGAGGCGACCATGAGTGCGATCCGCCTGGCGCGGGGCTACACCGGTCGCGACAGCATCATCAAGTTCGAAGGCTGCTACCACGGCCACTCCGACAGCCTGCTGGTCAAGGCCGGCTCCGGCGCACTGACCCAAGGCGTGCCGAGCTCGGCCGGCGTGCCGGCGGCGTTCGCCAAACACACCCTGACCCTGCCGTTCAATGACCTTGAAGAAGTCGAGAAGATGCTCGGCGAAGTCGGCCAGGAAGTGGCGTGCATCATTGTCGAGCCGGTGGCCGGCAACATGAACTGCGTGCCGCCGGCGCCGGGTTTCCTCGAAGGCCTGCGCAGCCTGTGCGACCAGCATGGCGTGGTGTTGATTTTCGATGAAGTGATGACCGGCTTCCGCGTCGCCCTCGGCGGCGCCCAGGCCCATTACGGCGTCACGCCGGACCTGAGCACCTTCGGCAAGATCATCGGCGGCGGCATGCCGGTCGGCTGTTTCGGCGGCAAGCGCGCCATCATGGAATGCATCGCACCGCTGGGCCCGGTTTACCAGGCCGGCACGCTGTCGGGCAACCCGTTGGCCATGGCCGCCGGCCTGACCACCCTGCGCCTGATCAGCCGCCCGGGCTTCCACGCCGAACTGACCGACTACACCACTCGCCTGCTCGACGGCCTGCAGATCCGCGCCGATGCGGCGGGTATCCCCTTCGTGACCACCCAGGCCGGCGGCATGTTTGGCCTGTATTTCAGCGGCGCCGATGACATCGTCACCTTCGAAGACGTCATGGCCAGCGATGCCGACCGCTTCAAGCGCTTCTTCCATCTGATGCTCGACGGCGGCGTGTACCTGGCCCCGAGTGCGTTCGAAGCCGGCTTCACCTCCATCGCCCATGGCGAGACCGAGCTGAAGATCACCCTCGATGCAGCCGAGCGGGCCTTCGCGGCACTGAAGTAAGCCTGTGGATAACTGACGCTGGCTGAAGCTGGCGTCAGTGATTACTGACAACCTCCCGCCCTTTTCCTACGTATTTATGCCCGAAGCTGCTATTAACATTCCCGTGCAGCAGAAAAACGAGTAAAGACTTTGTAAGGATGGCCCCGCTTATTTCATAATGCGCGCTTATTGGATCCCCCGGAGGGTCCGCGCGCCCCTCAGAGGTAAGTCGATTCCCATGAACCGCACCGGCCGCACCCTTGCCTTGGGCTGCCTGTTGCTCCTTCAGCCGCTGCTGGCGAATGCACAGGCAGGCGGCAACTCGTTGTTGATCCCGGCGCTGGGCCGTTGCACGCTCAATACCCAGCCACAAGATCTCGCACCGGCACTCGACGCCTGTCAAAAAGCGGCGGACGCGGGCGATGCACAAGCGCAATACGAGTTGGGCGAGTTCTACTACGAAGGCAAGGCTGCACCCCGCGACCTCAAGCAAGCCCTCAACTACTTCGAAAAAGCCTCGCTGCAAGGCCATGCCCAGGCGCAATTCAAGCTCGGCGGCATGTTCTTCCATGGCGAAGGTGTCCCCGCCAATAATGTCCAGGCCTACATCGTCTTGAAGATGGCGGCGGTCAACGGCGCCGAAGACGCCCTGGACACCGCCGACGAAGTCGCCGAGCAGATGCCTCGCGATGAGCTGGAAGTCGCCACCCAGGTGCTGGGGCAGATCTTCCGCAAATACCTGATGGAATTGCAGAACGCCGACGGGCGCACGCCTTTCTCGCCGCTGCCCTGAATTTGTGGCGAGGGGATTTATCCCCGCTGGGCTGCGAAGCAGCCCCAAATCCGTCAACTCAATCGAGCTCTAATACCGCAGTGTCAGGTCTTAGGGTCGCTTCGCGCCCCAGCGGGGATAAATCCCCTCGCCACAAGGACTGTGCCCGACCTTAGAAACTCATGTTACCAAGAGCCAAGTGCTACTTCTCAGGCATCGGCATCGGAAACGGCATCACATTGCCGACCGCGCCGCGGGCTTCGCTGATTTTCGGGGTGCCCAGGCGTTCGACTTCGTCGATGCGCACGATCGAATGCATCGGCACGAAACTGCGCACCACGCCTTCGAACTGCGCCTTGAGCTTTTCTTCGCTCGGATCGACGACCACTTGCGTGCGCTCGCCAAAGACGAACTCTTCCACTTCCAGGAAGCCCCACAGATCACTTTGATAGATCTGCTTGGCGTACATTTCGAACACCTGGCCCTGGTTGAGGAAAATCACCTTGTAGATTGGAGCTTCACGTTTGGTCATGGCTGGCGAAACACATCGGCGGGTAAAAATGAGGGCGCGAACTATAGCATAGCCACTGCTCGCACAGCGGTAGGAACCGCGGGACTTGTTCCCTATAATGCGCGGTTCTTTGAATCACGTGATGACCCCGTCCATGGCCAAGAAGCTTTACATCGAAACCCACGGTTGCCAGATGAACGAGTACGACAGCTCGCGCATGGTCGATCTGCTGGGTGAACACCAGGCCCTGGAAGTCACGGCCCGCGCCGAAGACGCGGACGTGATCCTGCTCAACACCTGCTCGATTCGCGAACGCGCCCAGGACCGGGTGTATTCCCAGCTCGGCCGCTGGCGCGAGCTGAAGCTGGCCAACCCGGACATGGTCATCGCCGTGGGCGGTTGCGTGGCCAGCCAGGAAGGCGCGGCCATTCGTGATCGTGCCCCGTACGTGGACGTGGTCTTCGGCCCGCAGACCTTGCACCGCCTGCCGGAGATGATCGACGCGGCGCGCAGCACCAAGCTGCCGCAAGTGGACGTCTCGTTCCCGGAAATCGAAAAGTTCGACCACCTGCCCGAACCGCGCATCGACGGCCCGAGCGCCTATGTGTCGGTGATGGAAGGCTGCAGCAAGTACTGCACGTTCTGCGTGGTGCCCTATACCCGCGGCGAAGAAGTCAGCCGACCGTTCGACGACGTGATCGCCGAGATCATCCACCTGGCGGAAAACGGCGTGCGCGAAGTGACCCTGCTGGGGCAGAACGTCAACGGCTATCGCGGCCTGACCCATGACGGGCGCCTGGCGGACCTCGCCGAGCTGATCCGCGTGGTGGCGGCGGTGGACGGCATCGACCGCATCCGCTACACCACGTCCCATCCGCTGGAGTTCTCCGACAGCCTGATCCAGGCCCACGCCGAGGTTCCCGAGCTGGTCAAGCACCTGCATTTGCCTGTGCAATCGGGTTCCGACCGGATCCTCGCGGCCATGAAGCGCAACCACACGGCCCTGGAGTACAAATCCAAGCTGCGCAAATTGCGCGCGGCAGTGCCGGGCATCTGCATCAGCTCGGACTTTATCGTCGGTTTCCCCGGCGAAACCGAGAAAGACTTCCAGCAGACCATGAAGCTGATCGAAGACGTGGGCTTCGACTTCTCCTATTCCTTCGTCTATAGCCAGCGCCCTGGAACCCCGGCGGCCGACCTGGCGGACGACACCCCGGAAGAACTGAAAAAAGAACGGCTCAACGCCTTGCAACATCGCCTCAACCAGCAAGGTTTCGAGATCAGCCGACAAATGGTCGGTTCCGTCCAGCGGATTCTGGTGACCGATTATTCGAAAAAAGACCCCGGCGAGCTGCAAGGGCGTACCGAAAACAACCGCATCGTCAATTTCCGTTGCGACACCCCGGCCCTGATCGGCCAGTTCGCCGACGTGCACATCGACGCCGCGCAACCGCACTCCCTGCGGGGTTCGCTGATCCAGTAGCAACGCGAATCCTTGTGGGAGCGGGCTTGCTCGCGAAGGCGGCATGCCAGGCGACACCTGTACTGGATGCAAGACCGCTTTCGCGAGCAAGCCCGCTCCCACAAAAGACCGCGCCGGTCGCTGGAATCAGATTCGCCCGTTTAAGAGCTTTCGCACCCAGCCTACTGGCGCTATCCTTGGTTTCATCTCAATTGCCCCTGGGCGGCTAAAAACGACCTTGAACGCACCCATCGAACCACATCGCTTTATTCTCGAGCCCTTTGAGGCTCGCCGCTTCGCCAATCTGTGCGGGCAATTCGACGAGCACCTGCGCTTGATCGAACAGCGCCTGGCCATCGAGATCCGCAACCGCGGAAACCAGTTCGAGCTGATCGGCGAACCCAAGCACACCACCTCCGCGGAAAACCTGCTGCGCCGTCTCTACCGGGAAACCAAGGGGAGCGAGCTGTCGCCGGATACGGTCCACCTGTTCCTGCAGGAGTCGGCTGTCGAAGAACTCGACAACCACGCCCCGTCGGAACCTGCCGTGGCCCTGCGCACGAAAAAAGGCATGATTCGCCCTCGCGGCTTGAATCAGCAGCGCTACGTGAAGGAAATCCTGGGCAACGACATCAACTTCGGCATCGGCCCGGCCGGTACCGGCAAGACCTACCTGGCCGTGGCCTGCGCCGTCGATGCACTGGAGCGCGAACAGGTGCGGCGCATCCTGCTGGTGCGCCCGGCGGTCGAAGCCGGTGAAAAACTCGGCTTCCTGCCCGGCGACCTGGCCCAGAAGATCGACCCGTACCTGCGCCCGCTCTATGACGCGCTGTATGAAATGCTCGGCTTCGAATACGTCGCCAAGCTGATCGAGCGCCAGGTCATCGAGGTCGCGCCGCTGGCCTACATGCGCGGTCGCACCCTGAACAACAGCTTCATCATCCTCGACGAAAGCCAGAACACCACGGTCGAGCAGATGAAAATGTTCCTGACCCGGATCGGCTTCGGCTCCACCGCCGTCATCACCGGGGACATCACCCAAGTCGACCTGCCCCGTGGCACCAAGTCCGGGCTGAACCATGTGATCCAGGTCCTCAAGGACGTGCCGGGCATCAGCTTCACGCACTTCATGCCCAAGGACGTCGTGCGCCATCCGTTGGTACAGCGCATTGTCGAAGCCTACGAGCGCTTCGAGAATCGCGAGGCCGACGACACGACCGAAGGCAAAGGCAATCGCCACAATGCTTGAACTCGACCTGCAGGTGGCCTGCGAACACGCCGCCCCCAGCGAAGCCCAGTTCCGCCAATGGTGCGAACTGGCCCTGCGCCAGCGCAGCGCCGACTCGGAGCTGACGATCCGCCTGGTGGACGAGCCCGAAGGCCGCGAACTGAACCACACCTGGCGGCAGAAGGACTACGCCACCAACGTGCTGTCGTTCCCCGCCGACGTTCCCGACGAGCTGCTCGACATCCCGCTGCTGGGCGACCTGGTGATCTGCGTCCCGGTGGTGGAGCGTGAAGCGGCCGAACAAGACAAGACCCCCGAGGCCCACTGGGCCCATCTGGTGATTCACGGCTGCTTGCATCTACTGGGTTACGACCATATAGAAGATGACGAAGCCGAAGAAATGGAAGCACTGGAACGAACGTTGCTTGCAGAGCTGGGTCATCCCGACCCCTACGCCGGCGACGAACACTGATACATCAACTGTAACGACAAAGGATTCAGAGTAATCGCTATGAGCGAAGATCGATCGAGCAACGGGCAGAAGTCATGGCTGGGCAAGCTCACCCAGGCTTTTGCCCATGAGCCGAAAAACCGCCAGGAGCTGCTGGAGCTGCTGCGCGATGCACACCAGAACAAACTGCTGGACAGCGAAGCGCTGGCCATCGTCGAAGGCGCCATCCAGGTCGCTGACCTGCAAGTGCGGGACATCATGGTCCCGCGCTCGCAAATGGTCAGCATCAAGGCGACCCAGACCCCCCGTGAATTCCTGCCCGCTGTGGTCGACTCCGCTCACTCGCGCTACCCGGTCGTCGGCGAGAGCCATGACGACGTCATGGGCGTACTGCTGGCCAAGGACCTGCTGCCGCTGATCCTCAAGGAGAACGGCGACAGCTTCAACATCAAGGATCTGCTGCGCCCGGCCACCTTTGTGCCCGAGTCCAAGCGCCTGAACGTGCTGCTGCGGGAATTCCGCGCCAACCACAACCACATGGCCATCGTCATCGACGAATACGGCGGCGTGGCCGGCCTGGTCACCATCGAAGACGTACTCGAGCAGATCGTCGGCGACATCGAGGACGAGCACGATGTCGAAGAAGACAGCTACATCAAGCCGCTGCCCAGCGGTGACTTCCTGATCAAGGCCCTGACGCCGATCGAGAACTTCAACGAATTCTTCGACAGCCAATTCTCCGACGATGAGTTCGACACCGTCGGCGGCCTGGTGATGAGTGCTTTCGGGCATCTGCCCAAGCGCAACGAAACCACGGAAATCGGCTCCTGGCGCTTCCGCATCCTCAATGCCGACAGCCGCCGGATTCACCTGCTGCGCCTGTCACCCATTGGCCGATAACCCCTGCGAGACCCGCTAAGGATATACATGCGCTGGATAACCCGCCCCGGCTGGCCCGGTAACCTGCTGGCCGTGGCGGCCGGTGCGATCACCACCCTGGCCCTGGCGCCGTTCGACCTTTGGCCGCTGGCATTGCTGGCGGTCGGCTTGTTCTATGCCGGGCTGCGCGAGCTTTCGCCGCGCCAGGCCCTGGGCCGTGGCTGGTGTTTCGGTTTTGGCCTGTTTGGCGCCGGCACCAGTTGGATCTACGTCAGCATCCATAACTTCGGCGGCGCCTCGGTGCTGCTCGCCGGGCTGTTGATGCTGCTGTTCATCGCCGCCATCGCCTGGTTCTTCGCCCTGCCCGCCTGGCTGTGGGCGCGCTGGCTGCGCCGCAACGAGGCGCCCTTGGCCGATGCCCTGGCGTTCGCCGCGCTGTGGTTGGGCCAGGAAGCCTTCCGCGGCTGGTTCCTCACCGGGTTCCCGTGGCTGTATTCCGGTTACAGCCAGCTCGACGGCCCCCTGGCCGGCCTCGCGCCACTGGGCGGGATGTGGCTGATCTCCTTCACCCTGGCCCTGACCGCGGCGCTGCTGTACAACGCGCCGCGGCTGATCCGCAGCGCCCGCAAAGGCTTTATTGCCGCGGGCGTGCTGCTGTTGATCGGCCCGTGGGTGGCCGGCATGGCACTCAAGGGTCATGCCTGGACCAGCCCCTCGGGCGACCCGCTGAGCGTCGCGGCGATCCAGGGCAACATCGAACAAAGCATGAAATGGGACCCCGAGCAGCTCAACGCGCAGTTGGCGCTGTACCGCGACATGAGCTTCGCCTCCAAGCGCGTCGACCTGCTGATCTGGCCGGAAACCGCGGTGCCGGTGCTCAAGGAGTCCGCCCAGGGCTACCTGGACATGATGGGCAACTTCGCCGCCGAGCGGCAGTCGGCGTTGATTACCGGCGTGCCGATTCGGCAACTGGTGCATCACGAGAAGCGTTACTACAACGGCATCACCGTGACCGGCGAAGGTGACGGTACCTACCTGAAGCAAAAACTCGTGCCGTTTGGCGAATACGTACCGCTACAGGACATCCTGCGCGGCCTGATCGCCTTCTTCGACCTGCCCATGTCGGATTTCGCCCGGGGCCCGGCCGACCAGCCGTTGCTGCAAGCCAAGGGTTACCAGATCGCCCCGTTCATCTGCTATGAAGTGGTCTACCCGGAATTCGCCGCCGGCCTCTCGGCGCGCAGCGACCTGCTGCTGACCATCAGCAACGACACCTGGTTCGGCACCTCGATCGGCCCGCTGCAACACCTGCAAATGGCCCAGATGCGCGCCCTGGAAGCCGGCCGCTGGATGATCCGCGCCACCAACAACGGCGTGACCGGCCTGATCAACCCCTTCGGCCAGATCACCACGCAGATCCCGCAATTCGAGCGCGGTATCCTCTACGGCGAAGTGGTGCCGATGCACAACCTGACGCCGTACCTGCAATGGCGCTCGTGGCCGCTGATCATTTTGTGCCTGTTGCTGCTGGGCTGGGCGCTGGTGGCGAGCCGGATGGCCAAGACGGTTTAAGGGCCCTTTGGTCCCCCTGCCGATCGTTCCCACGCTCCGCGTGGGAATGCAGCCGTGACGCTCCGCGTCACATCGGCGCCCGACGCGAAATATTCGCCCGTCCTGGAACGCGGAGCGTCCCTTGAGGCATTCCCACGCAGGAGCGTGGGAACGATCCGGACATTTCGCATGCTCAGCGATAAAACACCGTATACCCCAACAACCCCATCGCCTCATTCATCAACTGCCCGGACTGCCAGATCGACTTGAACTCCGGCATCCAGCCGCCCAGCGGCCGGGCATTGTCCGGGCCCAGGAAGCCGACAGGCGCCGGCACCACTTCAAATCCTGAGCGCTCGAAACTCCAGACGGCACGTGGCATGTGCCAGGCCTGGGTGACCACCACAATTCGCTTTATGTTTTCCGGCAGCAGGATCTCGGCACTCATCTGGGCGTTTTCCCAAGTCGTGCGGCTGCGCTCTTCCTGCCAGCGAACGGTGACGCCGAAGTCGTCCCGCATCGAATCGGCCATCAACTTCGCTTCACTGGGTGGGGTGCCATAGTGCAAGCCGCCGGTCGTCAGCACGGGCAAGCCCGAAGCCTTGGCCAGTCGCGCCGCATAACGCTGGCGTTCGAGACCGACACCGGTGGGCTGGTCGGAACCCCAGGCCAGGTCGCCGCGCTCGCGACCGGAACCCAGCACCACGATGGCGTCGGCACGCTGGGCCAGGGTCGCCCATTCACTGCGCGGCAACGGCGGTTCACGCTCCAGTGCCTTGGCGCTCCACTGCACCACCACCGGCAGGCTCATCAGCCAGAAGCCGCCCAGGCCCACGGCGAAACACAGGCGAGCCAGGCGCGGCCGCGAATGACGCCACCACCATGCAAGCGCCAACAACAGCAAAAGAATGCCGGGCGGCAATAAAAGTTGTTTGATGAAATAACGAAACGGCATCGGGCATCTCCATAGATGCCCGAAGCCTAGGTGGGTTGACGCAAAGCGACAACAGATTCGAAAAAACCTTGAATCAAAAAAAGCGACACGCGTGAATCCGGCGCTACTTGAACTGCAGTGACCGGACCTTTATAGCATCCTTGTCAGGCGTCCGGTCCTTGAGCCATACAACCTTGGCCGAACGGGGCGCATCGAGACGCTTGATTACCTGGGCCCCACTGGCGGGGGGTTGATGTCCGGCCTGTTCGAGGTAAGCCTCGACCAGTTCGAACTCTGCGGGGCTCAAGCCACGCAGCTCCAGCTCTACCGGACGCTCATCACGCAAGCGACCGGCGGTTCTTGCAGCGTCCAGGGCCACCCCGAGACGATCGATCAGTTTTTCATACAACTCAGGTGTAGCGACTTTTCGTTGTGATTCAACCATCCCTCACCTCATTGAAGATAAGACTCACTCCCCATTGAGAAGCTTAGCTTCGTTGGGCAAACCGGCAGGGCGCCGCGACCAACGGCCCTGAACACGGGTCCCCGCCAGCGGTCGTCGATGGCCAGCACGCAATCAGGGTTTCCCTCGGCAGAGCGCGGTCATGTATGCTACGGCGCTTCCTGTAACTCCACTTCCAGCTTGGCTGGGCATCGAAAACGCCGCATTCGGCGTCGTCTGCGTCCAGTATGGCCACGAAGAGGATTGGGCCACCCCATTCAGTACAAAAGTAGCCATGCACGAACACTACCAGCCCCGTGAAATCGAAGCCGCCGCCCAGTCGTTCTGGGACGAGCAAAAGTCCTTTGAAGTCAGTGAACAGCCAGGCAAGGAGACTTACTACTGCCTGTCGATGTTCCCTTACCCCAGCGGCAAGCTGCACATGGGGCACGTGCGCAACTACACCATCGGCGACGTGATCTCCCGCTACCAGCGCATGCAAGGCAAGAACGTCCTGCAACCCATGGGTTGGGACGCCTTCGGCATGCCGGCGGAAAACGCCGCGATGAAGAACAACGTGGCCCCGGCCAAGTGGACCTACGAAAACATCGCCTACATGAAGACCCAGCTGCGCAGCCTGGGCTTGGCGGTGGACTGGTCCCGCGAAGTGACCACCTGCAAGCCGGACTACTACCGCTGGGAACAATGGCTGTTCACGCGCCTGTTCGAAAAAGGCGTGATCTACCGCAAGAACGGCACCGTGAACTGGGACCCGGTGGACCAGACCGTACTGGCCAACGAACAAGTGATCGACGGCCGCGGCTGGCGCTCCGGCGCGCTGATCGAAAAGCGCGAGATCCCGATGTACTACTTCAAGATCACCGCCTACGCGGATGAACTCCTGGAGAGTCTCGACGAGCTGACCGGTTGGCCCGAGCAGGTCAAGACCATGCAGCGCAACTGGATCGGCAAGTCCCGGGGCATGGAAGTGCAGTTCCCGTATGACGTCGCCTCCATTGGCGAAGCCGGCACCCTGAAAGTCTTCACCACCCGTCCGGACACGCTGATGGGCGCCACCTACGTGGCCGTGGCCGCCGAGCATCCGCTGGCCACCCTGGCGGCCCGGAACAACCCCGAGCTGCAGGCGTTCATCGCCGAATGCAAGGGCGGCAGCGTCGCCGAAGCCGATGTCGCCACTCAAGAGAAGAAAGGCCTGGCGACGTCGTTGTTCGTCGAACACCCGCTCACCGGCGAGAAACTGCCGGTGTGGGTCGCCAACTACGTGCTGATGCACTACGGCGACGGCGCGGTCATGGCCGTGCCGGCCCACGACGAACGTGATTTCGAATTCGCCCACAAGTACAACCTGCCGGTCAAACCGGTCGTGCGCACCAGCGCCGGCGACCAGACTCCGGCACCTTGGCAGGACGCCTATGGCGAACACGGCGAACTGATCAACTCCGGCGAGTTCAACGGCCTGGACTTCCCAGGTGCATTCGATGCCATCGAAGTCGCCCTGATCAAGAAGAACCTCGGTGCCTCGCGCACCCAGTTCCGCCTGCGGGACTGGGGCATCAGCCGCCAGCGCTACTGGGGCTGCCCGATCCCGATCGTGCATTGCGACACCTGCGGTGACGTACCGGTGCCGGAAGACCAGTTGCCCGTGGTCCTGCCGGAAGACGTCGTGCCCGACGGCGCCGGCTCGCCCCTGGCACGCATGCCCGAGTTCTACGAGTGCACCTGCCCGAAATGCGGCGCACCGGCCAAGCGTGAAACCGACACCATGGACACCTTCGTCGAGTCCTCGTGGTATTACGCGCGCTACGCCTCGCCGCACTATGAGGGCGGCCTGGTGGAAAAATCCGCGGCCGACCACTGGTTGCCGGTGGACCAGTACATCGGCGGCATCGAACACGCCATTCTCCACCTGCTCTACGCACGCTTCTTCCACAAGCTGATGCGTGACGAAGGCCTGGTGAGCTCCAACGAGCCGTTCAAGAACCTGCTGACCCAAGGCATGGTGATCGCCGAGACTTACTATCGTCGCGAAGCCAACGGTGCCTACACCTGGTTCAACCCGAGCGACGTCGAGCTCGAACGCGACAGCAAGGCCAAGGTCATCAGCGCCAAGCTGATCGCCGACGGCCTGCCGGTGGAAATCGGCGGCACCGAGAAAATGGCCAAGTCGAAGAACAACGGCGTCGACCCACAGTCGATGATCGACCAGTTCGGCGCGGATACCTGCCGCCTGTTCATGATGTTCGCCTCGCCACCTGACATGAGCGCGGAATGGTCCGACTCGGGCGTCGAGGGCTCGCACCGCTTCCTCAAGCGCGTCTGGCGCCTGGCCCAGGCCCACGTCACCCAGGGCCTGCCGGGCAAGCTGGACGTCGCCGGCCTGAACGATGAGCAGAAAGCCGTTCGTCGCTCGATTCACCTGGCCATCAAGCAGGCCAGCCATGACGTCGGCCAGAACCACAAATTCAACACCGCCATCGCCCAGGTGATGACGCTGATGAACGTACTGGAAAAAGCCGCGCAAGGCACCGAGCAGGATCGCGCGCTGATTCACGAAGGCCTGGAAGCCGTGACGCTGCTGCTGGCGCCGATCACCCCGCACATCAGCCACGAGCTGTGGAATCAACTGGGTCACGCCGACCCGGTGATTGACGCTCGCTGGCCGGTGGTGGACGAAACCGCACTGGTGCAGGACAGCCTGACCCTGGTCATCCAGGTCAACGGCAAGCTGCGCGGCCAGATCGAAATGCCGGCCGCCGCCACACGTGAAGAAGTCGAAGCCGCTGCGCGGGCCAATGAAAACGTGCTGCGCTTTGTCGATGGCCTGACGATTCGCAAAGTGATCGTCGTGCCCGGCAAGCTGGTCAATATCGTCGCAAGCTAATTGGATCGGGCGCGAGGCTCAAGCCTGGCGCCGAATACAACCTGCGGGGTCGCATGGTCGACCCCCATAGGGTTCAAGGGGAGCAACAAGATGATCAAACGTAATCTGCTGGTAGTGGGCCTGGCGGTCCTGTTGAGCGCCTGCGGCTTCCAACTGCGCGGCACCGGCACCACCGAGCTGGCGATCAAGGAACTGGACCTCAGCGCACGGGACGCCTATGGCGACACCGTCAAGTTGCTGCGCGACAACCTGGAAAACAGCGGTGTGAAAGTCTACGGCGGGGCGCCCTACAAGCTGGTACTGACCCGTGAACAGCAAAGCCAGCGCAGCCTGAGCTATGCCGGTGCCGGTCGGTCGGCCGAGTACGAACTGAACAACGTGCTGAGCTATGAAATCCGCGGCCAGAACAATCTGGTGTTGTTGGACGACAAGCTGCAAGTGCAGAAGGTCTACCTGCACGATGGCAACAACATCACCGGTTCCGACCAGGAGTCGAGCGAAGTGCGCGACGAAATGCGTCGCGACCTCGTGCAACGCATGATGCTGCGCCTGCAACAGCTGACCCCGGCTCAACTGGACCAGTTGCAACAGACCGCCGATGCCAAGGCCAAAGCCGAAGCCGAAGCCCTGGAAGCGGCGCGCAAGGCTGAAGCGGAAACCCCGCAACAGTCGCCGATGCAGATCCCGGCTGAATAAGCCTTGCGGGGCGCTCCGGCGCCCCGCTCGCTTTCTCTTATGAAGCTCGCTCCCGCCCAACTCGGCAAACACCTGCAAGGCGCCCTTGCGCCGGTCTACATCATCAGTGGCGATGACCCGCTGCTGTGCCAGGAAGCCGCCGACGCCATCCGCACTGCTGCACGCCAGCAAGGTTTCGACGAGCGCCAGGTCTTCGCCGCCGACGCCAGTTTCGACTGGGGCACGCTGCTGCAGGCCGGGGCGAGCATGTCGTTGTTCGCCGAAAAACGCCTGCTGGAACTGCGCTTGCCCTCCGGCAAACCCGGGGACAAAGGCGCCGCTGCGCTGATCGAATATTGCTCACGCCCGGCCGAGGACACGCTGCTGCTCATCAGCTTGCCGAAACTCGACGGCAGCGCGCAGAAGACCAAATGGGGCAAGGCCCTGGTTGAAGGCCAGCAGACCCAGTTCGTGCAAATCTGGCCGGTGGATGTCAGCCAGTTGCCCAGCTGGATCCGCCAACGCCTGTCCCAGGCCGGCCTGTCGGCCAGCCAGGACGCAGTGGAACTGATAGCCGCCCGGGTCGAAGGCAACCTGCTGGCCGCCGCCCAGGAAATCGAAAAGCTCAAGCTGATGGCCGAAGGCGGGCAGATCACCGTAGAAACGGTGCAGGCTGCCGTGGCCGACAGTGCGCGCTTCGACGTCTTCGGCCTGACCGATGCGATCCTCAACGGTGAAGCCGCCCATGCCCTGCGCATGCTCGAAGGCCTGCGGGGCGAAGGCGTCGAGCCGCCGGTGATCCTCTGGGCCCTGGCCCGGGAGTTGCGCCTGCTGGCCAACCTGTCCCTGCAGTACAGCCAGGGCGTACCGCTGGACAAAGCCTTCAGCCAGGCCCGCCCGCCCATCTGGGACAAGCGCAAACCCCTGATGAGCAAGGCCCTGCAACGCTATTCGGCGCCACGCTGGGCGCAATTGCTGCTCGAGGCCCAGCGCATCGACGCGCAGATCAAGGGCCAGGCCGCCGGCTCGCCGTGGATGAGCCTCAGCCGGTTGTCGTTGTTGATGGCCGGTCAGCGGCTGACTCTGCCAGCGGAATAAAAGATCCCAGCCTTCGGCAGTTCCTACAGATGCGTGCATTTCATTGTAGGAGCTGCCGAAGGCTGCGATCTTTTTCGCTCTTGATCCTACAAATATCGCCTCCATTTACCCTATGGACAACGCCCCAACTCTGTCCCATGATTTGCCCCGCAAAACCACCCCACGAGAGATCCCATCATGAGCAAAAAGCCATCCAGGCATGGCCCCAACAAGGCCAAGTCCATCGTCGCCCAGCCCCTGTTCCGCAGCCGCCAGGAACGACCCGCCAAGGGCAAAGGCAGCTACCGCCGCGAAGCCTTCCAGTCTGACAACTGGGAGGCTTCTTGCTTTCTAGCCGCTTGAAACACTCGGACAAGCCCTACGCCCCTTTCGCATGTTAAGGTCAGCACCTGATTTGTATTTCTGGACCCGTGCATGCCCTTCTGTCTTTCCCATCGTTGGCCACTGCGCCAAATGATTGTTGCCGCAAGCGTTGTCCTGCTTGTCGCCTGCGCCGAAAAACCTACCGCCGCCGACGCCCAACCGCTCCAGACCGTTCCCGCCGTGACCGCTCCGGCCATCGTGCCGCCCGTGGTGCCCACCGGTGATGACCTGGCCATTGCGCCCACCCAGACCTTCGCTCAATGGCAGGCCGGATTTCGCAAGGAAGCCCTGGCCGCCGGGATCCGCGCCGACTTGTTCGACCGTGCGTTTATCGGCGTCAGCCCGGACATGAGCGTGATCAAGGCCGACCGCAGCCAGCCGGAATTCACCCGCCCCGTGTGGGAATACCTCGATGGCGCGCTGTCGCCACTGCGGGTCAACAAAGGCAAGAGCCTGATCCAGCAAAACGCCCAGGTCCTGCAAAGCATCGAGCAGCGTTATGGCGTTGATCGCGAAGCACTGGTGGCGGTGTGGGGCATGGAGAGCAACTTTGGCCAGTTCCAGGGCAGCAAGTCGGTGATCAACTCCCTGGCGACCCTGGCCTACGAAGGACGACGCCCGGGCTTCGCCCATGCACAATTGATCGCCGCGCTGCAAATCCTGCAACAGGGCGATATCACACCGGAAAAAATGCTCGGCTCCTGGGCCGGCGCCATGGGCCAGACCCAATTCATCCCCACCACGTATAACACCCACGCGGTGGATTTCGATGGGGACGGCCGCCGGGACATCTGGGGTAGCGCCACCGACGCCTTGGCCTCGACTGCGCATTACCTGCAAAGCTCCGGCTGGCAACGTGGCCAGCCGTGGGGGTTCGAGGTCGATCTCGCCGAGGGCTTCGACTACACGCTGGCCGATGGCACGATCCGCAAGCCCGTCTCCGAATGGATTCGACTGGGCGTATCAGAATATGGCGGCTTGCCGATCACCCCGGATGACAGGCAGCTATCGGCGTCCCTGCTCCTGCCGGCCGGCCATCGTGGCCCCGCGTTCCTGATCTTCGATAACTTCCGTGCCATCCTCAAGTACAACAATTCGTCGTCCTATGCCTTGGCGGTCGGGCTGTTGTCAAAGCGCTTTACCGACGGCGGGCTGGTCTACGGCCAGTGGCCCAAGGAAGACCTGCCCCTGAGCCGCAGCGAACGCATCGAACTGCAAACCTTGCTGGGCAAGCACAACTACGATGCGGGCAACCCCGACGGCATCATCGGCGCCAACACCCGCAAGGCCATCCGCAGCGCCCAGCAGTCGTTCGGCTGGCCGGCGGATGGGTATCCGACGCAGCAGTTGCTGGAGGCGTTGCGTAGCCGCTGATTCACCTTATTGGCGACTGCCGCTATCGCGAGCAAGCTCGCTCCCACAGGTGTTCTCAATCAACCTGTGGGAGCGAGCTTGCTCGCGATGACTGACTCCCAGGCGCTACATGACTAGCGACTGACCACCACATCCTGCTCCAACACCAACCTCTTCTCCCCCGCATCCAGCGTCACCAACGCCCCCATGGGCAAGGTCAGGTTCGGATCGCAATGCCCGCTGCGCCAGCCGGACAGCACCGGAATGCGCAACGGCGCGAAGGTCTGCTTGAGCAGCCCGTTCAGCGCCTCGACATCGACCCCGGCCACGTCCCCCACCAACACACCGCGCAGTTGTGCCAACGTGCCGGCCAGGCGCAGTTGGGTCAGCAGACGGTCGATGCGATACAGCGGCTCGTTGACGTCTTCGATGAACAGGATCACCCCTTCGGCGTCGATCTGATAAGGCGTGCCCATGGTCGCGGCAATGATCGACAGGTTGCCGCCCAGCAGGCGTCCGTGGGCGATGCCAGGCTCGACGGTGGTCAATGGGTAGGCGGCGGGGTGGTTCAGCTCGCTGCCGGTCTTCAACTGTCCACGCAGCAGGCTGAAAAACGAGGTGACGGTTGGGGGTTCCTTGTCGCCCAGCAGATCGGCGTTGAGCAGCGGGCCGTGGAAGGTCACGAAGCCTGCGTAACGGCTGATGGCCAGGTGCAGGGCGGTAATGTCGCTGTAGCCTACGAATGGCTTGGGGTTGCGTCGTAGGAGGTCGAAGTCGATGCGGTCCAGCAGGCGTGGTGTGCCGTAGCCACCCCGTAGGCAGATGATCGCGGTTACTTCTGGGTCGGCGAAGGCGGTGTGCAGGTCGTTGAGGCGTATTTCGTCGCTGCCGGCGAGGTAGCCGTTTTTTTTGTAGACGCCTGGGAGTATTCGCAGCTCATGGCCTCGGGCGCGCATCCATTGGATGGCTTTTTCCGTGTCCAGGGGGGCGGGGCCGGCGGGGGCGATCACGGCGATCAGGCCTTCGGATGGGAGTGCTGGGACGGGTTGATGTGGGTTCAGGACTTGGGTGGCTTCCATGGGGTTCCCGGTTTTTCGGCTTGCTATGCGTGTATATCCGTTTTTTGTGTAACGGCCACTTATGGTTCCGCTCTTACAGCGGGTCACTTTTGGAAAAGCGCCAAAAGTAACCAAAAACGCTTTGCCCCACCACTCGGTGCCTCGCCTAGGCTCGGCATGCCCGAACGCAGGCATTGCTCCGTGGGCCCGCCGCGAAGGGCCATCCATGGCCCAGCGCGGCTATCCCGGCATCCATGCCGGGATGCCCACTGCGCAATGCCTGCGTTCGGCCAGCGTGGTTTAACGGGGCGCCCAGATCAAGATCAAGATCAAGATCCAAGCAAGAGCGCGACACATCCAGCATCTATGTAACTGAACCACCGCTATCGCGAGCAAGCTCGCTCCCACATGGCTTTGCGGTGTTCACAATATCCGGGGATGCGCAAAAACCTGTGGGAGCGGGCTTGCTCGCGAAGGCGTCGGCACATCCAACATCATCACAAACTAATACACCGCTTTCGTGATCAAGCCCGCTCCCACATGGGGTTGCGGCTAATCACAGCATCTGCACACAACACAAAAAAACTGTGGGAGCGAGCTTGCTCGCGATGACTTAAGCACAGCCAACATCATCACAAACTAATACACCGCTTTCGCGAGCAAGCCCGCTCCCACAGGAGGAACGCGTTCACTCTGAGCCAGGCCGGCTATAAGGCCGCCTCGCGCTGGCTTTTGATCTGGGGCGCCCCGTTAACCACGATGGCCGAACGCAGGTATTGCGCAGTGGGCACCTCGGCATGGATGCCGAGGTAGCCGCGCTGGGCCATGGATGGCCCTTCGCGGCGGCCCACGGAGCAATGCC
>NZ_FMUZ01000022.1:0-106637 GCF_900101575.1 Pseudomonas sp. NFACC37-1 | reverse complement strand
GCGGGCTTGCTCGCGAAGGCGTCGGGTCAGTCGCCATTGATGTGGCTGACACTCCGCTTTCGCGAGCCAGCCCGCTCCCACAGTTGTTTTTGGGGTGGTCTCAGGATTTGCTTACGCCACAGATCCCTGTGGGAGCGAGCTTGCTCGCGAAAGCGGAGTGTCAGTTAATGATAATGTCGACTGACCCGACGCCTTCGCGAGCAGGCTCGCTCCAACAAAACCGCTTTCCTTTTCCAGGCATCAAGGAGATTCAGTTTGTCCTCTCCCATCCCGGTCACCATCCTCAGCGGCTTCCTCGGCGCCGGCAAGACCACGCTGTTGCGCCATCTGCTCAAGGCCGAGCACGGCCTGAAAATCGCCGTGATCGAGAATGAATTCAGCGATGCCGGTATCGACACCCAACTGTTGGGCGACGAGCCGGTGCAAGTCATGACCCTGGCCAACGGCTGCGTGTGCTGCACCATTCACACCGACCTGACCAAAGCCCTGTACCTGTTGCTCGAGCGGCTGGACAGCGGCGAGATCGCCTTCGATCGTCTGGTGATCGAGTGCACCGGCCTGGCCGACCCGGCCCCGGTGGCGCAGACTTTCTTCATCGACGAGGATCTGCGCGAGCGCTATATCCTCGACGGGATCCTGACCCTGGTGGACGCGGCTCACGCTGACATCCACCTGACCCAGGCCATCGCCCAGGCCCAGGTCGGGTTTGCCGACCGCCTGCTCCTGAGCAAGACCGACCTGGTGGACGCCGCCCAGGTCCAGGCCCTTGGCGAGCGCCTGACGCGCATCAACCGACGGGCACCGATCAGGGTGGTTGAACACGGCCAGATCGACCTGGCCGAGCTGCTCGACATTCGTGGCTTCAATCTCAATGCGGACCTGGGCGCAGGGTTCAGCCTGCGACCGGTGGGCAAGGCAACCCCGGGCGATCGCATCAGCAGCCTGGTGCTGCGCACCGACAAGGCCCTGGATATCGACAAGCTCAGCGAGTTCATGAACCAGCTGCTGGAAGAGCACGGCAAGCAATTGCTGCGCTACAAAGGCGTGCTGAACATCGCCGGCGAACCCCGCCGGCTGGTGTTCCAAGGCGTGCTCAAGCTGTACGGTTTCGATTGGGACACTGAATGGGGGCCCGGCGAAGTCCGGGAAAGCGTGATCGTGTTCATCGCCGACGAACTGCCCGAAGAGAAAATCCGTGCCGGTTTTGAAGCGATTCTGTTTTGATGTCCCCTGCCTGCGACTGGCGAAGCCGCTATGAAAACCAGGCACCTGGATGTGCCTGGTAGATTGGATCGTTCCTGTAAGGACTGCTTCGCAGTCCAGCGGGGATAAATCCCCTCGCCACAAAGGGTTGCCTGGTTTTATATGTTTTGGCTGGCCTCACTTTCCTTCACGCAGGCTCAAGATAAAAGTGATCTTTGATTTTTCTTCGGTCTCGGCAAGATAGAGATAAGGTGAGCCGCGCACTCTTAATCCACCGACATATTTATGAGTGGCGGTCATGAGCGAGACGGGTGTGTGCAGGGTGTTAATGTTTTTCCGTGTGATGATGTTTTGTCGATGATCGATAAGAATAAAGCGCGTCGGATTAACGGTGTTTGGATTTTCTGCGCCGAGCACTTCAAGCCAACTCTTGCTGATCAGTTTATTATAGTGTTCTCCGGGGTTTTTCAGGGTCAGAATATAGCCATTGGGTGTAGGACGAAAATGCAGGATCAATTGAGCGCGCTCCATGCCCTGGGTTTCGGCGCGGATGCCGAGCAAGTGTGAGTGATCATGGGTTTGCGGTTTGCCGGTAAAGAATCCACCGCTGAATGAACTGACGGTTGCCATCGCGGGTTTGCCATGCAATTTTTCAAGTAGATTTACGCGGGCGTCAAACATGCTAAGTGTTGCATGAAAAGAATGTTCACTGTCCATGTGATAAATGAATCCTGTATTGAGTTTTGAAGTGTGGGTGCGGCGAGCTGGATCTTATTGGTTTATTGCTTGTTGGTGGTGTTATCTGTATTGCAGAAAGTTAAGTGCAATGGCAGATGTTGAGTGTTGTAAAGGTGGTTTGGTTAGGTGGCGTGGTCTTTTAAAGGCCAATAAAAAAGCCCGCATCGAAAGATGCGGGCCTTTTATTGCGGTCTGACGGGCTGATTAAGCGCCGTATACCGGCAGCTTCTTGCAGATTGCCTTGACCTTCTCACGCACGGCGTCGATGACCGCTTCGTTGTTCAGGTCCGCCAGGATGTCGCAGATCCAGCCGGCCAGTTCCTTGCACTCGGCTTCCTTGAAGCCGCGAGTGGTCACGGCCGGGGTGCCGAAGCGCAGGCCCGAAGTGACGAACGGGGAGCGTGGGTCGTTGGGTACCGAGTTCTTGTTCACGGTGATGAACGCCTTGCCCAGCGCCGCGTCCGCGTCTTTGCCGGAGATGTCCTGCTTGATCAGCGAGAGCAGGAACAAGTGGTTTTCAGTACCGCCGGACACCACGTCGAAGCCGCGCTCGATGAACACGCCGGCCATGGCCTTGGCATTCTTCACCACTTGTTGCTGGTAAGCCTTGAACTCAGGCTGCAGCGCTTCCTTGAAGCAGATCGCCTTGGCTGCGATCACGTGCTCCAGCGGGCCACCCTGGGCGCCCGGGAAGACGGCGGAGTTCAGCTTCTTCTCGATGTCGGCGTTGGCGCGTGCCAGGATCAGGCCGCCACGTGGACCGCGCAGGGTCTTGTGGGTGGTGGTGGTGACCACGTCGGCGAATGGCACCGGGTTCGGGTACACGCCCGCGGCGACCAGGCCGGCCACGTGGGCCATGTCGACGAACAGGTAGGCACCGACCTTGTCGGCGATTGCGCGGAAACGCGGGAAGTCGAGGATCTGCGAGTAGGCGGAGAAACCGGCCACGATCATTTTCGGCTTGTGCTCGAGGGCCAGGCGCTCGACTTCGTCGTAGTCGATCAGGCCATTGCCGTCGATGCCGTACTGGATGGCGTTGTACAGCTTGCCGGAGGAGGAAACGCTGGCGCCGTGGGTCAGGTGACCGCCGTGGGCCAGGCTCATGCCCAGGATGGTGTCACCGGCCGACAGCAGCGCCAGGTACACGGCGGCGTTGGCTTGGGAACCGGCGTGCGGCTGGACGTTGGCGTAATCGGCGCCGAACAGTTCCTTGGCGCGGTCGATGGCCAGTTGCTCGACCACGTCGACGTACTCGCAACCACCGTAGTAGCGCTTGCCCGGGTAACCTTCGGCGTACTTGTTGGTCAGTACCGAGCCTTGAGCTTCCATCACCGCGGGGCTGGTGTAGTTTTCCGAAGCGATCAGCTCAATGTGCTCTTCCTGGCGCTGAGCTTCTTGCTCCATGGCGGCAAAGAGATCGGCGTCGTACTTGGCAATAGTCAAATCACGGCTGAACATGGCGGTCCTCAAGGATCGGGGGCAGAAAAGGGGGGCATTCTACCTCAACCGGTTTTGGAAGGCATATGAAAGGGCGTCATGTCGCGGACGAATGGGATTCACGTGCCATTCCGCGTCGCCTTGGCGGGCCTCATCGCGAGCAAGCTCGCTCCCACATTTGGGCCTGCGTGCCTGTGGGAGCGAGCTTGCTCGCGATGAGGCCACTACAGGCACCGAAGAACCTCAGTCGAGCATGAACAACGCATCATTGCTGAACTGCGCTTCGAACCGATTGGCCGGCATCGGCCGGCCGAACAGGTAGCCCTGGACTTCGTCGCAACCATGCTCGCGCAGGAAATCCAACTGCTCGTGGGTCTCGACGCCCTCGGCGATCACCGCCAGGTTGAGGCTGTGGGCCATGGCGATGATTGCCCGGGCGATCTGCGCATCCTGTTCGCCGGACGGCAGGCCGTCGACGAAGGTGCGGTCGATCTTCAGCACGTCGATGGGGAATTGCTTGAGGTAGTTGAGCGATGAATAACCAGTGCCGAAGTCATCGACGGCGATGCTCAGGCCCAGGTTTTTCAGCCCCGCGAGGATCTGCATCGCCTCGCTGACTTCGCGCATCAGGATACTTTCGGTCAGTTCCAGCTCCAGGCAGGCCGGTGGCAGACCGGTGCTGCGCAGGATATTGGCGATGCGCGTGCCCAACTGGCCGTCGGAGAACTGCCGGGCCGAAATGTTGACCGAGACCTTCGGTACCCGGACCTTGGCCTGGTGCCAGGTCCTGAGTTGCCGGCAGGCTTCGGTGATGACCCAGTCGCCGACGTCCACCACCAGCCCGAGCTCTTCGAGCACCGGGATGAAATCCCCCGGCGGCACCAGCCCACGTCGCGGATGGCGCCAGCGCAGCAGGGCCTCGGCACCGGTCAGCCGTTTGCCATCGCCGCTGAACTGCGGCTGGTAATACAGCACGAACTCGTTCTGCTCCAAGGCGTGGCGCAGGTCGCTTTCCAGTTCCAGGCGCTCCAGGGCGCTGGCGTTCATGTCGGCCTGGTAGAACTGGAAGTTGTTCTTGCCACGCTCCTTGGCGTGATACATGGCCGTGTCGGCGTTCTTCATCAACTGGCTCAGTTCGTTGCCGTCCTGGGGGCTCAGGGCGATACCGATACTGGCGGTGACGAAAAACTCGCGGCCTTCGAGCACGAATGGCCGGACCAGGCTGGCGAGGATCTGCTCGGCCACAGTGATGGCCCGGTTCAGCGCCATTTCGCGGCTGACGCGTGGTTGCAGCAGCAGGGTGAACTCGTCGCCGCCCATGCGCGCCACGGTGTCGTCGTCGGCGACGCAGCCGAGCAGGCGCGTGGCCATCTCCTTGAGCATCCGGTCGCCGGCGGCGTGGCCCAGGGAGTCGTTGATCGGCTTGAAGCGGTCGAGGTCGAGGAACATGAGCACGACCCAGGTCTTCTGCCGCTCGGCCGATTGCAGCGCGGTGTGCAGGCGATCCTGGAACAGCGTGCGGTTGGGCAGGTGGGTCAGGGCGTCGTAATAGGCCAGGCGATGGATGCGCTGCTCGCTGGCCTTGCGTTCGCTGATGTCGCTGAAGAAGCACACATAACTGGCCAGGTCGCCTTCGTCGTCCAGCACGGCGGTGATGCCGACCCAGGCCGGGTAGTGTTCGCCATTGCGGCGCTTGAGCCAGACTTCGCCTTCCCAAGTGCTGTGCTGTTGCAACTGCTTGAGCACGTAGCGCAAGTGGGCTTCCTGTTGCTCGTCCACGGTCAGCATGTTGGGCAACTGGTCCAGCACTTGCGACACGGCATAACCACTGACGCGACTGAACGCTTCGTTGGCCTGGACAATGTAGCCGGCCGGGTCGGTGATCAGGATCGCCGAGGTCGAGTGCTCGAAGACCGTGGCGGCCATGCGCAGGTCTTTTTCGGCGCGACGCTGCTGGCTGATGTCGCGGCCAACGCCCAGTACGCCTTCGAACGCGCCGTGCTCATCCCACACCAGCACCAGCCGCAACTCGATGGGGATCTTGCGCCCATCGGCGCGCAGGCAGTCGAACAGGAACAGTTGGGTCTGCATCTGGTTGCGCAGCTCGGCCAGTTGCTCGGGCTGGTCGAGGGCCTTGCTGACGCGGTCCATCAGGCTGTAGATGCCGGTCAGTTGTTGCGGGTTGGCGATGATCGATTGCCAGCCGTTCTGGAAAATCCAGTCGGCGGTGTAGCCCAGTACCGCTTGCACCGACGGGCTGACATAGTTGAGCGAAAGCTTGTTGTCGGTGGAGAAGATCACGTCGCTGATGCTTTCGGCGAGCATCCGGTAGCGTTGCTCGCTGTCGCGCAGCGATTCGCTGGCCTCGATCTGCTCGGTGACGTCCTTGGCCACGCCGATGATCCGGGTCACCTGGTCATGCCGGTCCCGGGCCAGTGCCTGTTCGCGAATATCGAAACAGCGCCATTTGCCATTGCGATGGCGAAAGCGCAATTGGCATTGCAACAACTGCGTGTACCCGCCACGCCGTTGTTCCTGGCGCAGGTTGTGGTAGTGATCGGCGTCGTCGCTGTGCAGCAGGATCTCCCAGAAGTACTCGCCCATCTGGTGCAGTTCGGTGCGATCGTACCCCAGGGTCTGGCCCAGGTGATGGTTGCTGAAGATCATCCGCTGGCTGATGACATCCTGCACGTAGAGATGATCCGGAACGGTGCGTACCACGTCGGACCAGAAACCTTCGCGTTCGAGCAGCGAGAGTTCGATCAGCTTGCGGCTGGTGATGTCGCTGATGCTCAGGATGACCGCGCTATAGTCGGGCTGTTTTTCCGGCAGGCGCAGTACCAGCCACAGGTGCTGGTCGCGGCCATGGGCGTCCTGGAGCTTGATTTCCAGCTCCAGTTGCTTGTGTTGGTCGAGCAGCGCTTCGAGCAGTTTCGAGCCGATGGGGTTGCTGTCGGGCGTGCCCTTGCCGACCAGCAACTGCCAAGCCTGGGCACAGGAGTCGACGTTGAGCAGTTTCAACGCCATCTGGTTGACTTCGGTGACGTGAACTTCCTGGCGCAATTGCTCGAGTTGGTGAGCGGTTTGCAGCCAGGCGCGCAATTGATCGCCATTGTGCAGGCCCGCTCGCTCAAAAAAGGCCTTGAGCCCCGACAGGTCCAGCACGCACAGGGCCACGCCGGTGCCTTCGAAAATATCCTGGTAACGCCGTCGACCTTCGTGCAGCTGTCGCTGGCGCCGGCGTATGTTCAAGAGCGCGATGACGGGCAGCAACGAAAACGCCAGGCCCAGCAGGCACTTGCCGATGAAGGCCGGCAGCAGTTGCTCGATCACCTGGCGACGGTCGAACAGCCCGCGCAGTTGCCAGTCGCTGCTGCTCAGGGGCACGGTCAGTACCGTGTTCTCCAGGTCATCCGGTGACAGGTGGGTAGGGCTGCTCGAGGGCAGGCTCTCGTCGCGGCTGATGATCTGCTGGTTGAGGCGGTTTTCCACCAGCCACAGTGGGCGCAGCCCCACATCGGCTTGCTTGGTCAAGGTGGCGAAAAAATCCGGGGTCAGGCGCAGGGCCCAATAGCCACGGCTGCTGCCGCTGGCCTGGTGCAACAACAGATGCACCACGGAGCCGTCTTCGGCATTGCTGAAATAATGGGCCTGGGCCCGGCTGCGCCGCACCAGTTCACTCAGGTAGTCGGCGTCATGGCTGTCGGCGTCGCTGTCACTGAGCACTCGGCCGGAAGGGCTCAGCAGTGCCAGGCTGCGCAATTCGGGTAACGATCGCTGGAGTTTACGAACCAGCGCCTGCTGTTCGTCGGCACTTTGTGGCTGTTCGACGATCGGTAGCAGATTGAGGGCAATTTGCGCGTTCAGGGCCATGTTCAGGCTGACTTGCGCGGCGAGATCGGCGGTGTAGTCGATGGTGTATTGGCGCTGTTGCTGTTGGGTTTCACGCAGTTGGTCAAGCAACTGCCAGAACAGCAGGCCGAGCAACAGCAGCACCAGGGTGGCCAGCGCGCCCTTCAGTGTCCCGCGCAGGGGCGAGCCGGGCACGACAGCGGGTGCGCGAGGGGACAGAGGCGGAGTGACGTTGGACAAGCTGTAATCCTGCGGTTTGCTGGACTGGCGCGACGTGCACTATAAGCCGGACGCCCGAAGGGCGGCTAGCATGCCTTGAGTTGTGGCAAAGTGCCAGCCCCTGGCGGCTGGACCTTGACCGACGGTTGAGGTAGCTTTGCCGGTCAAACAAGAGCGTTCCAGCTCCAGATTCCCAGGCTCTATCCGCCCGCAGGCATTGATGACCGTCAAGTGCCGGCGCCGCGCATGGCCTGGCTCGTTCTTTTCACCTGTCACTGACGCTAGGTTCACCATGGCTCAATACGTCTTCACCATGCATCGGCTGAGCAAAGTTGTTCCGCCGAAGCGGGAAATCCTGAAAAACATTTCATTGTCGTTCTTCCCCGGGGCCAAGATCGGCGTACTGGGTCTCAACGGCTCGGGTAAGTCCACGCTGCTGAAAATCATGGCCGGCGTCGATAACGAATTCGACGGTGAAGCCCGCCCGATGCCGGACCTGAACATCGGCTACCTGCCCCAGGAACCGCAACTGGACCCGAGCAAGACCGTGCGTGAAGTGGTCGAGGAAGCGGTCAGCGTGATCAAGGACGCCCAGGCGCGCCTCGACGAGGTCTATGCCGCCTACGCTGACCCGGATGCCGACTTCGACAAGCTGGCCGCCGAACAGGCCAAGCTCGAAGCGATCCTGCAGGCCAGCGACGGCCACAACCTGGATCGCCAGCTGGAAGTCGCCGCCGATGCACTGCGCCTGCCGGCCTGGGACGCGAAGGTCGAGCACCTCTCCGGTGGTGAAAAGCGCCGCGTGGCCTTGTGCCGCCTGCTGCTGTCGGCCCCGGACATGCTGCTGCTCGACGAACCGACCAACCACTTGGACGCCGATTCCGTCGCCTGGCTCGAACACTTCCTGCATGACTTCCCAGGCACCGTGGTTGCGATCACGCACGACCGTTACTTCCTGGACAACGTCGCCGGCTGGATCCTGGAACTCGACCGCGGCGCAGGCATTCCGTACGAGGGCAACTATTCGGGCTGGCTGGAAGCCAAGTCCGATCGTCTGGCCCAGGAGTCCAAGCAGCAGTCGGCCCATGAAAAAGCCATGAAGGAAGAACTGGAGTGGGTGCGCAAAGGCGCCAAGGCCCGCCAGTCCAAATCCAAGGCACGTCTGCAGCGCTTCGAGGAAATGCAGTCCCAGGAATTCCAGAAGCGCAGCGAAACCAACGAGATCTACATCCCGGCCGGTCCACGCCTGGGCGACAAGGTCATCGAGTTCAAGAACGTCACCAAGGGTTATGGCGACCGCGTGCTGATCGACAACCTGTCGTTCTCCATGCCCAAAGGCGCCATTGTCGGTGTGATCGGTGGTAACGGCGCGGGTAAATCCACGCTGTTCCGCATGCTGATGGGCAAGGAAACCCCGGATTCGGGCAGCATCGAAATCGGTGAAACCGTGCAACTGGCCTGCGTCGACCAGAGCCGCGAGGACCTGGACGGCAGCAAGACCGTGTTCCAGCAGATCTCCGACGGTTCCGACCAGATCCGCATCGGCAACTATGAAATCCCGTCGCGCACTTACGTCGGCCGTTTCAACTTCAAGGGCGGCGACCAGCAGAAGTTCGTCAAGGACCTGTCCGGCGGTGAGCGCGGTCGCTTGCACCTGGCGTTGACCTTGAAAGAGGGCGGCAACGTCCTGCTGCTCGACGAACCGTCCAACGACCTCGACGTCGAAACCCTGCGTTCCCTGGAAGAAGCCTTGCTGGACTTCCCGGGCGCCGCCATTGTGATCTCCCACGATCGGTGGTTCCTCGACCGTGTGGCGACCCACATCCTGGCGTACGAAGACGACTCCCAAGCGGTCTTCTTCGAAGGCAACTACACCGAGTACGAAGCCGATCGCAAGAAACGCCTCGGCGAAGCGGCCGCCCAGCCGCATCGTGTACGGCACAAGAAACTGGCCTGATTCGCGGTCAGTTGCAAAAAACGGAGCCTTCGAAGGCTCCGTTTTCTTTGGCCACCGCAAATTCCCTGTGGGAGCGGGCTTGCTCGCGAAGGCGTCGGATCGGCAAGCACTGTGGTCGACTGACCCAGCGCTTTCGCGAGCAAGCCCGCTCCCACAAGGTATTGTGGCTGTTTTTTATCCTGCGGATTGCTTCGCGAAATCGAGCGAAAGAATATTTGGAAGGGTCGGATCGATCTCATACAGCAAGGCATAACCTGCGCCTGTAATGCCCGTCAGCAGGCTGACGTCGGGAACCCGATCCTGGTCCAGGAAGGGGCCTTCGAAAAACTGCCGGGCGACCTCGCCAAGCGCCTGCTTGACCCTGCTGATGCCCTCGGAGTCATCGGTGTGCCGATACAAGTCATACAGGCAGATCAGATTGCCGAAATCGCCATGGCACAGGTTATAGCCATCGCCCAATCCGTGCTGCCAGAGATTGTTCTCGCAACGCTGGATGTCGTCGAGCACCGTCTGCCGGGTGTTTTCGTCCAAGGCCTCTCCCATCGACTGCATGAGTTGTCGCCTGGCGATGAGGATGCCGCCGTCTCCGTGACACCACTTGGTGGCATGGTCGACAGGGCCCAGCTCTCTCAGGTCCAGCCAGAAACCCTCCCGACTCAAGCGATTTTCACCCTCCAGTACCTGGATGACCAAGGGCACCAACGCCCCATCGCCGGTCACATCATAGGCTTTGCACAAGGCCTGGATGACGCCGGAGAGACCATGGGACAGGCCCGTTAAAATGACGGAGCGGTCATCGCGTCGAAGAAGCTGGCCTTCTTCGATCAGTATCTGGTCCTTTATGTAGGCAACCATGCGCCGAATGGCCGGCCGCACATCCGCTTGCGCCGATAACCCATGGATATTGGCCAACAACGTCACCGCACCACAACAGCCGCCCAGGAAGTCGAAATCGTAGTCTTCAGGGGGGACATCGATCAGTTGGGTCAGCAGGCTGGCAATTTTCTCATCGTGTTGCGGATCGCCGGTGATTTGGCGACGATTGATGAGCAGATAGAGATAAGAGCCCAGGCCATGATAGGCACTGACGGTCAGGTCGGCTTTGAAAAAGCCAAAGTGTTGTTCCAGTGAGGCCAGTATCTGATCCAGGAGCGACAGTAAGCGTGGTTTGCCGCTTACCTTGAACAGGCTCAGATAAAACAACCCAATCCCGGCGATACCGGAGTACAACCCATGATCCATGGGTGAAGGGTATTTTCCACGAGTCGTTGGGTGCGTATGGAACGCCAACCAACTGACGTCCGTTGCCGTTCCCTTGATCGCGAGCGCTTCGAGGCGGGAACTGATGCCGAGTATTGCGTCGAGTCGATCCGCTTGGGGCGCTTTTTTCAGGGTGGCAGGTGACGACGGCTGTCCGTTCGACTCCGGATACAAACACATTTCAAGCAGTGTGAGTTGTAATGCCCTGTCCGCTGCGGACAGATTGGCTATTTTCTGTAAGCAGCTTTTTATCGGGGGGTGTACTTTCGTCATGTCTATTGTTTCACCTTGGGCGCTCATCAAAGCGTTGGAGTTGAGCGGCATGGTGAAACACGGAATGCTGGATCTTTGCAGGTCGGCTATTTCATGGCGCGGAATGCCTTTTGCTCGATAGGGCTCTTTCAAGTCTTTCCACAGGGTTGCTAGCAGAAGCTCCCGGTCCAACATGTTTTTCATGAAGCGAGGGTGGCGGCTCAGCCCGATAAAGTCCGCATAACGCTGAGAGTTTTTGAGCAATACACGGGTTGATAATTCGCCTGCGGATTGCTCGAGCATCTGCATGATCGCGTACCGATGCGTCATCAGTTCGCCATACGCATATTCAAAGCCGTGGACAAGTTCGGCTTTATACGTTTCATGCCCCTTGTGTTCTCCGTGCAAAAGCGGCAAATGCTTTTGTACCAGCAGGTGCTCGAACTCGACTTTACGTAAATGGTAAAAGCCATCTTCGAAAACCAGCGAGTGGCGGGTGGAAATGAATAGCGCTTGCCGAGTCAACCCGCTCTGGTCGTTATTGGACTTTTGTGAAAAGGGTACGAAGCCGCTGGAGCACACCGACTGCTGGATCAATTTAAAGGTGTTGGACAGCGCGCTATCTAGCGGCAGTTCGAGTAGCAGGTCGCTGGTGGATGCAGTGAACAAGCACTCAAGGTCGATCATGACAGGGCTGCTGCCACACGCAATGATGTTTTCGTAATGGAAGTCGATGCCGTTGAGTGCATGAATGACGGCGATCTGTGCGCCCATCTTTTTATAGAACAGCGCCACGTCCGCTGCGCTGTCACAAGGCGTGTTGTCGACCTTTTCTATCCAGCTATGTCGCTCACGGCTGAGGATTCTTGGCGCGCGGATGGCAAAACAATCCGCGCCAGTCCACTCACGTAATTGTCCCAGCAGGCGATTGAAAAAAACTGCTTCGCGGCTTGCCCGTGGTTTGTAGACCAAGGAGGTTGCGCAGAATTTGACCTGGCAGACCGTTTCACCGCGACCGTGAGGGTCACCCAGGCCGAACTCGATAGCGTCGATTTTTCGGGATGGGATTGAGAATGCCATCTGCAGCGCGTCAACATCGCCGGCGAAGTCGAGTATGACCGTATAAAGATAGTTGAGGGTGTCTTCCAGCAAATCAAAAAGCAGTGTCGCCAATACAGGATAGGCGTCGAAAAACTCAAGGAGCGGCAACGTGCGCAGTTGTTCGCTGAACCCGCTCAGGTCAATCTCGTCGCCATCCGCAATCCGCGTATTAAGAGAGTGGACCAGGCTTTGTTCCGAGGTGCGTCCGACACGGGCCAAGACATAGTGCTCAAGGCTTGCCAGCAGCGCGGGTTCATCAATGTGCAGTGACGCTTTGGCGTAGCGCCCATCCGCTTTGAACGTATCGATGAAATAAAGAAAAAAGCGGTAGCCAAACCAATAAAAATTGTCTTTGCCGCTCGCGGCCTTTTCCGTGCCGACGTGAAGGCTGTCAAGGCGAGCAAGCTTTTCCTTCAAGGCCCTCAAGACGGTTTCGCCGTCGTCAGGCTGGTGCGGCGGGTTACCAGGTTCCTTGGCATACGACACCAGTTGTTCCCGGTTCAATCCGAAATAGTCCAGCAAGGCCTGATCATCAGCATGCAGGCGGGTCAGGTTGTTTACAAAAAGGGCGATGTCGTCGTCGGAAGTGAATCTGCACTGACCTCGCTGATTCAACTTCAAAGCGTTAACAAGCATGCCGTCGCTCCTGAAATGGATAGAGCAGGCGTTGCCTGCTCTATGGTTATGGGTGTTGCCTGATTGGACGATCAGTGGAAGGGCTTAGCAGCCGAGTGTCGAGCACTCGAGATTGGTGCACGTGCCAAAGGTGTTGCATTCCATTGTCGTTGCCAGTATCGAGCCCATGTTTTTGGTCGGCGCTTGATAAGCGTCGAAGTCGCTATAGAAGTCACCGGACATGTTCAGGATCTGTTCGCTCATGGTGTTTTCCTCATCAGTTATCAAACATCAAGTACAGTCAGTTGGGTGCGAGCAAGCGCATCCGAACTGTAGGATGTTGGTGAAGTTGTTTTATAGGCGGATTAGGGGGTATCAAAGACCTGTTGGGCAGGTCCATGTTGTTGAAAAAGGATTTAGCATAAAAGAGCGCTGCAGTGTATGGCGGAAATGGTCAGTGCTACTGGTTCGATAGCGAGGTCAACTACCTGTCGATAGTCTTTGAGGTTGCTGTCGAAGTTGCCTGGCATTAGCCGTGCCTGCTCGCTCATTAATGCCGCTCCTTTGTTGTTGCAGTACACCGGTTGTGGTGCGGGAAAAACAGTAGCATGGTCCTGGTTTAACGCAAACTTGTTGTTATGACCTCATGTTGCAGTTACATATGGCTACAGGCAAGTAACAGATTGTTGTCGGGTCTTGATGTTAGGGACTTTTAATCATGTTTAAAGAAATCGGCAATATCATGGAGTATCTATCGCCACGACCTCGATGACGAGATCTCCCAGTGGTCGCTTCCATGTCACTTCATCCCCCACCTTCGCCCCCAATAACGCCCGCCCCAGCGGCGAGCCCCAGTTGATCAAGCCACTGGCCGCATCGGCCTGGTCTTCACCCACCAGTTGCACTCGCTGTTCCTGATCCTGTTCATCGACAAAGGTTACCCAATGCCCGATCCGCACTTGATCGGACGACGTCGGTGCAACGACCTGGGCGCTTTGCAGGCGCTGCTTGAAATAGCGCAGGTCCCGTTCAAGATCGGCGATTCGTTGTTTGTCCGCCAAATCTCCCCCGGTCGCCTGCTGGCTGTGCAGAGCCTGCAACTCGGCGAACCGGGCCTGGAGCAGGGCAAGCCCGGTGGGCGTGACGTAATTGGGTTGCGCACTGACCTGACGTTCGACCGGCTGGTCGGCCTGGGCAGCGGCGTTGTCTTCGTTGACGAAAGCGCGGCTCATGGTGTTCTCCTCTATTGGAGTTTGGTCCATGGTCGCAGGCTTTTGGTTTCGACGAATGTCTATGCGCGACTCACGGCGAGCGATAAGCCCGGGCGGCGTCCCGGTCCCTCTCTTGTTGCCAGGCACGTTCGTGGTCATCCCAATGACGATCGCGATAGGCATTGCGCTCCTCGCTTTCGCGCATCGCCTGGCACTGCCGGAAGCCATCGCTCCAGCCTTCGGCGTAGCGCGGATCCTTGAGATAACGCGGCACGTCTTTCCTGAACTGGCCGGTAATCACCCCCGCCGCTTGCCGACCACTGCTGCAACCGTCGTCGTAGCCGTCGGCGAACGCCGGTGGATAACCTCGGGCGATCAGGTCTTCATGAGTGGTTTCACAGCCACCGAGCAACATCAACATACCCAGTACCACTGCCGCGCGCCTCATTTGAGCCTTCCTGCCGTATCCACTTATACGAGAAGTCTAGAAGCGTATTCGTCAGGCCGATGTGAAAGCCCTGTGATTAATCCGTTTGTCTCTGTGCGCGCGCAGAGCGGTCCCGGTCAATAGTGATACCACTTCACCTCGAGCATCACCTCGTTCTCCGGAGAAGCCAGGTGGCTGAACTCCCGCTGGGCACTCAAGCGCAGGCCGAGGTTGCGGGACAATTCCCATTGCTGGTTGAGGCTCAGGCTACGACGCACTTCGCCGTTGACGAAATAATCGCCCTTGGCTTCCAGGCTCAAGTTGCCCAGCGGGTTTTTCCACAGCACGCCGCTGTTGAAACCGGCGGCCGGGGCGATGAACTGGGCGAAATCGTTGTTGTGCTCGACCCGCACCGTGCCCAAGGCAAAGCCCAACACATCTTCGCCTAGCGCCCAAGTGCCACCGGCACCGCCGTTGACGTGGCTGACCAAGGTTTCATCGTCGTGTTTGCCCGGCACCCGCTCCAGGCCGCCGGTAACCTGCCAGGACAGCGGTTGCAGCAGCTCGTTGCGTGGGGTCAGGGAGCGAATGGTCGCCAGATCCAGTTGCTGCACCTGCCAGTCATTGCCTTCGTACTGGCGCAGTTTCAATTGCAGGATTTCGATCTGTGCCCCCAGGGGGAAACTTTCGGCGTTGTCGTTGAGGTCGTGATAGGCCATGCGCAAGCCGTACTCGCCGAACGCCCGGTCGCCCCGCGTGCCGAGGCCGGCCTGCCAGGTGCGGGACTCATGGCCATCCTCGGGCAGGCCCGGTTGCGGGATGTCGAGTTCCGGTGCGGGGTTCTGGTTGATCGCCCGCAACAGCTCGAAGCTGCGCTGGGCCCGTTGCGGATCGCGTTCCTGGCCGTTGGCGCGATAGCGTTCCAGGCGATACGCCGCGTCGATGATCAGCGCCTGGCGTTCGCGGGGCAGCGCCTTGAATGCCGGTGTTTGCAGTTGCTGCTGATCGGCGCTGACGTTCAGTACCCATTGTTGTTCGTCATCGCTGAGCGGTTCGGCGCGGCTGAGCAGTTCCCGTTCCCGGGACGGCCGATACTGGATGCTTTCCACCAGGCCGGCTTCTTTCACCGCCTTGACGGTGTCGGTGGGAATCGCCGTCAGCGGGAATTGTTCGGTCAGGCGCAGGCTGGGGCGGGCCACTTGGAGCAATTCGAGCAGGCGATAGGAGCAGTTTTCGTCGAAGAAGAAATAGTCGAACTGGATCTGCTTGAGCTCCCACACATGCTCGACCATGCGCGCGGTTTCCGCCTGGCTCAGGTTGAGGCGGTATTCCCACAGGTCGCGGTTCTCCAGGCTACGGTATTCGGAGAGTTTTTCCTGGTACGGCACCAGGGCGAACAGGCCGGGATAGCCCCCCATCAGGCCCTTCCAGGCATAGAGGATGCTGTTGTCCGAGCCTTCGATGTAGGCGCCGAAGTTGATCGCGTAGCTCAGCAGGGCGGTCTTGTCGCTTTGCACATCGGCCTGGTCGATGCGCAGCAGGGTGTGGCCGAACATCGAGGACGGGCTGTTGAGGTACGCGGCGGGGAAAATCATCACCGCACTGTGGGGCGACACGTCCTTGAACCACTGGGTGAAATCGCTGCAGTTCACCGCCGGCAGGTCAGTCAGGTTGAGCTGCGCCTTCAGCCAGCGGGTGCGCGCCGGGTATACGCACTGGGCATGTTGCTGGCCGGCGCTGGCCGGGCCATACAAGGCTTGCAGCGTGGCGGTCAGTTCACGGTCAGGGTGTTCATTGCCATCGGGGGCGAGGAAGAATTTTTTGTCGCTGATATAGCTGCGCCAGCCACCCAGCTTGGCGGTTTCGTAATGGCCCAGGGAAATCCAGAAGCGATCATTGGCCAGTTGCTGCAAACGTTGAGGGTCGACATGGGGCGCGGCGGACAGCGGGGCGCACACACAGAGCGCCAGCCAGGCAAGGCGTTTGAGCATAGTCGGCTACTTGGAAAGTCGGAAAAAATAAAGACCGAAGGGGCCCCAAAAAGAAAACCCGCTCCCCGAGAGGAGCGAGTGGTGTCCAGCTTAAGCTTGAGTGGCGTACTTGGCCAGGCGAGGGTCGCTTTTCAGTACGGCCAGGGTGTTGGTATGCACGTCTTCTGCGGTCACGTCAGCCTTGCTGAAGATCTGCTGGAAGTGCTCGTGGGTAACGGCGGAGAAGTGTGCGCGATCTTCCGGCGCTACGCCCAGTACCACGGCATAGGTGGTCAGCGCTTCGCCCTGACCCTTGGCCATGTCTTCGGACAGCTCGTTCATCATGCCATTCATGGCCAGCCAGGACTTGCCACCGTAGGTCAGTGCCGCGTTGGTCGAGCAGCCGTTGGTGCCGGAGGTCATGCCGAAGGTGGCGTTACCGGAAGTGCCGTTGGTGGTGGATGCCAGGAAGTGTGCCGGAGTGCCACGCTGACCTTCGAACAGCATGTTGCCCCAGCCGCAATCCGGGCCGCCCGGCGCCTGAGCCATGGCGTTGAGGGATACAGCGGTGAAGAGAGTACCGAGAAGAATCCGTTTCATAGCTATGTTCTCTTTATGTGCATACCAATGGACAGGGTCTGGCCCCTACAGCTGCCAGTGGGCCGGTTATGTTCCAGCCGCGCACTTTGGAGTTTAGGCACGATCCCAGGGTTCCGTGACATTTTGCAAAAACATTACGGGGATCGCTTGTTTACGGGGCTGCGCCCGGGGTTTTTCCATTGACTATGCTTTGGCCTGAGGCGCTCCTTGCCAGTCAGGTGCAGGCAGCGCCAGAATGCCGCTATCTGCCCCGCCTGATGTAAGGAAGCCCGATGCCTGATCCTGTTGCTGCCAGCTTGCGTCTAGCGCCCGAAGCGCTGACCCGTCCGTTTTCCGCTGAACAGTTCAGCTTCTCTACCACCAATGATCTGGAGCCCTTCCGCGGTGTGCTCGGCCAGGAACGTGCGGTCGAAGCCTTGCAGTTCGGCGTGGCCATGCCGCGCCCCGGTTACAACGTATTTGTCATGGGCGAGCCCGGCACCGGCCGGTTTTCCTTCGTCAAACGCTACCTCAAGGCCGAAGGCAAGCGCCTGCAGACCCCGGCGGACTGGGTCTACGTCAACAATTTCGATGAGCCCCGCGAGCCCCGTGCCCTGGAGCTGCCGTCCGGCACGGCCGGTGCGTTCATCGGTGACATCAACGGCCTGATCGACAACCTGCTGGCGACCTTCCCGGCGGTGTTCGAGCACCCGTCCTACCAGCAGAAGAAAAGTGCCATCGATCGCGCCTTCAACCAGCGCTACGACCGGGCCCTGGATGTGATCGAGCGCCTGGCACTGGAGAAGGATGTCGCGCTGTACCGTGACAGCAGCAACATCGCCTTCACGCCGATGAGCGAAGGCAAGGCCCTGGACGAGGCGGAATTCGCCCAGTTGCCGGAAGCCGAGCGTGAGCGTTTCCACGAGGACATCTCCGGCCTGGAAGAGCGCTTGAACGAAGAACTCGCCAGCCTGCCGCAATGGAAGCGCGAGTCCAGCAACCAGTTGCGCCAGCTCAACGAAGAAACCATCACCCTGGCCCTGCAACCCTTGCTGGCGCCGCTGTCGGAAAAGTACGCGGAGAACGCCGCGGTCTGTGGCTACCTGCAAGCCATGCAGGTCTATCTGCTCAAGACTGTGGTCGAGCAACTGGTGGACGACAGCAAGACCGACGCCATCGCCCGCAAGCTGCTGGAAGAGCAGTACGCGCCAAGCCTGGTGGTCGGGCATCCGTCCAGCGGTGGCGCGCCGGTGGTGTTCGAGCCGCACCCGACCTACGACAACCTGTTCGGCCGGATTGAGTACAGTACCGACCAGGGCGCGCTCTACACCACGTACCGACAGCTACGTCCGGGTGCCTTGCACCGGGCCAATGGCGGTTTCCTGATCCTTGAAGCGGAAAAAATGCTTGGCGAGCCGTTCGTATGGGATGCGCTCAAGCGCGCCCTGCAATCGCGCAAGCTGAAGATGGAGTCGCCCCTGGGTGAGCTGGGACGGCTGGCCACGGTGACCCTGACGCCGCAACACATCCCGTTGCAGGTCAAGGTCGTGATCATCGGCGCCCGTCAGCTCTATTACGCCTTGCAGGACCTGGATCCGGACTTCCAGGAAATGTTTCGCGTGCTGGTGGATTTCGACGAAGACATCCCGATGGGCGACGAGAGCCTGGAGCAGTTCGCCCAGTTGCTCAAGACCCGCACTTCGGAAGAAGGCATGGCCCCGCTGACCGCCGATGCGGTGGCGCGCCTGGCGACCTACAGCGCCCGGCTGGCCGAACACCAGGGACGCTTGTCGGCGCGTATCGGCGACTTGTTCCAACTGGTCAGCGAGGCGGACTTCATCCGCCAGCTGGCCGGTGACGAGATGACCGATGCCGGCCATATCGAACGTGCCCTCAAGGCCAAGGCCACCCGCACCGGACGCGTCTCGGCGCGGATCCTCGACGACATGCTGGCGGGGATCATCCTGATCGACACCGCAGGTGCGGCCGTTGGCAAATGCAACGGCCTGACGGTGCTGGAGGTCGGCGATTCGGCGTTTGGCGTGCCGGCGCGAATTTCCGCCACGGTGTACCCGGGCGGCAGCGGCATCGTCGACATCGAGCGGGAGGTCAACCTTGGCCAACCGATCCACTCCAAAGGCGTAATGATCCTCACCGGTTACCTGGGCAGCCGTTATGCCCAGGAATTCCCGCTGGCGATCTCGGCCAGCATCGCCCTGGAGCAATCCTACGGCTATGTGGACGGCGACAGTGCGTCCCTGGGGGAAGCGTGTACGCTGATCTCGGCCTTGTCGAAGACGCCGCTGAAGCAATGCTTCGCCATCACCGGCTCGATCAACCAGTTCGGTGAAGTGCAGGCGGTGGGTGGAGTCAACGAGAAGATCGAAGGCTTCTTCCGCCTCTGCGAAGCCCGGGGGTTGACCGGTGAGCAGGGGGCGATCATTCCCCAGGCCAACGTCGCGACACTGATGCTCGATGAGAAAGTGCTGGCCGCCGTGCGCGCCGGGCAGTTCCATGTCTATGCGGTGCGTCAGGCCGACGAAGCCCTGAGCCTGCTGGTGGGCGAGCCTGCCGGTGAGCCGGATGAAAACGGCGAGTTCCCGGAGGGCAGCGTCAACGCCCGGGTGGTGGAGCGGCTGCGGGTGATCGCGGAAATGATCAGCGAAGACGACATCAAGGAAGCGGAAAAGGAACTGGCGCAGCAGGCCTTGGCGGAGGCCAAGCCGGCTTGATGTTCTCCTGACCGCCGCAAGCCTCCGGTGGAAGTTCCTTGTGGGAGCGAGCTTGCTCGCGATAGCGGAGTTTCAGTTACTCATCAGTCGACTGTCACACTGCTATCGCGAGCAAGCTCGCTCCCACAATTTTTGGGGCTGTTTCAAAAAAACGCCGCCACTTTGGCGTCAATATTCACACTATGACCGCTCGGCGTATTCTGGTCTTGAAAACCCGTGGGGCCGGAACTTTTCTTCTATCCTCAGCTCAAGGATAACGAGAGTCATCATTGGATCGAAACAGTCTCCCTCCCGAGACTGAATACCGGATCTACCGAGGGGCGCCGCCATGTCGCGCAACCTTTGCCTCACTCGTCAATGCCTGGGCCTTGTCACCCGTATCGAATGCGCCATCCGCCCCCTGGCGGGAGATACCGGTATGTGGACCTTGCTCTTCGCCGCCGGAATGGCTGGCGAACAACCCTCCGCCATCAAGGCGCAGGGGCCATTTCCCGGCCCGACTGCCGCCGAATCCATACTCGATACCATTGTGCAGAGCCTGACCTTGCACGGTTATGAGCTGGCCGACGACCCGCAGATCTGGTCCTTGCACATGCAGGCCCAACTGCGTGAAATCAATGGAGGCCGTTGTCGCAATGTCGGCGGCTTCGAGTTTCGTCCGCTGCATTGAAGGCCATCGCCGCACGGGCACTCGCAGAAAAATTTTGACACAAGAGCTGGGGCCAGGGATGGCCCCGGCATTTGTGGGGCAGGTCGTGGCTGATATACTCGCCGCGATTTTTCAGCCCAGGTGTGAGACTCAATGGAACGCTTTATCGAAAATGCAATGTACGCCTCCCGCTGGCTGCTGGCGCCGATCTATTTCGGGCTGTCCCTGGGCTTGCTGGCCTTGGCGCTGAAATTCTTCCAGGAAGTGTTTCACGTCATCCCCAATGTGTTCGCCATGGCCGAGTCCGAGCTGATCCTGGTGCTGCTGTCGCTGATCGACATGGCGCTGGTGGGCGGCCTGCTGGTGATGGTGATGATTTCCGGCTACGAAAACTTCGTTTCGCAACTGGACATCGACTCCGACAAGGAAAAGCTCAACTGGCTGGGCACCATGGACTCTTCATCGCTGAAGATGAAAGTCGCCGCCTCGATCGTGGCCATTTCCTCCATCCACCTGCTGCGCATTTTCATGGACGCCAAGAACGTCGATCCCGAGCACCTGATGTGGTACGTAATCATCCACATGACCTTCGTGGTCTCGGCCTTTGCCATGGGCTACCTGGACAAACTGACCAAGCACTGAGGCCCGTTCATCGCGCTGGCGCAACGCCCGCCTGGCGAACTGCAGGCGGGCGTTGTCGTTTCTGACGGGTTGCTTTGACGTGGGGGCTCGTCACCCGCCGTGGCATCTGTGCTAGTCTGCTCGCCCTTTTGGTTCCGGGCGCTCCGGGAGGCGCTGTGTCACGCACGGCCACTCTCGAGCCGTCCGCACAGCGGAGCAGCATCATGTCCGAAGTTAACCTGTCCACCGACGAAACCCGCGTCAGCTACGGCATTGGCCGTCAGTTGGGCGACCAACTGCGCGACAACCCGCCACCGGGTGTCAGCCTGGACGCGATCCTGGCCGGCCTGACCGACGCGTTCGCCGGCAAGCCAAGCCGCGTGGGCCAGGACGAGATGTCCGCCAGCTTCAAGGTCATTCGTGAAATCATGCAAGCCGAAGCAGCCGCCAAGGCTGAAGCCGCTGCCGGTGAAGGCCGTGCGTTCCTGGCGGAAAACGCCAAGCGTGAAGGCATCACCACCCTGGCTTCCGGCCTGCAGTTCGAAGTGCTGACCCAGGGTGAAGGCGCCAAGCCGACCCGTGAGGATCAGGTGCGTACCCACTATCACGGCACCCTGATCGACGGCACTGTGTTCGACAGCTCCTATGATCGTGGCCAGCCAGCCGAATTCCCGGTAGGCGGCGTGATCCCAGGCTGGACCGAAGCACTGCAACTGATGAATGCCGGCAGCAAATGGCGCCTGTACGTGCCGAGCGAACTTGCTTACGGCGCTCAAGGCGTTGGCAGCATTCCACCGCACAGCGTGCTGGTGTTCGACGTCGAGTTGCTGGACGTACTGTAAGACCCTGCCTGGTTTAATGCCGGGCAAATATGTGGGAGCGGGCTTGCTCGCGAATGCGGACTGTCAGTCGACATTATCGTGAACTGGCCCACCGCTTTCGCGAGCAAGCCCGCTCCCACATGACCTCTGCGTTCATCCGTGAAACCTGCCGCTGAAATCCCCCGTAGGGCGCAACGCCCGGGCATAGCAGAACAGGAACAGATTGCGCACCAGCTCCTTGAGCACCAGCGGCTCACTGGAATTGAGGCTGTTGAGGTCCAGGTCTCCTTGGTCCTGCAGCTCGTTCAAGGCTTCTTCTTCAAGCACCGCACAGACTTCCCCGGTTTCCCGATGCAGGATCCTGAGGTAGGGATGTGGGCGGTCCAGCCAGGCATCGATCAAATACGTCATGGTTCTCATCTCCTTGATGGGTTCGATGAGAATAATTCTTATTCGCTAAATAGCAAGTCTCTATTGGCGTTGCGATTGTTTTTCTGACGATGGGTTGTGCTAGCTCAAGGCGGCTGGCACCTGGCTAGAGCCCGAGAAAGGGGGGGAAGCGGGGGAGGGTGAAGCTCCATCCCACACGCTGGGCATGGGATGGAATACAGCCGAATCAGACTTTTCTGACGAACTCGGATTTGAGTTTCATCGGGCCGATGCCGTCGATCTTGCAGTCGATATCGTGGTCGCCATCGCACAGGCGGATGTTCTTGACCTTGGTGCCGACCTTGACCACCAGCGAGGTGCCCTTGACCTTGAGGTCCTTGATCACGGTGATGGTGTCGCCGTCCTGCAAGACATTGCCGACCGAATCTTTCTTCACGGTGTCATCGGGCGCCGCTTCAGCTTCGCCGCTGGCGGACCATTCGTGGGCACACTCCGGGCAGACCAGCTGAGTGCCGTCTTCGTAGGTGTATTCGGAATTGCATTTCGGGCAGGGAGGCAACGTGCTCACTAAGGTTCCTTGGGTATCAGGAGGGCAAAAGGGCGCACATTATATAGGGTTTTGTTGTGAGGAGGGTGATGGTGCTGCGTTCGGAGATCTGTGGCGAGGGGATTTATCCCCGCTGGGCTGCGTAGCAGCCCCAAGAGCAGCGCTCAACCCAATCTACCTGGAACACCGGGAATGGCTTTTAGGGCTGCTACGCAGCCCAGCGGGGATAAATCCCCTCGCCACAAAAAAAGCCCCAGGGATGTTTAGTGGGTACGGGCGACCGCAAACTCGCTCAGTTCCACCAGGGCATCGCGGTATTCGCTGGGCGGCAGGGCGTCGAGGCATTTGATCGCGCGGGCGACGTAGTCCCGGGCCAGTTGCGCGGTGTATTCCAGCGAGCCGGAAGCTTCGACCGCGATACGGATGCTTTCCAGGTCTTCGATCCCGCCTTTCTGGATCGCCTGGCGTACCAGCGCCGCCTGCTCTGGCGTGCCTTCGCGCATGGTGTAGATCAGCGGCAGGGTCGGCTTGCCTTCGGCCAGGTCGTCACCGACGTTCTTGCCCAGGGTCTCGGCGTCGCCCTTGTAGTCGAGCAGGTCGTCCACCAACTGGAAGGCCACGCCCAGGTGGTCGCCGAACGTGCGCAGCGCTTCGCTCTGCTCGGCGCTGGCACCGGCCAGGGCAGCGGCGCTGTGGGTCGAGGCTTCGAAGAGCATCGCGGTCTTGCCGCGGATGACTTCCATGTAGGTCTCTTCCGTGGTGCTGGCATCGCGTACCTTGGACAACTGCAGCACTTCGCCTTCGGCGATGATGCGCGTGGCCTGGGACAGGATCTTCATCACCGGCATCGAGCCCAGCTCGACCATCATTTCGAACGAGCGCGAATACAGGAAGTCGCCCACCAGCACGCTCGGGGCATTGCCCCACATGGCGTTGGCGGTCGAACGGCCACGGCGCATGCCCGACATGTCGACCACGTCGTCGTGCAGCAGGGTCGCGGTGTGCAGGAATTCGATGGTAGCGGCCAGCAGGCGCATGTCGTCGCCTTCGCGACCCAGGGCCTTGCCGCACAGCAGCACCAATAAAGGACGCAGGCGTTTACCACCCGCCGAAGTGATGTAGTCGCCGATTTTCGATACCAGAGGCACGCGGGAAGTCAGCTGCTTCTTGATGATGCCGTCGACGGCGCTAAAATCGTCCGCCACCGCGCGGTAGAAAGCTTGGGGTTGCATCAGCGACAGGTGCTCCAGAAGGGTTGCGCGGCATGCTAGGACCCACGTCCGCAGGTGTCAAGGCGCGATAGACGGCTACTTGCAAGGCTCTCGCGGCTTGCGTACAATCGCGCACCCTGAACTTCCTGGGCAGCACCTGCCTTACGCAATTGCATCCGGGCCTTCCAGCCCATGCAGCCATGCCAGCCAATACCTCTTCCTATAAAGCGCTGGGTGAGCAGGATTATCGGAGAAATACCATGTCGTACGCAGTAATTGTTACTGGTGGCAAGCAATACAAGGTCGCCCCAGGTGAATACCTGAAGATCGAAAAACTGGAAATCGCTACCGGCGAATCCGTGACTTTTGATCGCGTTCTGTTGGTCGCCAATGGCGATGACGTGAATATCGGCGCTCCAGTCGTTGCTGGCGCTACCGTTGTGGCTGAAGTGATCTCCCAAGGTCGTCACGATAAAGTCCGCATCATCAAGTTCCGTCGTCGTAAGCACCACATGAAGCGCATGGGCCACCGCCAGTGGTACACCGAGATCAAAATCACCGGTATTCAGGCTTAATTTCAGCCTAATTCCTCACTAGGAGAATTGAACTCATGGCACACAAAAAAGCTGGTGGTAGTACCCGTAACGGTCGCGACTCAGAAGCCAAACGCCTTGGCGTGAAGATGTATGGCGGCCAGGCTATCAAAGCAGGCAACATCATCGTGCGTCAGCGCGGCACCCAATTCCACGCTGGCTACGGCGTGGGCATGGGTAAAGATCACACCCTCTTCGCTAAAGTCGAAGGCGTGATCAAGTTCGAAGTAAAAGGCGCCTTCGGTCGTCGTTACGTAAGCGTTATCGCAGCTTAATTGCGAGACCGCTGGAAAAGCCCTGTCTTGCGACGGGGCTTTTTCGTTTGTGGGGTGAGTCTCTTGCAAAACTGTTTGTATGGGCTGTCGGTGCTGCGGTTGGGGCGTGTCATCAGGTCGCTGCGCTCATTTTTGCAAGAGTCTTATGTCTTGTTTTTTTGGCTCGTCCGTATGGCGAGAGGCGTGTGTCATGAAGTTTGTTGATGAAGTATCGATTCGAGTGAAGGCCGGCGACGGCGGCAATGGTTGCATGAGTTTCCGTCGGGAAAAATTCATTGAAAACGGTGGCCCGAACGGCGGTGATGGGGGTGACGGCGGCTCGATCTACATGCTCGCCGACGAAAACCTCAACACCCTGGTGGACTACCGTTACACCCGGCACTTCGATGCCGAGCGTGGCTCCAACGGCGGCAGCACCGACTGCACCGGCAAGAAGGGCGAAGACCTGATCCTGCGCGTGCCAGTCGGCACCACGGTGATCGATTCGGCCACCCAGGAAGTGATCGGCGACCTGACCAAGGCCGGCCAGCGTCTGCTGGTCGCCCATGGCGGCTGGCACGGCCTGGGCAACACCCGTTTCAAGTCCAGCACCAACCGTGCGCCGCGCCAGACCACGCCAGGCAAGCCCGGCGAGCAGCGTGACCTGAAGCTGGAAATGAAAGTGTTGGCCGACGTGGGCCTGCTGGGCCTGCCGAACGCCGGTAAAAGTACCTTCATTCGCTCGGTATCGGCGGCCAAGCCGAAAGTGGCCGATTACCCGTTCACCACCCTGGTGCCGAACCTGGGCGTGGTCAGCGTCGACCGCTGGAAGAGTTTCGTGATCGCCGACATTCCGGGGTTGATCGAAGGGGCTTCCGAGGGCGCGGGTCTGGGGATTCGTTTCCTCAAGCACTTGTCCCGTACCCGCCTGTTGCTGCACCTCGTCGACATGGCGCCGCTGGATGAAACCGATGCCGCCGATGCTGCCGAAGTCATCGTCAACGAACTGACCAAGTTCAGCCCGGCCCTGGCCGAGCGTGATCGTTGGCTGGTGCTGAACAAGTGCGACCAGATCCTTGAAGAAGAGCATGAGGAGCGGGTCAAGGAAATCGTCGACCGCCTGGAGTGGGAAGGTCCGGTCTATGTGATCTCGGCCATCGCCAAAGAAGGCACCGAGCGCCTGTGCCACGACATCATGCGTTACCTGGAAGATCGCGCCGACCGCCTGGCCAACGATCCGGCCTACAAGGAAGAGCTGGCTGAGCTCGATCAGCGCATCGAAGACGAGGCCCGTGCCCAGTTGCAGGCGCTGGATGACCAGCGCGCCCTGCGCCGCAGTGGCGTCAAGTCGGTCCATGACATCGGTGACGACGATTGGGACGAAGAAGATGTGGATGACGAAGACGGTCCGGAAATCATCTACGTTCGCGACTGATCTTGTGCTGGCGTGAAGCCAGGACCTGTGGGAGCCCTGTGGGAGCGAGCTTGCTCGCGAAAGCGGTCTGTCAGTTGACATAGTCGTTAGCTGACACGCCGCTATCGCGAGCAAGCTCGCTCCCACAGGTTCAAGTGTTTCAGCGCAGTGTTATCATCGCCGGCAAGCCGGTTCCCAAGGCGCCGCTCATTCGAGCGGCGTTTTGGTATCTGTAAAACGCAAATACGAATAATCCCATGGGCGGCGCTGGGTCGCGCCGTTCGCTGGCAAAGGTTGAAGATGATGCGGAGCAAGGTGACGGGTGCGCGGCGCTGGGTCGTGAAGATCGGTAGCGCACTGCTGACGGCGGATGGCAAGGGGCTGGATCGCCAGGCAATGGCGGTGTGGGTCGAGCAGATGGTGGCCTTGCATGAGGCTGGCGTCGAGTTGGTATTGGTCTCTTCGGGGGCTGTGGCGGCCGGTATGAGCCGTTTGGGCTGGACGTCGCGACCCAGCGCGATGCATGAGCTGCAGGCCGCCGCCGCCATCGGCCAGATGGGCCTGGTGCAGGCTTGGGAGTCGAGCTTTGCCGAGCACGGTCGCCATACGGCGCAGATTCTGCTGACCCACGACGACCTGTCCGATCGCAAGCGCTACCTCAATGCCCGCAGTACCTTGCGTGCGCTGGTGGAGTTGAAGGTCATCCCGGTGATCAACGAGAACGACACGGTGGTCACCGATGAGATCCGTTTCGGCGATAACGACACCCTGGCTGCGCTGGTGGCGAACCTGGTGGAGGCGGATCTGTTGGTGATCCTCACGGATCGCGACGGCATGTTCGACGCCGATCCGCGCAATAACCCCGATGCCAAGCTGATCTACGAAGCCCGTGCCGACGACCCGGCGCTGGATGCGGTGGCGGGCGGCACGGGCGGTGCGCTGGGGCGCGGCGGCATGCAGACCAAACTGCGTGCGGCGCGTCTGGCGGCGCGCTCCGGGGCTCACACTATCATTGTCGGCGGTCGGCTGGAGCGGGTGCTGGATCGTCTGAAGGCGGGCGAGCGCATCGGCACTTTGCTGTCCCCTGAGCGCGGCATGCTGGCGGCGCGCAAGCAATGGCTGGCCGGGCACCTGCAAACCCGTGGCACGTTGGTGCTGGATGCGGGGGCCGTGACGGCGTTGTCCCAGGGCAACAAAAGCCTGCTGCCGGTGGGTGTGAAACTGGTCCAGGGCAGTTTCCGTCGCGGCGAAATGGTGGTGTGCGTGGCGCCGGACGGTCGCGAGATCGCCCGTGGCCTGGCCAACTACAGCGCCCTGGAAGCGCAGAAAATCATCGGTCAATCGTCTGATGCGATTGTCGGTCTGTTGGGTTACATGGCGGAGCCTGAGCTGGTCCACCGTGACAACCTGATCCTCGTCTAAGGAAAAATCATGGGTTTGGCAAAAGGATTGATCGGCTTGCTGCTGGCAGTGCCGCTGTTGGCGTCGGCCGAGGAAATTGGCCAGGTGTCGACGGTGTTCAAGTTTGTCGGGCCGAACGACCGGATCGTGGTCGAGGCATTCGATGATCCCAAGGTGGAGGGTGTGACCTGTTACCTGTCGCGGGCCAAGACCGGCGGCGTGAAGGGTGGCCTGGGCCTTGCCGAGGATCGCGCCGAGGCGTCCATTGCCTGTCGCCAGGTGGGGCCCATCAACTTCAAGGGTGAGCTCAAGGATGGCGAGGAAGTGTTCAAGGAGCGTACTTCCCTGGTATTCAAGACCATGCAAGTGGTGCGCTTTCTCGACAAGAAGCGCAATACGCTGGTGTACCTGGTCTACAGCGACCGCGTGATCGAGGGCAGCCCGCAGAATGCGGTGACGGCTATTCCGATCTTGCCGTGGGCTCGTACTCAATAATCAACACATAGCCCTGTGGGGGCGAGCAAGCTCGCTCCCACAATGTTCTGAATGAAGAATCCCGGGCAATAAAAAACCGACCCTGAGGTCGGTTTTTTAACGAGCGCGTCGCTTAGGCAGCAGCGGCAACGTTCAGGGCCTTTACGTGGCCATTCAGACGGCTCTTATGGCGAGCAGCCTTGTTCTTGTGGATGATGCCTTTATCGGCCATACGGTCGATAACTGGCACAGCCAGAACGTAAGCAGCTTGAGCTTTTTCAGCGTCTTTTGCGTCGATGGCCTTGACTACGTTCTTGATGTAGGTACGGACCATGGAACGCAGGCTGGCGTTGTGGCTGCGACGCTTCTCAGCCTGTTTTGCACGTTTTTTGGCGGAAGGTGTGTTGGCCACCGTCGAGCTCCTCGAAAGACTTTTTGGGAAATAGCAAACAAAATAGGCCGCGAATCATGCCGATGAGTTGAAGTCTTGTCAAGGGCGGGTGACGCGTTCCGCTGAATGGCAGGTGCTGCGCACCGAAGGATTTCTTTCCGGCGTGCGACCTGTAAACTCGCGGGCTTTGGCTCTGCACTGTTTAGCGGCGCGGAGTATCGCACAAGTGGGCGCGTTGTTCGCCTGCTGTTTATCGACAGGCAAAAACTCTTTTCATGAATCTGCTCAAATCGTTGGCCGCCGTCAGCTCTATCACGATGCTTTCCCGCATCCTGGGGTTCGTTCGCGATACGCTGATCGCACGGATATTCGGCGCCGGGATGGCGACGGACGCCTTCTTCATCGCCTTCAAGCTGCCCAACCTGTTGCGGCGGATCTTCGCCGAGGGAGCGTTCTCCCAGGCCTTCGTGCCGATCCTGGCGGAATATAAAAGCCAGAAAGGCGATGAGGCAACCCGCACATTCATTGCCTACGTCACCGGCCTGCTGACCTTGGTGCTGGCGCTGGTCACAGCCGCCGGCATGCTCGCCGCGCCCTGGGTGATCTGGGCCACGGCGCCGGGCTTCACCGACACCCCGGAAAAATTCCAGCTCACCACGGATCTGCTGCGGGTGACCTTTCCTTATATATTGCTGATTTCCCTGTCGTCCCTGGCCGGGGCGATCCTCAACACCTGGAACCGCTTTTCCGTGCCGGCCTTTGTGCCGACCTTGCTCAACGTCAGCATGATTGTCTTCGCCGTATTCCTGACACCGTACTTCGACCCGCCGGTGATGGCCCTGGGCTGGGCGGTGCTGGTGGGTGGCCTGGCGCAACTGCTCTATCAACTGCCGCACCTGAAAAAGATCGGCATGCTGGTGCTGCCGCGGCTGAACCTGCGCGACAGCGGCGTGTGGCGGGTGATGAAGCAGATGCTGCCGGCGATCCTCGGGGTGTCGGTGAGCCAGATTTCCTTGATCATCAACACCATCTTCGCCTCGTTCCTGGTGGCCGGCTCGGTGTCGTGGATGTACTACGCCGACCGCCTGATGGAGTTGCCGTCCGGCGTGCTGGGCGTGGCCCTGGGCACGATCCTGCTGCCCACCCTGGCCAAGACCTACGCCAGCCAGGACCGCCACGAATACTCGCGAATTCTCGATTGGGGCCTGCGCCTGTGCTTTGTGCTGGTGCTGCCGTGTTCCCTGGCGCTGGGGATCCTGGCCGAGCCGTTGACCGTCTCGTTGTTCCAGTACGGCCAGTTCAATGCGTTCGACGCCTTGATGACCCAGCGTGCGCTGATCGCTTACTCGGTGGGCTTGCTTGGGATCATCGTGATCAAGGTGCTGGCGCCAGGGTTCTACGCCCAGCAGAACATCCGCACACCGGTGAAAATCGCCATTTTCACCCTGGTGATGACCCAGTTGTTCAACCTGTTGCTGATCGGTCCGTTGGCTCATGCCGGCCTGGCCCTGGCGATCAGTGCCGGCGCTTGCCTCAACGCCGGGCTGCTGTTTTATCAACTGCGCAAGCAAAAGATGTATCAGCCACAGCCGGGCTGGGGCAAGTTCGGCCTCAAGCTGCTGGTGGCCGTGGCCGTGATGTCGGCGGTCCTGCTGGGGGCGATGCATTTCATGCCGGCCTGGGGCGAGGGGCAGATGCTCGCGCGTTTCCTGCGCCTGGGTGGGCTGGTGGTTGCCGGTGTGGTGGCGTATTTCGGCATGTTGCTGCTGATGGGGTTCCGTCTGCGCGACTTCAATCGCAAGGCCTTGGGCTAAGGGCGAGCCCTCGATAATGCCGGGCCGGGCAGTGGTTTTGTCGGTTCGATCACTTTGGCGTGCGGTGTTGCCTGTCGTCGGCCGCCGGGTGTGGTTATAATCGGCCACTTTATGAGCAAGAAGCGCGTTATGCAGCTGGTTCGAGGCCTCCACAACCTGCGCCCCCAGCATCGGGGCTGTGTCGCCACTATTGGCAACTTTGACGGTGTTCACCGTGGCCACCAGGCTATCCTGGCGCGACTGCGCGAGCGTGCGCTGGAGTTGGGCGTGCCCAGCTGCGTGGTGATTTTCGAGCCGCAGCCACGGGAGTTTTTCGCCCCGGACACCGCCCCGGCCCGTCTGGCCCGGTTGCGGGACAAACTGCAACTGCTGGCTGCCGAAGGTGTCGACCGGGTCCTGTGCCTGGCCTTCAACCAGCGCCTGAGCAAGCTCAGTGCCGCCGAATTCGTCGATACCATCCTGGTGGACGGTCTCGATGTGAAGCATCTGGAAGTCGGCGATGATTTCCGTTTCGGCTGTGATCGGTCCGGGGATTTCGATTACCTGCAACAGGCCGGTATCGCCCAGGGGTTCACCGTCGAGGCGGCGCAGACCGTCGAGATGGATGGCTTGCGCGTCAGCAGCACCCAGGTCCGCAATGCCCTGGCGGCTGCCGACTTCGAATTGGCCGAGCGCTTGCTCGGCCGGCCGTACCGGATTGCCGGGCGGATCCTGCACGGGCAGAAGTTGGCGCGCCAATTGGGCACGCCGACGGCCAACGTGCAACTCAAGCGACGTCGCGTGCCGCTGACCGGGGTGTTCCTGGTGAGTGTCGAGATCGACGGCAAGACCTGGCCCGGCGTCGCCAACATCGGCGTGCGCCCCACGGTCCAGGGCGATGGCAAGGCCCATCTTGAAGTACATGTTCTGGATTTTGCCGGCGATCTGTATGACCGGCGTTTGACGGTGGTTTTCCACCATAAGCTGCGTGAAGAGCAGCGTTTTGCCTCTCTGGAGGCGCTCAAGACGGCGATCCATGCAGATATCGCCGCCGCCCGTGCCCTTGTCGCAACCAGCGCCAATCGCTAATGAAGAGCCTTAAATGACCGACTATAAAGCCACGCTAAACCTTCCGGACACCGCCTTCCCAATGAAGGCCGGCCTGCCTCAGCGCGAACCACAGATTCTGCAGCGTTGGGACAGCATTGGCCTGTACGGAAAGTTGCGCGAAATTGGCAAGGATCGTCCGAAGTTCGTCCTGCACGACGGCCCTCCGTACGCCAACGGCACCATCCACATCGGTCACGCGCTGAACAAAATTCTCAAGGACATGATCATCCGCTCCAAGACCCTGTCGGGTTTTGATGCGCCGTATGTCCCGGGCTGGGACTGCCATGGCCTGCCGATCGAGCACAAGGTCGAAGTGACCCATGGCAAGAACCTGGGCGCGGACAAGACCCGCGAGCTGTGCCGTGCCTACGCCACCGAGCAGATCGAAGGGCAGAAGTCCGAATTCATTCGCCTCGGCGTGCTGGGCGACTTTGCCAACCCGTACAAGACCATGGACTTCAAGAACGAAGCCGGCGAAATCCGTGCCCTGGCGAAAATCGTCGAGGGTGGTTTCGTGTTCAAGGGCCTCAAGCCAGTGAACTGGTGCTTCGATTGCGGTTCGGCCTTGGCCGAGGCGGAAGTCGAGTACGAGAACAAGAAGTCCTCGACCATCGACGTCGCGTTCCCGATCGCCGATGAAGACAAGCTCGCCGCCGCGTTCGGCCTGGGCAAGCTGGCCAAGCCAGCGTCGATCGTGATCTGGACCACCACCCCGTGGACCATCCCGGCCAACCAGGCGCTGAACGTCCACCCGGAATTCACCTACGCCCTGGTCGACGTTGGCGACAAACTGCTGGTGCTGGCCGAAGAACTGGTCGAAGCCTGCCTGGCCCGCTACAACCTCGAAGGTTCGGTGGTTGCCACCGCCCCGGGTTCGGCGCTGGAACTGATCAATTTCCGTCATCCGTTCTATGACCGCCTGTCGCCGGTGTACCTGGCCGACTACGTGGAACTGGGCGCAGGCACTGGCGTGGTTCACTCCGCGCCGGCCTATGGCGTCGACGACTTCGTGACCTGCAAGAAGTACGGCATGGTCAACGACGACATCCTCAACCCGGTGCAGAGCAATGGCGTGTACGCGCCGTCGCTGGAGTTCTTTGGCGGCCAGTTCATCTGGAAAGCCAACCCGGTCATCGTCGACAAGCTGACCGAAGTCGGCGCGCTGCTGCACACCACCGTCATCGAACACAGCTACATGCACTGCTGGCGCCACAAGACCCCGCTGATCTACCGCGCCACCGCGCAGTGGTTCATCGGCATGGACAAGCAGCCCACCAGCGGCGACACCCTGCGCCAGCGTTCGCTCAAGGCCATCGAAGAGACCCGGTTCGTACCGGCCTGGGGCCAGGCGCGCCTGCACTCGATGATCGCCAATCGTCCGGACTGGTGCATCTCCCGCCAGCGCAACTGGGGTGTACCGATCCCGTTCTTCCTGAACAAGGAAAGCGGCGAGTTGCACCCGCGCACCGTCGAACTGATGGAAGTCGTGGCCAAGCGCGTCGAAGCCGAAGGCATCGAAGCCTGGTTCAAGCTCGATGCCGCTGAGCTGTTGGGCGACGAAGCACCGCTGTACGACAAGATCAGCGACACGCTGGACGTCTGGTTCGATTCCGGCACCACCCACTGGCACGTGCTGCGTGGTTCGCACCCAATGGGCCATGAGAGCGGCCCGCGCGCCGACCTGTACCTGGAAGGCTCCGACCAGCACCGTGGCTGGTTCCACTCGTCGTTGCTGACCGGTTGCGCCATCGACAACCACGCGCCGTACCGCGAGCTGCTGACCCACGGCTTCACCGTCGACGAGTCCGGCCGCAAGATGTCCAAGTCCCTGGGCAACGTGATCGCGCCGCAAAAGGTCAACGACACCCTGGGTGCCGACATCATGCGCCTGTGGGTGGCCTCCACCGACTATTCCGGCGAGATGGCCGTTTCCGAGCAGATCCTGCAGCGCAGTGCGGACGCCTACCGGCGGATCCGTAACACCGCGCGCTTCCTGCTCTCGAACCTGACCGGCTTCAACCCGGCCACCGACCTGCTGCCGGCCGAAGAAATGCTCGCGCTGGACCGTTGGGCCGTGGACCGTACCCTGTTGCTGCAACGCGAATTGCAGGAGCACTACGGCGAATACCGCTTCTGGAACGTCTACTCCAAGATCCACAATTTCTGCGTGCAGGAGCTCGGTGGTTTCTACCTCGACATCATCAAGGACCGCCAGTACACCACCGGCGCCAACAGCAAGGCGCGCCGTTCGTGCCAGACCGCGCTGTTCCACATCAGCGAGGCCTTGGTGCGCTGGATCGCGCCGATCCTGGCGTTCACCGCCGATGAGCTGTGGCAATACCTGCCGGGCGAGCGCAACGAGTCGGTGATGCTCAACACCTGGTACGAAGGCCTGACCGAACTGCCGCAAGGCTTCGAGCTGGACCGTGCGTACTGGGATCGGGTCATGGCGGTCAAGGCCGCGGTCAACAAGGAAATGGAGATCCAGCGGGCGGCCAAGGCCGTCGGCGGCAACCTGCAGGCCGAAGTCACCCTCTACGCCGAAGAGGCCCTGGGTGCCGACCTGGCCAAGTTGGGCAACGAGCTGCGCTTCGTGCTGATCACCTCCACCGCCAGTGTTGCACCTTTCGTGCAGGCCCCGGCCGATGCGGTAACCACTGAAGTCAGCGGCCTGAAGCTGAAGATCGTCAAGTCGAACCACACCAAGTGCGCCCGCTGCTGGCACTGCCGCGAAGACGTCGGCGTGAACCCGGAGCATCCGGAAATCTGTGGTCGTTGCGTCGACAACATCAGCGGTGCTGGCGAGGTTCGCCACTATGCCTAATGTGGCGCCTAACGCAGCGGGCCGTTTCGGGCGGCTGGGCTGGCTCTGGTTGAGCGTGCTGGTACTGGTCATCGACCAGGCCAGCAAGTTCTACTTTGAAAGCTCGTTGACCCTGTACCAGCAGATCGTGATCATCCCGGATTACTTCAGCTGGACCCTGGCCTACAACACCGGGGCGGCGTTCAGTTTCCTGGCCGACAGTTCCGGCTGGCAGCGCTGGCTGTTCGCCCTGATTGCCGTAGTGGTCAGTGCCGTGCTGGTGGTCTGGCTCAAGCGCCTGGGGCGCAATGAGACCTGGCTGGCTGTGGCACTGGCCTTGGTGCTGGGGGGGGCGTTGGGCAATCTCTATGACCGCATCGCCCTGGGCCACGTCATCGATTTCATTCTGGTGCATTGGCAGAACCGCTGGTATTTCCCGGCGTTCAACTTTGCCGACAGTGCCATCAGTGTGGGCGCCGTGATGCTCGCCCTGGACATGTTCAAGAGCAAGAAAACCGGAGAAGCCGTCCATGACTGAGCAGCGTATCGCTCAAAACACCGAAGTGAAGCTTCACTTCGCCCTGCACCTGGAAAACGGCGACACCGTCGACAGCACCTTCGACAAGGCCCCGGCGGTGTTCAAGGTCGGTGATGGCAACCTGCTGCCAGGCTTCGAAGCGGCGATCCTCGGTTTCAAGGCCGGCGACAAGCGCACCGTGGTCGTGCCACCGGAAAATGCCTTTGGTCAGCCCAACCCGCAAAACGTGCAGACCATGCCACGCTCCCAGTTCCAGGACATGGAGCTGTCCGAGGGCCTGCTGGTGATCTTCAACGACGCGGCCAATACCGAGCTGCCGGGTGTGGTGAAGGCGTTCGATGACGCCCAGGTGACCGTGGACTTCAATCATCCGCTGGCGGGCAAGACCTTGAACTTCGAAGTGGAAATCCTTGAGGTCAAGGCGTTGTAACTGAGTGAATGCGGTTTAGTGTGGGAGCGGGCTTGCTCGCGAAAGCGTCGGCACATCCAATATCTGTGCTGACTGACACTCCGCTTTCGCGAGCAAGCCCGCTCCCACATGGGATCTCCATTGTTTTCGGTTTTTTTTGCTTGATCGACAAGCACTGATTCAATTTCTTGCGCGCAAGACACGAGGCACAGCATGCAAATCAAACTCGCCAACCCCCGTGGCTTTTGCGCCGGTGTGGACCGGGCGATCGAAATCGTCAACCGCGCCCTGGAAGTCTTCGGGCCGCCGATCTACGTGCGCCACGAAGTGGTCCACAACAAATTCGTCGTCGAGGACCTGCGCAGCCGCGGGGCCATTTTCGTCGAGGAACTGGACCAGGTACCGGACGACGTCATAGTGATCTTCAGTGCCCACGGGGTTTCCCAGGCCGTGCGCAGTGAAGCCGCCGGGCGGGGCCTGAAGGTGTTCGACGCGACGTGCCCATTGGTGACCAAGGTGCACATCGAAGTGGCGCGCTACAGCCGTGACGGTCGCGAGTGCGTCCTGATCGGCCATGAAGGCCACCCGGAAGTCGAAGGCACCATGGGCCAATACGATGCCAGCAACGGCGGTGCCATCTACCTGGTCGAAGACGAGGATGACGTTGCGGCCTTGCAAGTACGCAACCCCGATAGCCTGGCTTTCGTGACCCAGACGACCCTGTCCATGGACGACACCAGCCGTGTGATCGACGCCCTGCGCGCGCGTTTTCCGGCCATCGGTGGTCCGCGCAAGGATGACATCTGCTACGCCACCCAGAACCGTCAGGATGCGGTCAAGCAACTGGCCAACGAATGCGATGTGGTGCTGGTGGTCGGCAGCCCGAACAGTTCCAACTCCAACCGCTTGCGCGAGCTGGCCGAGCGCATGTCCACGCCCGCTTACCTGATCGACGGGGCCGAGGACATGCAACGCAGCTGGTTCGAGGGCGTCGAGCGTATCGGCATCACTGCCGGTGCTTCCGCGCCGGAAGTCCTGGTGCGTGGCGTGATCCAGCAATTGCAGGCTTGGGGCGCCACTGGTGCCGATGAGCTGGCCGGTCGCGAGGAGAACATCACGTTCTCGATGCCGAAGGAGCTGCGCGTGCGCTCCTTGCTGTAAGTCCTTTTTCGCACAGCGCCTGTTTGGCTTCGACGCTTTCCAGGCGCACGCGGCCGGAAGGCGCCAGTATCACTTGATGATGACTGACCGGCCCGCGTTTGGCGCAGACATGCAGTGTGCCCGCCTGGAATGCGCCACTGGGGTGCAGGGCTTCCCCTTGGCTGCCGAACCTCACCCGGCGTTTCATCGGCTGGTTGCCGACCACCCGGGCGCTGGCGCTGCGCTCCATCAGCACGGTCTTCTCCTTATCGTCCAGGGTGATGCGCCAGCCCCGGCCCCAATCGTTGTCTATCCCCCTGAGCACGACCGTCCGGTTGCGCGTGATGGCCTCGCTGCGTGCGCTGCGTAACCCGCTGATCAGCAACTGCGCGGTGTCCTTGCGCTCGATGGATGCGATCAGTTCTTTGTAGCCCGCGTTGGCCCACGGCAGAACAATTGCGGCAATTGCCAGTCCCATGAGCAGTTCGATCAGGCTGAAGCCCTGTTGGTGCATGACATCTCCTCCCTGGAGAATGTGAAGCGGATTCAAGATTAATGGCCCATTGTGGCGAGGGGATAAATCCCCTCACCACAGGGCAGTATCGAGCATACGGCAGTGGTTTGTTCTAGCGTGTAGAGGCAGGTATAGCCGACGGCAACGGAGGGCACCGATGGATCTTCGTACAAAAGGTTTCACGCTGATCGAGGTGCTGGTGGCCCTTGGCGTGCTGCTGATCCTGATTACCATGGCGGTGCCGTCATTCACTGGCTCGCTGCAAAGCACCAAGGCCGACACCGAGGTTGACGATTTGCGCCGGGCTCTGAACTTTGCCCGGCTGGAGGCGATCGACCGTGGTATCACCACGCGCATCCGGCCGACGGCCGAGGGCAGCGTCTGGAGCGGCGAACTGACGGTGTATGACAGTACTGGCACGCCGGCCAATGTATTGCGGGTTGTTCCAGCGATGAGCAGTGGTGCGACTCTGACGCTAACCTCAGCGGTGAACAACATCGATTTCAACAACCTCGGCGGGTTATCGGCACCGGCCACGCCGGTGAGTTTCAATTATGTGCGAGGGACGCAGAGCAGGACGCTGAATGTTTGTCTCAATGGACGAATCGTATTGGGTGGAAGTTGCGGATGAAGGTTTGCGGTAAAAGGACACAGAGGGGCATGACGCTGATCGAGGTGCTGGTGGCGGTGCTGATTCTCGGCGTCGGCTTGCTGGGGGCCGCGATGATCCAGCTCAATGCGCTCAAGTACACCGACAGTTCGCGCATGACCAGTCAGGCCAGTTTCATTGCCTACGACCTGCTGGACCGCATACGCGCCAACTCCGGCGCCGACTACACCGTCACACCGCCCAGCTCGCCGAACCTCAACGTGGCCCGGGACCAGGACCTCTATGATTTCAAGACCAACATCATCGCGTTCGGCGGCGCCACGGCCACCGGCACCATTGCCCTGAACCAGCGGGTCTACACCATCACCATTTCCTGGGACGACGCACGGGCCGCCAACACCACCGACGCGGCCGAGGCGCGGCGCAGCTTCGTACTGACCAGCCGCGTCGCCGTCGATCCGCCGGGGACGCCGCCATGAACAGGCGTTGCCGGGGATTCGGCCTGATCGAATTGATGATTGCCCTGGTGCTCAGCCTGATCGTCATCCTGGGTGTCGTGCAGATTTTCATCGCCGCCAAGAACACCTACATCAGCCAAAGTGCGGCAGCGGTGATGCAGGAGGACGCCCGGTTCGTCCTGAGCAAAATGGTCCAGGAAATTCGCATGGTGGGTATGTTCGGTTGCCTGGGGACCATTACCGATGCTTCCACGGCCAATGACTTCAATGCCAGCCAGATCACCCCGATCCGCTGGGATAACGCCAACCGCAGACTGACCCTGGTGACCGCCGACATAGGGAGTGGCGGTAGCGCTCCGACCTGGACCGTTGTCTCCGATTGCCGCACCTCGGCGACGGCCTATACCAACGCGCGACTACCGGCGACGGGGCAGTTGGCCTTCCCGATCCGCCGGCTGGTCTACAGCTTCAACAACAACCAATTGCTGCTGGGCAGCGGCGCCGGCAACCCGACCTTGTCGGTGCTGGTGGACAACGTGCGGGCGTTCGACGTGACGTTTGGCGTGGCCGGCAGCGCGACGGACATCGCGGCGTCGAGCTACACCAGCAATCCGCCTGACCCGGCACTGATCCGCAGCGTGCGCCTGACCCTGACGCTTTTTGATCCAAGGAACGCAGTGCGCGAGCAGACCTTCAACGTGGTTGCCGCCTTGCGCAACCGGTTGCTATGAAGGAGATGACTTCGATGGGGCAGGTGCACCGCCAGCGGGGCATGGCATTGCTGGTCAGCCTGGTCTTCCTGTTGCTGCTGACGCTGATCGGTCTGTCATCGATGCAGAGCGCCACCCTCCAGGAAAAGATGACCAGCAGCGTCATGCAGCGCAATCAGTCGTTCCAGGTGGCCGAGGCGGCGCTGAGGGTGGGTGAGAGCGCGGTGCAGGTCGAAACCTATTCATTGCCGGTGTGTACCACCACGACCCAGTGCGCGCCGCCGGCCGAGTCGGCAACGCTGACGGGAGCCGGGCGCAATTCGTCATCGGGGGTGCTCTGGGTTGCCGCCGCCGGTGGGTTTTATGGCGTGCAGAACATTGGCACGACGCTCACGGCGGTCAACGTGCCGGTCAATACGTCGGCGACGTTGTATCGGATCACAGCGGTGGCGGTGGTGGGGAATAACCAGCGCAGCGTGGTGGAGAGCATCTATGCGAAGTACTGAGGTGCGGGGTAGTTGGAAGCATGGGCTGTGGGGGGCGTTGCTCAGCCTTTACCTGGCGGTGCCGGCCTATGCGTTCACGCCTTCGGATTCGCCGTTGCTGAGTGCGGCCGCCGTCACGCCGAACGTGATGCTGCTGATCGATGATTCGGGGAGCATGAACAATATTATCTGGGCGGCGGGGTTTGATCCGGCGGCGACGCAAACACGCACATTTGCATGCAGTTCCAGCAGCAATTGCAATGACAGGTATGAGCTGGACCAGGACGACTCGAATATCCTGTTGTTGAGCCTGTTGCGTGGCGGCTGCTCGTCTGGTTGGTACGGCTTCTATCGATCCAGCATCGGGCGGATCTGTCTGCGGTTGCCGGACCCGGTAGGGAACGGGGATACCCGTTACACCGCTAAATACCTGGCATACCTGGTGACCTTGGCCAACGGTTCGAGCCGAGACTTCACCACCGGCACCATTCCCAATGACTACCGCATCAACGTGGCACGGGATGTCTCCAACGACCTGGTCGCCAATAACCGCGCCCTGCGTATTGGCCTCGCCACGTTCAATCCACCTAATTTCAGCAACTCCGGCCCCGGGGGCTACATCGCTCGCGCCATCAGCGACTTGTCGCCCGTCAGCGGCAGCGTGACCCAGACCCAGGCCAACAGCAACTACAGCGCGCTGATCAACGCCATCAACGGCCTGGGTGCGGTCGCCAATACCCCGTTGGCCGAGAGCTACTACGAGGTCACCCGTTATTTCAGGGGGATGGCGCCTTACTACAATGGAACGCCCGCCACCTACACCAGCCCGATCCAGTACCGTTGCCAGAAAAACTTCGGCGTGGTGATCACCGACGGCTTGCCTACCTATGACCGGACATTTCCCACCAACGACCCGCAGGCTACTGCCGCGGGTGGTCCCCGGTTGCCGAATTGGGACAGCATCAATAACGATGGCGACGATCTCAATGGTGATGGCGAGGGCGACACGCTGTACCTGGATGACATCGCCAAGTTCGCCTTCGACATCGACATGCGTTCCACCGGCACCGACGCCACGGGCAAGAGTTGGAACGCCACGGATTTTCCCCGGCAGTATCTCAATACCTACACCGTGGGTTTTGCCGTCACCAACCAGATGTTGTCCGATGCTGCCCGCTACGGGGCGGGCAAGTATTATCCGGCGAGCGATAGCGAAGGCTTGAACTCGGCCCTGTCGTCAGCCTTGAGCGACATCACTTCCAAGGCTGGCTCCGGGGGCGGCGGCACCACCAACGCCGCCACCTTGTCGAGCACCTCCAGCTACTACCAGACCACGTATGACCCCAAGGACTGGCGCGGCACCATCCGGGCGTTTGGCTTTACCTCGGCGGGCACGGTCAACACGGCAGCGGTGCAATGGACCACCGATACCGCCATCGTGCCCGGCGCGACGGCACCGATCTATCAGTCCTGGAACACCGCGACCAACGTGCCGGTGGCCCTGGCCTACGGCAACTTTTCGCCGGCCCAGCAAACCAGCCTCAGCCAGAACCTGCCCACGGGAATCACCGGCAATGACCTGGTGGAGTGGAGCAAGGGCGTCAACAAGACCGGCCTGAAGGTGCGCAGCGCGTTGCTGGGGGACATCATCAACTCGCCGCTGGTGCTGGCATCGCCCAACGACCAGACCGCTGCGGACCTGCTCAACGACACCAGCTATAGCACCTACCTGGCGACCAAGGCGACGAACATGAGCACCAGCCTGGTGGTGAACGGCAACGATGGTTTTTTCAGTGTCATCAACAGTGCCAACGGCACCCGGCGTTACGCCTACATGCCTTCGAACGTGCTGCCCTCGTTGCAGGACATCGCCGACACCAACTACATCAACGGCGTGAGCCACAAGTTCCTGGTGGATGGACAGGTTGGTGTATTCGACGTGCAATCGGGGAGCGCCTGGAAGACCGTGGCCCTGGGCGGTACGGGGGCCGGCGGCAAGACGTTCTTTGCGGTGCAGCTGTTCGATGCGGCGGCGGGCAATGCGTTTCGGGCGCTGTGGGAAATCAGCGCGCCAACCGTTGCCAACACCGCCAACGCCTTCAATGACTTGGGCTATGCCTACGCACGCCCCGAAGTCGCGCGCCTGGCGGACGGTCGCTGGGCGGCGTTCATCGCCAACGGCTATGGCAGCAACAGCGGCGTGGCGGCGTTGTACGTCGTGGATATCCGCGACGGTTCGCTGATCCGCAAAATCGTCATCAACGGCAGTGAGACCGATAACGGCCTGTCGTCGGTCAAGTTGCGGGTCAACTCCCAGAATGTGGTGCAGGCGGCGTACGGTGGCGACTTGAAGGGGCGGATGTGGAAATTCGACCTCAGCGGCACCTCGCCCACCGCGTGGGGCCTGGCGTTTGCCGGCCAGCCGCTGTTCACCGCCCCCGGCGGCGCGACCCAGCCGATCACCGTGCAGCCTCTGCTGGCAGACAATCCCCAAGGCGGCACCCAGGTTTTTTTCGGTACCGGTAAGTTCAACGAAGCGGCAGACAAGCTCAACAAGGATCTGCAAGCGTTCTATTCGATCTGGGACGCCACTGGCGGCGGGGGGCAAATCACCGTCTCGAGCCTGCAGGCCCAGTCGATCACAGGAGTGTTTTCAGGCAGCACCGGGCAGTTCGTGACCACCAGCCAGACCGACGTGACGTACCCTGCGAAGAAGGGCTGGTACCTGCCTCTGGTGTACAACAATGTGCTGACCGGGGAGCGGGTTATCAACCCGGCCAACCTGGTGCTCGGGCGCGTGATCTTTACCACGGCCGCCGTAGACACCTCCGACCCTTGCGCCAGCTTCGGTACCGGCAAACTGATCGAATTGGATGCATTCAACGGTAAGATGCTCAACTATGCGGTACTCGATACCAACAACGATGGTTCGCTCACCAGCCTCGATACGATTTCCGCCGGCGTGGTGTTTACGGGCGGTATTCCGACCCTGAGCGCCGTCGTCAGCGCCAATGGGGCCACCAATATGATCGTGAACGATTCCAGTGGCGGTATCACTGACCTGCTGGGCAAAACCGTCGGCGGCAGCCGCCGCATCATGTGGCGGCAAATACAATGAGGGCAAGGCATGCGCAGATCCAACCGGGGTTTCACCTTGATCGAAATCATGATCGTGATCGCGATCATCGGTATTGTGATCACCGTCGGCTATCCGAGCCTGACCGAATACATGAAGAAGGGCCGACGCACTGAAATTGCCGGGCTCTTATCCGAGCAGGCGCAGATTCTCGAGCGCTACTACTCGAAGAACAACGTCTACACCAATGCAACCGGGCTGAGCAGTGGCAACGATTTCTACACCATTACCCAGACGCTGGCGGACCAGAGTTTCACCCTGACCGCCGTACGCAAGAGCGGTTCGTCCATGGCCACGGACAAGTGCGGTGATTTCACCCTCAACAATACCGGCGTACGCAGCATGCTCAACGCCACTGCGGGGCTGACCACCAAGGATTGTTGGGGGCGCTGAGTTTCTTTCATCCGGGCGCGCTTTTGCGCCCTTTGTTTTAGTGAGTCGAATCAGAACATGACCAGGCAACAGCAAGTGGTGATCGTCGGTGGCGGAGTCATCGGCCTGCTGACGGCGTTCAATCTGGCGTCCGAAGGGCAACGTGTGGTGCTGCTGGACCGTTCCAATGTCGGCCAGGAATCGTCCTGGGCCGGCGGCGGCATCGTTTCACCGTTGTACCCTTGGCGCTACAGCCCGGCGGTCACGGCGCTGGCCCATTGGTCGCAGGATTTTTATCCACAGCTGGGTGAGCGTTTGTTCGCGGCCACCGGGATCGATCCACAAGTGCACGTGACCGGGCTGTATTGGCTGGACCTGGACGACCAGGACGAAGCGCTGGCCTGGGCCGAGCGGGAAGGGCGTCCGCTGCGGGCTGTGGATATCTCGACGGTCTACGATGCAGTGCCGGTACTGGGCGCGGGTTTTTCCCGGGCGATCTACATGGCTGGCGTGGCCAACGTGCGTAACCCTCGGCTGGTGAAATCCCTCAAGGCGGCGTTGCAGGCATTGCCCAATGTCACGCTTCATGAACATTGCGAGGTCAGCGGGTTCATCCGCGATGGCGGGCGTGTCGTGGGGGTGGACAGTTCGGCGGGACCGATGCGTGGCGATCAGGTGGTGCTGGCGGCGGGAGCCTGGAGTGGTGAACTGCTCAAGACGCTGGGACTGAAGTTGCCGGTCGAGCCGGTCAAGGGCCAGATGATTCTGTACAAATGCGCGTCGGACTTTTTGTCGAGTATGGTGTTGGCCAAGGGGCGTTATGCGATCCCGCGTCGTGATGGGCACATTCTGGTTGGCAGTACGCTGGAGCGCGAAGGTTTCGACAAGACCCCGACCGAGGTTGCGCTGGAGAGCCTGAAGGCTTCGGCGCAGCAACTGATTCCAGCGCTGTCGGGCGCCGAGGTGGTGGGGCATTGGGCCGGGTTGCGGCCTGGCTCGCCTGAAGGTATTCCCTATATCGGCGAGGTGCCGGGGGTTGCCGGGTTGTGGTTGAACTGTGGGCATTATCGTAATGGACTGGTGTTGGCGCCGGCGTCGTGTCAGTTGTTTACGGATCTGATGTTGGGGCGTGAGCCGGTGATCGATTCTGTGCCGTATGCGCCGGCTGGGCGCTTGTAAGGTCCGGCTTTGATACTGCGCCTGTGCTCAGATCCAATTGTGGGAGCGAGCTTGCTCGCGATGGCGGCCTGATAGCCGGTCGGGATTTTGTTGACCGGGTACATATCCATTGCTGCGGTAACGGCCGCTTAAGGTTCCGCCCTGACGGCGGGTCACTTTCGAAAAGCGCGAAAGTAACCAAAGCGCTTCTGCCCCACCACTCGGTGCCTCGCCTAGGCTCGGCATGCCCGAACGCAGGCATTGCTCCGTGGGCCGCCGCGAAGGGCCATCCATGGCCCAGCGCGGCTATCCCGGCATCCATGCCGGGATGCCCACTGCGCAACACCTTCGTTCGGCCAGCGTGGTTAACGGGGCGCCCCAGATCAAGATCAAAAGCGAGGCGGCCTGACAGCCGGCCTGGCTCTCCCGCTCGTACACCTGTCAGATCTGTGGGAGCAAAGCTTGCTCGCGAGGCGGCCTTATAGCCGACCTGGCTCTTCCGGTCCTAGTGCGATCCCATTGTGGGAGCGAGCTTGTTCGCGAAGACGGCGGTACATCCAACGCTGATGCAAGCTGATCCACCGCCATCGCGAGCAAGCTTTGCTCCCAGAGGGATTTGCAGTGGCCGAAAATCTGTAGATCGTTCCCGATCCAGTGTGGGAGCGAGCTTGCTCGCGAAGGCGATGGCACAGTCGATGAATATGTTGAATGCTCCGGCCTCTTCGCGAGCAAGCCCGCTCCCACAGGAGAAACGCGATCACCCAGAGCCAGGTCGGCTATCAGGCCGCCTCGCGGTGGACGTTGATCTCGGAGCCCCGTTAACCACGATGGCCGAACGCAGGTATTGAGTAGTGGGCATCCCGGCATGGATGCCGGGATAGCCGCGCTGGGCCATGGATGGCCCTTCGCGGCGGGCCCACGGAGCAATGCCGGAGTGAGGGCACACCGAGCCAAAGCGAGGTGCCAAGTGGTGGGGCAGAAGCGTTTTGCTTACTTTTGCGCTTCTCAAAAGTGAGCCGCCGTAAGGGCGGAACCGCCAGCGGCCGCAACCGCAGAAACGGATATACACACCACCCTCACAGTCAACCAGGCTTTTGTGGGAATGGTCGGACAAAAATTTGATTCAAAAAGAATTTTCCGACGAGTTCTGGCGGTTGCCGGGTGGGAAGAACTCTGGCTAACCTTTCCCGGTCGCTGCCAATTCAGCGTCCGGGCGTCGCGGCCCGAAAAACTTGGTAATCCATTCCCTCTTTGGAGTACCGCAATGAGTGACAAACCCCTACCACCTTCAGAAACCAATAACGCTTCTCCTGACTCCAGCCTTAACCCAAAAGGGCTTGATGAAGCCGCCAAGCGCGCCCTCGACTATTACCTTGGCCCAAAGCCCGAAGCCAAAAAGAAACCCACCTCAAACCAGCTATTCACTGTCGTGGACGGCATCGACACCGAATGCCTCCTCACCAACCTCAGCGAAACCCTGGCCTCAGCCAACGCAACGATCAGCGACCTGGCCTTCGAACTTGAAGGCTCACGACGGCATGTTGCCTTGGGAGTGCAACAACTGATCGAGCTGAGCGAGTTGTTGGCCAATCGCGTGCTGGATAAGCAGGTGCCGGTGGAGGGCTAGAAGGACCAACAGAGCTATCAGGTTGAACATTATTTTGTGGCGAGGGGATTTATCCCCGTTGGGCTGCGAAGCGGCCCTGAAAACCATCTCCTCGGTATGTCAGGCTGATTGAGGTCGGTCTCCTGGGGGGCTGCTTCGCAGCCCAATGGGGATAAATCCCCTCACCACAGGTAAATCCACACAGTTCGGTGTAGGCCTTGCCATTGGCTGAGCTGCGCCGGACGCCGGCTCAATCCAACCCGAGTTTCTTCAACCGATACCGCATCGACCGAAACGACAATTTCAACCGCTGCGCCGCGGCCGTGCGGTTCCAGCGGGTTTCCTCCAGGGCTTGGAGGATGAGTTTACGTTCGACGTCTTCGAGGTAGTCTTCCAAGTTGTCGACCTGCATCAAGTCGGGGTTGCCCGCCTCAGAGCTGGCATTACCCTCAGCCAGTCGCAGGTCGTCGGCTTCGATCAGCTGTTGTTCGCACAGGGTGTAGGCCCGTTCGAGCATGTTCTCCAGTTCCCGCACATTGCCCGGGAAACGGTAGTTTTGCAGGGCTTCCAAGGCTTGTGGATGTAGCTTGGCCGCCGGGCTGCCGGTGCTGCTGGCCAGCCGCTGAAGCATGTGATTGGCCAGCGGTTCGATGTCTTCGCGGCGTTCGCGCAAGGGCGGGACGCGCAATTCGATGACATTCAGCCGGTAATACAGGTCCTGGCGAAAGCGCCCGGCGGCCACTTCGCCGTCCAGGTCCTTGTGGGTGGCGCAGAGGATTCGCACATCCACCACTTCTTCCTGCTGGCCGCCCACGGCGCGCACGGCCTTTTCCTGGATGGCTCGCAACAGCTTGACCTGCATCGCCAGGGGCAGGTCGGCCACTTCATCAAGGAACAAGGTCCCGCCATGGGCAGCCTGGAACAGTCCTGGCTTGTCTTCGATGGCGCCGCTGAAGCTGCCCTTGCGGTGGCCAAAAAACTCGCTTTCCATCAGTTCCGTGGGAATTGCCCCACAGTTGACCGGCACAAAGCTCTGGCTGGCGCGGGGGCCTTGTTCGTGGATCAGCCGGGCGACCAGTTCCTTGCCGGAGCCTGATTCCCCACTGATGTACACCGGTGCCTGGCTGCGGGCGAGCTTTTCGATCTGTTTGCGCACGTTGCGCATTGGCGGCGAGTCGCCCAGCAGGCAGCGATCGATGGTGCTGGTCGGTGTGGCGACCGGCGGCAGGCGCAGGGCACTGGTGACCAGTTCCCGCAGCCGCCCCAGGTCGACCGGTTTGGTCAGGAAATCGAAGGCGCCGGCCTTGAGGGCGTCGATGGCGGTTTCCAGGCTGCCATAGGCGGTGATCATCGCCACGGGCAGCTGTGGATAACGTTGCTGGATGTGCTGCACCAGCTCCAGGCCGGTGCCGTCGGGCAGACGCATGTCGGTCAGGCACAGGTCGAAGGCATCCCCCGTCAGCAGGGCTTGGGCCTCGGTAAGGTTTTTGGCGCTGCGGGTGTCGAGTTTCATCCGGCCCAGGGTGATGTCCAGGAGTTCGCGGATGTCCGGTTCGTCATCGACGATCAGGATTCGTTGCCGTGAGCGATTATTCAAAGCTGTTTCCGTCCGTGAGCAAAGGTGATGCGAAAGCAACCGCCGCCTTGGCGTGGTTTGAAGTCTAGGCGGGCTTGATTGCTTTCGCACAGCTCACGGGACAGATAGAGCCCAAGGCCGGTGCCCTGGCTACTGGTGGTAAAGAAGGGTTCGAACAAATGCGCCTGCTGCTCGGGCGTTACACCGGGGCCGTTGTCGATGATGTCCAGTGTCGACAGCTGGCTGAGGGGGTCGATGAACAGTTTCAACCAGGCCTCGGCCTGTTCATGGACCATTGCGCTATGGCGCCAGGCGTTGCGCAGCAGGTTGTCGAGTACCTGGGTGAGCTGGTCGGGGTCCATCAGCGTGGTGTAGTCCCCCGGGTCGATGCTCAGGTGCAATCGCTGGTGTTCGGCCATGCTTTCGCGGGCCTGTCGGACGAATTGGTCGAGCCAAGTGCGTAGGTCGAGGCGCTGGGGTGTGGTTTGTTGGCGGCGAGACAGCAGCAGAACGTTTTCAATGACGCGATTCATTCGTTGGGAGTGATCTTGAATAATCTGCGTCAGACGCCGATCCGCGTCGTTCAGTTCCTCGGATTCGCGCAGCAATTGCGCCGCGTGACTGATGGCGCCCAAGGGGTTGCGGATTTCATGGGCGATACCGGCGGTGAGGCGCCCGAGGGACGCGAGTTTCAACTGCTGGGCCTGCTGGGCAACCTGGGCCAGGTCTTCAAGGAACACCAGGACCTGCTGCTGATCGTGATGCCCCAGGGCGATGAAGCTCGGTTGCAGGGTCAGGCCCGTGCCGGTAACGGTCAGGCTGGACGGGCGCAGGCTGGGGTTGTTGCGCCACAATTGCAGGCGTTCGACCAGTGCCGTGGCGTAATCGTCGAGCGGCTGGCCGACCAGATCGTGCATGCCCAGCAGGGTCAGCGCGCTTTCGTTGGCCAATTGCACCCGACGCTCACGGTCAAGCACCAGGATGCCGGTGCGCATGCGTTGCAGGATCAGGGCGTTGAGTGCTTCCAGCCCGATCACTTCGCTGGCCCGTTGCTCGGCCAGGGTTTCGCTGGCTTCCAAGCGTCGGGTCAGGCCTTGCACCAGCAGCGCGGCGGCAAAGCACAGTGCCCCGAGAGTACCGGCTTGCAAGTAACTGCTGGGACGGTTCGAGTCGCCCAAGCCAAGAAAGAAGCTCGAACCGACGATGCCGAGGGTGGCAACGGCGGCGATCAACAGGCCGATCCGGCCTCGCAGCAGCGTGTTGCCGATGGCCACCGAGACAATGAGCAGGTTGCCGATGGCACTGGGCACGCCGCCAGCGGCGAAAAACAGCCACGAAAGCAACAGCACGTCGGTGAGGGCCAGGCCGAACAGCCGGGCAGGGCGACGCGTGTTCTCGAGGAACACCACCAGCAGGATGTTCAGCACCAGGTACAACCAGCTGCCGCTGCGCAGCAGGTCGTCGTTGGCGAACTCCAGCAGGCGGTTGTCCATGTTGCTGGAGATCAGCAGCACCAGGGTGATGCCGATGCTCAGGCGGTACAGGTGATAGAGACGCAGCAGGCGCTGCGTCTGTTTGACGCGTGGGCTTGAGGCCTCAGCGCTCACGATTGCCCGGGCCTTGCTCGAGGTGAGCCTGGCTGCAATACCATTGTTGTTCGAGGGCCAGCGCCCGGTCGCGGGGCAGGTGTACGCCGCATTGGGCGCAGCGCACCATGGGCGGTGCGTCCTGTTCCCGGGGAGCGTTCGGCGCGGAGGAGGCGCCCTTGAACTTGCGCCAGAACCATACAGCGGCGGCAATCAGGGCTATCCAGAACAGTAAACGAAGCATGATGGGCGGCTTTTCGGCTAATGATCCGGCAGTTTAGCCAAGGACTGGAACGGCGCACAGCGCAATAAAAGCCAGGCACAAAAAAGGGAGACCGCTGGGTCTCCCTTTTTACCGATGCCTTGGCCTCAGTCGAACATGCCGAAGGTCATGTAGCTGAACCAGGAACGGTCGCTGGACTCCTTCTCAGGCTCTTCTTCTTCGATCACGTCGCCATTTTCATCCTTGGGCTTGAGTTCGTTCGGAATGGCTTCCTTGGCATCCTGGAACTGACGCTGTACGTCCTGGTTGGCGCGGGTTTCGCCCGGCGGCAGCGGTGGACGGGACTCGATCAGGCCCAGGGTCGCCTTGCTCAGCCACGAACGGTTGTCCGCTTCGTCGACCCGTGGGGTGAACTGGCCATCGACCAGCGACGGGTGATCCGGGTAGTTCAGCTTGAGGGTTTCCAGGCTGGTGGCCGCCAAGTCGTCCAGGTGCAGGCGCTGGTAGGCTTCGGTCATCACCGCCAGGCCGTCACCCACCGAAGGGGTTTCCTGGAAGTTTTCCACCACGTAGCGGCCACGGTTGGCGGCGGCGACGTAGGCCTGACGGGTCAGGTAGTAGTCGGCCACGTGGATTTCGTAGGAGGCCAGCAGGTTGCGCAGGTAGATCATGCGCTGCTTGGCGTCCGGCGAGTAGCGGCTGTTGGGGAAGCGGCTGGTCAGCTGGGCGAACTCGTTGTAGGAGTCGCGCGCGGCACCCGGGTCACGCTTGGTCATGTCCAGCGGCAGGAAGCGCGCCAGCAGGCCGACGTCCTGGTCGAAGGAGGTCAGGCCCTTGAGGTAATAGGCGTAATCGACGTTCGGGTGCTGCGGGTGCAGACGAATGAAACGCTCGGCGGCGGATTTGGCGGCTTCCGGCTCGGCGTTCTTGTAGTTGGCGTAGATCAGCTCCAATTGGGCCTGATCGGCGTAGCGCCCGAACGGATACCGCGACTCCAGCGCCTTCAGCTTGGCGGTGGCGCTGGTATAGCTGTTGTTATCCAGGTCGTTCTGCGCCTGTTGGTACAGTTCGACTTCGCTCAGGTTTTCGTCTACGACTTCCTTCGACGAGCAAGCAGCAGTCAATGCGAGGATGGCGATCAGCAGCAGGTGTTTCACTTGCATGGCGGCTTGCGTCCCTATGACGGCCGCTGTCTTGGGCGGGGCCGTCCTGTTATGATGAGCGCCCCGTTGAAAGCCTCGGGGCAAAAGACGCCGTATTTAACCACAAGCGCGCAGCCGAAACCAAAGGCTGTGCCGACGCCCAGTCCGAGCATGTCCGATAAAATAGAACTTCGCGCAGAGGTGCCGTCCGAATTGGGCGGCCAACGCCTCGATCAAGTCGCCGCACAACTCTTTGCCGAGCACTCTCGCTCGCGCCTTTCCGCCTGGATCAAGGACGGCCGCCTGACTGTGGATGGGGCGGTGATTCGTCCGCGCGACATCGTCCATGGCGGCGCCATCCTCGAACTGACTGCCGAGCAGGAGGCCCAGGGAGAATGGGTCGCCCAGGACATCGCCCTGGACATCGTCTATGAAGACGATGACATCCTGGTGATCAACAAGCCTGCGGGCCTGGTGGTGCACCCGGCGGCCGGTCATGCCGACGGCACGCTGCTCAACGCCTTGCTGCACCACGTACCGGACATCGTCAATGTGCCCCGTGCCGGCATCGTCCATCGCCTGGACAAGGACACCACCGGCCTGATGGTGGTGGCCAAAACCATCCAGGCGCAGACACAGCTGGTCACACAGCTGCAAAGCCGCAGTGTCAGCCGCATCTATGAATGCATCGTGATCGGGGTCGTCACCGCCGGTGGCAAGATCAACGCCCCGATCGGTCGTCACGGCCAGCAGCGCCAGCGCATGGCGGTGATGGAAGGTGGCAAGCAGGCGGTCAGCCACTATCGTGTGCTGGAGCGTTTCCGTTCCCACACGCACGTGCGGGTCAAGCTGGAAACCGGCCGTACCCACCAGATCCGTGTGCACATGGCCCACATCAACTTCCCCTTGGTGGGCGACCCGGCTTATGGCGGACGTTTCCGCATTCCGCCAGCCGCCAGCCAGACCATGGTCGAATCGCTGAAGAATTTCCCGCGTCAGGCGCTGCACGCGCGTTTCCTGGAACTTGATCATCCGACGACCGGCAAGCGCATGAGCTGGGAGTCACCGTTGCCGGATGATTTCGTCTGGCTGCTGACGTTGCTCAAGCAGGACCGCGAGGCGTTCGTCGGATGACTGACTGGCTGACACCCGACTGGCCCGCGCCGGCCCGGGTCAAGGCCTGCGTCACCACCCGCGAGGGCGGCGTCAGCCTGGCGCCGTTCGACAGCCTCAACCTGGGCGACCATGTGGGCGACGACCCTAGGGCCGTCGCTGAAAACCGCCGTCGTCTCACCGATCAATTCGTCATTACCCCGGCCTGGCTTCAGCAGGTCCACGGCATTGCCGTGGTCGAGGCTGACCCGACCCAGGTGGCGACCGCCGATGCCAGTTGGACCGCCACGCCGGGTATCGCTTGCACGGCGATGACCGCCGATTGCCTGCCGGTGTTGTTCTGCAACCGTGCCGGCACCCGCGTCGCGGCGGCCCATGCCGGTTGGCGTGGGCTGGCGAACGGTGTGCTGGAAGCCACCCTCGACAGCCTTGCCGTGCCCGCGAATGAAGTCCTGGCCTGGCTCGGCCCGGCCATCGGGCCGCAAGCGTTCGAAGTCGGGCCGGAAGTGCGTGAAGCCTTCATCGCGCAACTGCCTGAAGCGGTAAAAACCTTTGCCGCGAGCTCCAATGCTGGCAAATTCCTTGCCGACATCTATCAGTTGGCCCGCTTGCGGCTGGCGGCGCGCGGTGTCACCGCGGTGTACGGTGGTGGCCTCTGCACCGTGAACGACCCTCGTTTCTTTTCCTACCGGCGCAACCCGCGCACCGGTCGCTTTGCCTCGCTGATCTGGATCGAACGCTAGACTTTCCTGATCTGCATCAAGGCTGCGCTGCTTGAAACTTCCAGAATCGACCACATCTATAAGGGTATCTGGCAGGTTTCTTCATTCAGGATGTGTTTAGGTCCGGCCTGCTCAAAAGGAAGGTGACCCATGCGTATTGATCGTTTAACCAGCAAACTACAATTGGCCCTGTCCGATGCCCAGTCCCTGGCCGTCGGCCTGGACCATCCCGGCATCGAACCGGCGCATTTGATGCAGGCCATGCTCGAACAGCAGGGCGGCTCCATCAAGCCCCTGTTGATGCAGGTCGGCTTTGACGTCAACAGCCTGCGCAAAGAACTGGCCAAAGAGCTCGATCAGTTACCCAAGATCCAGAATCCGACCGGTGACGTGAACATGTCCCAGGATCTGGCGCGACTGCTCAACCAGGCCGACCGCCTGGCCCAGCAGAAGGGTGACCAGTTCATTTCCAGCGAATTGGTGCTGCTCGCCGCCATGGACGAGAACAGCAAGCTCGGCAAGTTGCTGCTCGGCCAGGGCGTGAGCAAGAAGGCCCTGGAAAATGCCATCAACAACCTGCGTGGCGGCGAAGCGGTCAACGACGCCAACCACGAGGAATCCCGGCAGGCGCTGGACAAATACACCGTCGACCTGACCAAGCGCGCCGAGGAAGGCAAGCTCGACCCGGTGATCGGTCGCGACGATGAAATCCGTCGCACGATCCAGGTGCTGCAACGCCGCACCAAGAACAACCCGGTGCTGATCGGTGAGCCTGGCGTGGGTAAAACCGCCATCGCCGAGGGCCTGGCCCAGCGCATCATCAACGGCGAAGTGCCGGACGGCCTCAAGGGCAAGCGCCTGTTGTCCCTGGACATGGGGGCCTTGATCGCCGGTGCCAAGTACCGTGGCGAGTTCGAAGAACGGCTCAAGGCTTTGCTCAATGAACTGTCCAAGCAGGAAGGGCAGATCATCCTGTTCATCGACGAACTGCACACCATGGTCGGTGCGGGCAAGGGCGAGGGTTCGATGGACGCCGGCAACATGCTCAAGCCTGCGTTGGCCCGGGGCGAGTTGCACTGCGTCGGCGCGACCACGCTCAACGAGTACCGCCAATACATAGAGAAGGATGCGGCGCTGGAGCGGCGCTTCCAGAAAGTGCTGGTGGAGGAACCGAGCGAGGAGGACACCATCGCCATCCTGCGCGGCCTTAAAGAACGCTACGAAGTTCACCACAAGGTGGCGATCACCGACGGCGCGATCATTGCCGCGGCCAAGCTCAGCCACCGCTACATCACCGACCGTCAATTGCCGGACAAGGCCATCGACCTGATCGACGAGGCGGCCAGCCGCATCCGCATGGAAATCGACTCCAAGCCCGAAGTGCTGGATCGGTTGGAGCGGCGCCTGATCCAGCTCAAGGTCGAATCCCAGGCACTGAAGAAAGAAAGCGACGAAGCGGCGAAGAAACGTCTGGAAAGGTTGCAGGAAGAAATCGTTCGTCATGAGCGTGAGTATTCCGACCTCGAGGAAATCTGGAACTCGGAGAAAGCCGAGGTCCAGGGCTCGGCGCAGATCCAGCAAAAGATCGAACAGTCCCGCCAGGAACTGGAAGCGGCTCGCCGCAAAGGCGACCTCAACCGCATGGCCGAGCTGCAGTACGGGGTGATCCCGGACCTGGAGCGCAGCCTGCAGATGGTCGACCAGCACGGCAAGAGCGAAAACCAGTTGCTGCGCAGCAAGGTCACCGAGGAAGAAATCGCCGAAGTGGTGTCCAAGTGGACCGGCATCCCGGTCTCGAAAATGCTCGAAGGCGAGCGCGACAAGCTGCTGAAGATGGAAAGCCTGTTGCACCAGCGCGTGATTGGCCAGGAAGAAGCGGTAGTGGCGGTCTCCAACGCTGTGCGCCGGTCCCGCGCCGGGTTGTCGGATCCTAATCGTCCAAGTGGCTCGTTCATGTTCCTCGGCCCGACCGGCGTCGGTAAAACCGAGCTGTGCAAGGCGCTGGCCGAGTTCCTCTTCGACACGGAAGAGGCCATGGTGCGCATCGACATGTCCGAGTTCATGGAGAAGCATTCCGTGGCACGGCTGATCGGTGCGCCACCGGGTTATGTCGGCTACGAAGAGGGCGGTTACCTGACCGAGGCTGTGCGTCGCAAGCCGTACTCGGTGATCCTGCTCGATGAGGTCGAGAAGGCGCACCCGGATGTGTTCAATATCCTGCTGCAGGTGCTGGAGGATGGTCGCCTGACCGACAGCCACGGACGTACGGTGGACTTCCGCAACACGGTGATCGTGATGACCTCCAACCTGGGCTCGACACAGATCCAGGAGTTGGTGGGCGACCGTGAGGCGCAGCGCGCGGCGGTGATGGACGCGATCTCGATCCACTTCCGCCCGGAATTCATCAACCGGGTCGACGAAGTGGTGATCTTCGAGCCGTTGGCTCGGGATCAGATTGCCGGCATTACCGAGATCCAATTGGGTCGTCTGCGCAGCCGTCTCACCGAGCGCGAGCTCAAGCTGCAATTGAGCGACGAGGCCTTGGACAAGCTGATCGCGGTGGGTTACGACCCGGTCTACGGTGCGCGGCCGCTCAAACGAGCGATCCAGCGCTGGATCGAAAACCCGCTGGCGCAGCTGATTCTGTCCGGTCGCTTCATGCCGGGCGAAACCGTGACCGGTACGGTGGAGAACGACGAAATAGTCTTCAGTTGAAGGCCGGCTTTGCCGACGATGGAAATGGCCTTGCCTTGCAAGGCCATTTTTTTCATCAGGCCGTTGAACTCAAAGGAAAAGGCTTGTAAAGTGCGCCCCGCAGTACGTCACCCCAAGGACGACTTCCCACTGGGAAGGAATCCAAAATAAGTTGCAAATCATTGTCTTGAAAGCAATTTAAGGGGTTGACAGAGGTTTTTAAGATTGTAGAATAGCGCGCCTCAGACACACGAACGCAGCGATGCGTAAGGGTAGAAGAGGTTGAAGCTAGCTTCAACGTTGTAGCTTGAAATATCAGTTCCGTGATAGCTCAGTCGGTAGAGCAAATGACTGTTAATCATTGGGTCCCAGGTTCGAGTCCTGGTCACGGAGCCATTTCAATCGGGGTATAGCGCAGTCCGGTAGCGCGCCTGCTTTGGGAGCAGGATGTCAGGAGTTCGAATCCCCTTACCCCGACCATATTTGGGTCGTTAGCTCAGTTGGTAGAGCAGTTGGCTTTTAACCAATTGGTCGTAGGTTCGAATCCCACACGACCCACCATTTTTGAAACCAGTTCGCTGGAATCGAATCTTAAGATCAGAGGCCAAAAGCGCTGATCGAGAAGGCGACTTGCGAAGGTCGCCTTTTTTTTACCGGGGTATAGCGCAGTCCGGTAGCGCGCCTGCTTTGGGAGCAGGATGTCAGGAGTTCGAATCCCCTTACCCCGACCATATTGAAAATCCTCGTATCGAAAGATACGGGGATTTTTTTTGCCTGCAATAAAGTGGACTGACTTAAGTCATCGTACGACCTGCCGATAACCCAGCGACAGGGGCGTGGCCCCACCTCAGGCCAACAATAAAAAAGGCAGCCTTTATGGTTCTTCGTCAGTTGAATATCGCCCCGCGTGCCGCGTTGGGTTTTGCCTTGATCGCCGTGCTGGTGGCGTTGCTCGGGGTATTCGCGCTGGGGCAGATGTCGAGCATCCGTGACAGTGAAGTCGCCGTGGAAACCCAATGGCTGCCCAGCATCCGTGGAGGTGATGAAATTCGTGAGTGGATGCTGCGTATTCGCACGATTTCCCTGCGCATGGCCCTGGACCAGGACCCGAAGAATATTCCGGTGTACCGCGGACAAATGGACACCCGTGACAAAGAACTGGGCGAAAAAATCGCTGCCTACGAAAAACTCGTCGTCACGCCTGAAGGCAAGGCCCTCTATGACCAGTTCAAGCAGACCTTCGCCGCTTACCGCACGGGCATCGCCCAATCCTTCACCCTGGCGGAGCAGGGGCGCCGGGACGAGCTGATCAAGCTGTTGCTGGTGGACATGAAGACCGTGGTGGATGGTTCCGGTAAGCAGCTCAACGATCTGGCGGAGTTGTTCTCCAAGCAGGTGTCCATCGAAAGCCAGAAATCCCAGGAGCACTACGCCAATTCCCGGATGATCGTCAGTCTGTTCGTGGTGCTCGCGGCCCTGGCCACGGTCGTTCTGGCGATGCTGCTCACCCGCAGCATCGTCAAACCCTTGGGCGAGGCGCTGAATGCCGCTGAGAACGTGGCCCGAGGCGACCTGACCCGACCCATCGAGACCCATGGCAACGACGAAGTGAGCCGTTTGCTCAAGGCGCTGGCGACCATGCAGCAGAACCTGCGGGAAACCCTGCAGGGCATCAGCGGCTCGGCTGCACAGCTGGCCACCGCCGCTGATGAGCTGAACGCCGTCACGCTCGACAGTACCCACAGCCTGCAACAACAGAATAACGAAATTGAACAAGCTGCCACGGCGGTCACTGAAATGACCACGGCCGTGGAAGAGGTCGCGCGCAATGCGGTTTCCACCTCCGATGCCACGCGTCAGTCCAGTGAATCGGCGTCCCTGGGGCAGCAGCGGGTCAGCGACACAGTCGATGCCATCGGTGCCCTTGCCAGCGATGTGCAGGTGACGGGGGGGCTGGTGCAATCGTTGGCCAACCAATCGCAGGATATCGGCAAGGTGCTGGACGTGATCCGCGCCATCGCCGAGCAGACCAACCTGCTGGCCCTCAACGCCGCCATTGAAGCGGCCCGGGCGGGTGAGAGCGGGCGTGGGTTTGCGGTGGTGGCGGACGAAGTCCGGGCGCTGGCTTATCGCACGCAGCAATCGACCCAGGAGATCGAGCAAATGGTCCAGGGCATGCGCAGCGGTGCCACCCAGGCACTCAATTCCATGCAGGCCAGTTCCAGTCGCGCCGCCAGCACCTTCGCCATGGCGGAGCGGGCAGGGGACGCGCTGCAGACCATCACGACCTCGGTCAGTGAAATCCACGAACGCAACCTGGTCATCGCCAGCGCCGCCGAAGAACAGGCGCAAGTGGCCCGCGAAGTGGATCGCAACCTGGTGAACATTCGTGATTTGTCGGTGCGCTCGGCCTCCGGCGCGGGCCAGACCAGTGCCTCCAGCCATGAGTTGTCGCAACTGGCGAATTCGCTGCGCACGATGGTGCAACGGTTTCAGGTTTGATTATTGAAGGGATGATCGCTCCCACGCTCTGCGTGGGAGTGAATCCAGTGACGCTCTGCGTCACAAAGGACGCGGAGCGTCCCGGGCTGCATTCCCACGCAGAGCGTGGGAACGATCGTCAGTAAGGTCTCAGTGCAACTTCAGCCGTGGCTCGGTCCCACGCCCGATCTTGCTGCCCAGCATCAGCATGGCCGTGCGGAACATCCCGTACAGCGCCATCTGGTGCATGCGGTATAACGAGATATAGAACATCCGCGCCAGCCAGCCTTCGAGCATTACGCTGCCGGTCAGGTTGCCCATCAGGTTGCCCACCGCCGAGAACCGTGACAGCGAAATCAGCGAGCCGTAGTCGGTGTATTTGTAGTCGGGCAGGGCCTTGCCTTCGATCCGCAGCTTCAGGGATTTGGCCAGCAGCGAGGCCTGCTGATGCGCGGCCTGGGCGCGGGGCGGAACATTGCGATCACTGCCGGGTTGCGGGCAGGCGGCGCAATCGCCGAAGGCGAAGATGTTCTCGTCGCGGGTGGTCTGTAGCGTCGGCAGCACGTGCAGCTGGTTGATCCGGTTGGTCTCCAGTCCGTCGATGTCCTTGAGGAAGTCCGGGGCGCGAATCCCGGCGGCCCAGACTTTCAGGCTCGCGTCGATCACTTGGCCATCCGCGGTAATCAGGCTGTCGGCGGTCACCTGGCTGACGGAGGCGTTGGTCATGACGTTGACCCCGAGTTTCTCCAGGGTCTTGTGCACCGGTGCGCCGATACGCTCCGGCAGCGCTGGCAAGACCCGTGGACCGGCCTCGATCAGGGTGATGTGCATGTTCTCCGGTTTGATCCGGTCCAGGCCATAGGCGTGCAGTTCGTGAGCGGCATTATGCAGCTCGGCCGCCAGTTCGACACCGGTCGCGCCGGCGCCGACGATGGCGACGCTGATGCGCTGGACAACATCGGTCTGTCCAGCGTGGGCACGCAGATAGTGGTGGAGCAATTGCTGATGGAAGCGCTCGGCCTGCTTGCGGGTGTCGAGGAACAGGCAGTGCTGCGCCGCGCCTTCGGTACCGAAGTCATTGGTGGTGCTGCCGACGGCAATCACCAGGCTGTCGTAGCCCAATTCCCGAGCCGGCAACAGCTCGACGCCCGCCTCGTCATAGGTGGCGGCCAGCTGGATTCTCTTGCGCTCCCGGTCCAGGCCACTCATGCGCCCAAGCTGGAACTCGAAATGGTTCCATTTTGCCTGGGCGACGTAGTTGAGTTCGTCTTCCGAAGAGTTCAGGGAACCGGCAGCCACTTCATGCAGCAGGGGTTTCCAGATGTGGGTCAGGTTCGCGTCGACCAGCATCACACTGGCCGTGCCACGCTTGCCCAGAGTCTTACCCAGACGGGTAGCCAACTCCAGACCGCCGGCGCCGCCGCCAACGATGACAATACGATGAGTCATGGGGATATCTCGCAAGGCTAAAGGAATTCGGTGCCGTTACCCGAGCGAGCGCCAAGCGGCTCATAGCGTCAGGTAACTGATCAGTCGGCTCAACAGGCCCAGGCCAATCGTGATGGCCAGTACCACCACCAGGAGCATCCACGGCCGGAAAGGCCGGCGCTCGACTCGGTGCTGGGACAGTTGCAGGTACTCTTCGACATGCTTCTGGTCATCTGGGTTCAGGCGGCTGGTCATAAAGGCCTCGTCAGGTAGACGTTGCGAAAGGTGAAGACGTTACAGCGTCCGGCTAGCCGGCATTGAAAGCAGCGTAGCCGCTCGCCGGCACAGGCTCGACGCTCAGGCTGTCGTCCAGGCGAATGATTCCACTTTTTAACACCCGGGCGGTGATTCCGCCATGGCCGCGTACGGCCTGGAATGTGCCTTCGCCGAGGTTTCGCTCCAATCGGGCACAGGGCTGGCACCAGCCGGTGCTTTCAAAGATGGCTTGGCCGATGCGAAAGCGCCGGCCCTTGAGGCTGAACAGATTGATGCCGCTGACCACAATATTGCGGCGCAACTCCTGTGGCAGCACTGGCTGGTCCTCGGGGCGGCCCATCAGTGAGCCGATCACGGCCAGGTGCTCCCATTGGATCAGCGTTACTTGTCGCGCATTGCGCACACCGGGGCGGGCATGATCGCCGGTCAGTCCGGCTTCGAGGCGGGCCTCCACGGCGTCCAGTTCGATCATCGGCGCGTGCCCCTGGGGGCGCACGCCAATCCAGCGTACGCGGCCCTGCTGCGGCACGGCGGCGATCAGTTCCTGTAATGGGCTCACAGGCTGATCCCGACATCGAACACGATGCTGCGCCCCAGGTTGCCTCGCAAAAAGTCCGGTGCGTCGGGGTGGGCGAACAGCACCCGGGCAAACGTCGGCCCCACCAGCGACAGCGAGCGCCAGCCCTGGCGCAGGTATTCGGTCGGCGGTGGAAAGTGACTGTTGAGGTCCAACACTTCGCGCTTGAGGCTGGCGAAGGCGATGATGTCCAGGTCGCCCAGGTCCATGCCGCGTTCGGTGTAGTTGTGGGCTTTCTTGCGCAGGGTCGGGGCCAGGCGCATCAGGAATTCATTGGCCGGGATTCGCCGGGGCTTGGCCTCGCGACGCACCAGTTGGCTCAGGGAAAAGGCGCTGCGGCGACGTTGCAGTTCATCGCGCCATTCGTCATTGAGGCGGCGGCCCTCGTCGAGCACGAAAAACACCTCGAAATTGGCATCGCGAAACAATACGTCCGGTGGTTCGCCGGCCGGGGCGAACTCGTCGGCGCGATAAGGCACGTTCAGCCCTTGCAGCAGACGCTGGCAGACCCAACGCTCACGCTCCCATTTGCGGGCATTGGAGAGAAAGGCGTTGGCTTGCTCGGCCGCGATGGTCAGCAGGCGTAAATAATCGGAATCATCCATGAGCCCAAGCTTAGCGTTCAATTGCGACAAGCTGAAAGCATTGCGTGGATTAATGGACGTTATGGGTGGGGGTGTAGACTGCTGGTTTGAAGTAACCCCTGTTTGAGACAAGGGCAAGCGAAAGGAGTAGTCCATGATCGGTGCTGAACTGCTATCACCGCAAACCCTGGCGGTCGGTTGGCTGGTTTATGTGCCGGTGTTGGCCTGGGCTGTGGCGCGGGCACCGTGGGTCGAGCTGTTCACGGACAACCGTCGCCAGCATCTGCTGTTCGGCACGGTGCTGGCGCTGTTCATGCTGTGGCTGGTGCGACGGGATTTCGATACGGGCGTCTCGTATCACTTTATCGGCATGACCGCCGTGACGCTGCTGCTGGACTGGCCGTTGGCGATCCTGGGTGGCCTGTGCGCGCAGCTTGCGCTGGTGCTGCTGGGGCGTCAGGACATGGCGGCGGTCGGGGTCAACGGCGTGCTGCTGATCCTGCTGCCGGTAATGATCACCGAATGTTGCGCGATCCTGGTGGAGCGCGCCCAACCGCGCAATCTGTTCGTGTACATCTTCTGTTCGGGGTTTCTCGCCGCCGCGCTTTCGGCGTTGGCGTGCCTGCTGCTGGGGCTTGGTCTGCTGTGGTACGACGGTGTATTCGCCATGCCTTACTGGCTGGAGGATTTCATCGGCTACCTCTGGTTGATCATTTTTCCCGAAGCTTTCATCAACGGCATGGTGATCAGTGCGTTGGTGGTGTTCAGCCCGGAATGGCTGGAGACCTTCAACCGCACGCGCTACCTGTCGGCACCGTGGAACGATGATGACAAGCCTTGATTCACGTCAAGGCTGCCCCTGCGCACGCCCTGCATGCTCTGGAAAACTTCCAGGAGTACAACCATGAGTGTTTATGAGTGGGCCAGGCAAGAGATCAGGCGTAGCCACGATGCCGCCATGGAGATCGGTTTCGACCCGGGCTTGAGCCTGCGTGCCTTGCTCAGTGCGATCGTGCAGCAGAGCAAGACAGTGCGCAGCGCTGAAGACCTGGCCGACGAGTTGAGTTTCCTGGCGGAAAACCTCGACGACGAACAGGACTACGGTTTCATGCGGCCTTAATGGCGAATGCCGTACACCCAAGAAAACGATGACTCTGTGGCGAGGGGATTTATCCCCGCTGGGCTGCGTAGCAGCCCTGAAACCTGACACTGTGGTGTTTCAGATTCACTGCATTCAGCTTTTTGGGGCTGCTGTGCAGCCCAGCGGGGATAAATCCCCTCGCCACAATGACTCAGACCTTTCCTGAGTGAGCGACACTGCCTTAATGCCGGGGCTCGAAATCTTCGCTGAACAGCTCATCCTCGGCGTCGGGGCTGACCGGGATCTTGTGTTCTTCCGACGCCCAGGCGCCGAGGTCGATCAGTTTGCAGCGATCGGAACAGAACGGCCGGAATGTGCTCTGCGGGCTCCATTCCACAGGGGCGCCACAGGTTGGGCAATCAACGGTTGGGGTTTGGCTCATGAGTGGCCTCCACGCAAAGTAAGGTAAAAGTGATGCAGGCGCTCGACCTCGCTGTGCAGCCAGGCGAGGTCGCGATCATTGACCACCACGTCGTCGGCATGGCTCAGGCGATCCTGGCGGCTGGACTGGGCGTTGAGGATCGCCTGGACCTGCTGTTCGCTGGTCTGGTCGCGCTGCAGCGTACGTTCGATCTGCAGTTGTTCCGGCGCATCGATCACCAGGATACGCTGGGTCATGGCGTACTGACCTGACTCGATCAGCAGCGGCGACACCAGGATCGCGTAGGGCGATTGTGCCTGAGCCAGGTGATGGGCGATTTCCTCGGCGATCAGCGGATGCAGCAGCGCTTCGAGCCAGCGGCGTTCATCGGCATGTTCGAAAATCAGCTTGCGCAGCGCCGCCCGGTCCAGGGTGCCGTCGGCCTGCAATACGCCAGGGCCGAAGTGCTCGGCGATTTTCGCCAGCGCCGGGCGCCCGGGTTCGACCACCCAGCGTGCCGCATGATCGGCGTCGATGACGTGCACACCCAGATCGATGAAATGCTGGGCCGCCGCGCTTTTGCCGCTGCCAATGCCACCGGTCAGGCCGAGAATCCAGGGTTTTTCCAGAGGGGTATTCATTAGAAACCGACAGACTGCCAATAGAAGTCGGTTATTTGACCACCCCAGAGCAAGGCAATCCAGCCGGCAATGGCCAGATAAGGTCCGAAAGGAATCTGTGTCGACCCGGGCGCATCACGCAAGCGCAGTACAATGACACCGATAACGGCGCCCACCAGCGACGACAACAGCAACGTCAGCGGCAGGACCTGCCAGCCGCCCCAGGCGCCCAGCATCGCCAGCAGCTTGAAATCCCCGTAGCCCATGCCTTCCTTGCCGGTGATCAGCTTGAACACCCAGAACACCGACCACAGCGCCAGGTAGCCGGCCACCGCGCCCCACATCGCCTGGTCCAGGGAAACGAACAGCCCGAAGCTGTTGACGATCAAGCCCAGCCACAACAATGGCAACACCAAGGTATCGGGCAGCAGTTGATGCTCGGCGTCGATCAGGCTCATGGCCAGCAGGCCCCAGGTCAACACCATCACCATCGCGGCGTGCCAGCCAAAGCCGAAATGCCAGGCGACGAACGCCGACAGCGCGCCGCAGGCCACTTCGGTCAAGGGATAACGCTTGCCGATGGGCGCGGCGCAGCTCGAACAGCGGCCGCGCAGCATCAGGTAGCTCAACAGCGGAACGTTCTCCCAGGCGCGGATGCGATGGCCACAGTGCGGGCATTGGGAATGGGGCAGCATGAGGTTGTAGACCGGGCCCGGGGTCTCGGCCGGCAGGCCCAGCAGGTCGTGGGCTTGCAGGCGCCATTCGCGGTTGAGCATCTTCGGCAGGCGCCACACCAGCACGTTGAGGAAGCTGCCGACGATCAGGCCGAGCAATGCCGCAACGAGCACGAAAGCCACGGGATACAGCACGAAAAATTCGCTCAGGGGCATGTCAGATCGCAGAGCCGAGTTGAAAGATGGGCAGGTACATGGCAACCACCAGGCCACCCACGACGACCCCCAGGACCACCATGATGAAGGGTTCCATCAGGCTGGTGAGGTTGTCCACCAGATTGTCCACTTCGGCCTCATAAAAACTCGCCACTTTGTCGAGCATGTCGTCCAGCGCGCCGGATTCCTCGCCGATGGCGGTCATCTGGATGGCCAGGTTCGGAAAGATCCCTGACGCGCGCATGGAAAAATTCAACTGCATGCCGGTGGAGACGTCCTGGCGGATGCGCTGCACGGCGCGCTTGAATACCACGTTGCCGGTGGCGCCCGATACTGAATCGAGGGCTTCGACCAGCGGCACGCCGGCGGCGAACGTGGTCGAGAGCGTGCGGGCAAAGCGCGCCACCGCGGACTTGTACATCAAGGTGCCGATCAAGGGGAGCTTGAGCAGCCACTTGTCTCGCCAGTCACGAAACGCCTGGGAGCGCTTGAGGGCATATTTCACCCCGAAAAAGGCTCCCACCAAACCGCCAAGCAGCATCCACCACCATTGCTGCATGAATTCCGACAGGCCGATGACCATCACCGTGAACGCCGGCAGCTGCGCCCCGAACCCGGAGAAGACCGATTCGAACTGCGGCACCACCTTGACCAGCAGGATGCCGGTGACCACCGCAGCGACGAGTATCACCGCCGTCGGGTAGGTCATGGCTTTCTTGATCTTGGCCTTGAGCGCTTCGCTCTTTTCCTTGTAGGTCGCGACCCGGTCCAGCAGGGTGTCCAACGCACCGGCCTGTTCGCCAGCGTCCACCAGGTTGCAGTACAAGTCGTCGAAATACTGCGGGCATTTGCGCAGCGAGGCGGCGAAGCTGTTGCCGGCGGCGACTTCCTGCTTAACCTGGTCCACCAGCTTGCGCATGTTGGCGTTGTCGAAGCCTTCGCCGATAATGTCGAACGCCTGCAACAGCGGCACGCCAGCCTTGAGCATCGTTGCCATCTGGCGGGTGAAGAGGGCGATATCCAGCGGCTTGATGCGCTTGCCCTTGCTGAATATCGAGGTGGATTTCTTGCGCACCTTCTCCGGGTTGATGCCTTGTTTGCGCAGCTGTGCCTTGACCAGGGCCGGGCTCTGTCCCGTCAGCTCGCCGGTCATTTTCGCGCCTTTGCGGTCTTTGCCTTCCCACGTATAGACGTCGGTTTTTACTGCCTTGACCGCCATGCTCAATCCTTGGTGACCCGGTTGATTTCCTCGAGGCTGGTGACGCCCTGCATCACTTTGAGCAGTCCCGATGTGCGCAGGTCATTGAAGCCGTCCTTGCGCATTTGCAGATCGATTTCCAGCGAGTTGCCCTCAGCCATGATCAACCGTTGCAGCTCGGGGGTGTTCTTGACCACTTCGTAAACCCCTACGCGCCCTTTGTAACCGTGGCTGCATTGTTGGCAACCGACCGGCTCATAGATCGTGAATGTGCCGATGCGTTCCCGGGGGAAACCTTCCTTGAGCAGGGTTTCCTCGGGAATCTCGATGGCTTTCTTGCAGTGGGCGCAGAGCTTGCGCGCCAGCCGTTGGGCGATGATCAGGTGCACGGCGGTGGCGATGTTGAACCCCGGAATGCCCATGTTCTGCAAGCGAATCAGGGTCTCGGCGGCGCTGTTGGTGTGCAATGTGGAGAGCACCAGGTGCCCGGTCTGGGCGGCCTTGATGGCGATTTCGGCGGTTTCCAGGTCGCGGATCTCGCCGACCATGATCACGTCCGGGTCCTGGCGCAGGAACGAGCGCAGGGCCTGGGCGAAGTCCAGCCCTTGGCGCGGGTTCACGTTGACCTGGTTGATGCCTTCCATGTTGATCTCCACCGGGTCTTCGGCGGTGGAAATATTGATGTCCACGGTGTTGAGGATATTCAGCCCGGTGTACAGCGACACGGTCTTGCCCGAGCCGGTCGGGCCGGTGACCAGGATCAGCCCTTGCGGTTGCTTGAGGGCGGCCATGTACAGGTCTTTCTGATCCGGCTCGTAGCCCAGGGCATCGATGCCCATTTGCGCACTGGAGGGGTCGAGGATCCGGATCACCACTTTTTCGCCCCAGAGCGTCGGCAGGGTGTTGACCCGGAAGTCGATGGACTTGGTTTTCGACAGGCGCATTTTCAGCCGGCCGTCCTGGGGTTTGCGCCGTTCGGAAATATCGAGGCTGGCCATGACTTTCAGGCGGGCGGCGATACGGGTCGCCAGTTGGATCGGCGGTCGGGCCACTTCCCGCAGCATGCCGTCGGTGCGCACCCGCACCCGGTAGATTTTTTCGTAAGGCTCGAAGTGCAGATCGGAAGAGCCGCCCTTGATCGCGTCCAGCAGCATCTTGTTGACGAAACGCACCACGGGCGCGTCGTCGGTGTCCTGGCTGCCGATGGCGTCCTGCTTGGAATCGTCGATCGATTCGATGTCCAGACCGTCCAGGTCGACATCGCCCATGCCTTCCAGGCCCGTGCTACTGGACTCGAAGAATTTTTCGATGGCATCGCTGAGCTTGTCGTCCTCCACCAGGATGGCTTCGGTGGTCAGGCCGGTACTGAATTGAATGTCATTGATGGCTTGGTGATTGGTGGGGTCGGAGATGCCCACGAACAACTTGTTGCCTCGTCGCCACAGCGGCAGGGCGTGATGCTGGCGCACCAGTTTTTCGCTGACCAGCCCGGTGGGCTGGGTGTCCTTGTCCAGGCTGTTGAGGTCCAGCAGGGCTACGCCGAAATGCTCCGAGGCAATTTCGGCAACCCGCTGGCTCTGCACCAGTTTGTTTTGCACCAGATAACTGACCAGGGGCATACGACTGCGCTGGGCCTGTTGGTACGCCTGCTGCGCACTTTGCTCGGTGAGCAGTTCAGCCAGTACCAATTGTTTGGTCAGGCCGCTGAGGGCGATGTCATTCATGGGGATTCCGGCGGCGGACAGTTCATGACTTATAGCCTAGTCAAGCATCGACGCCAAACCAGCGAGCCAGGGTGACAAAAAACGTCAGATAGTGCGGTTGTTGAGGTAGGACGTCGCCGTTGTGGGGGGGCAACCCCTTTATTGATGGCGCTTCAGGGTTGGCATGTGCCCTGCAACGGCCATTTCAGGTCATGAGATTTCGACTCATGCATGGGAGATGTCTATGAGTAAGCAAAAGGGCTTTACGCTGATCGAGCTGCTGATTGTCGTGGCGATCATCGGCATTCTGGCGACCTTTGCGTTGCCGCAATATTCCAGGTATCAGGCGCGGGCGAAGGCCACGGCCGGGTTGGCCGAAATCACGGCCTTCAAGGTGCCGTACGAGGACAATATGAATCGAGGGGTTGACCCTACGATCGCCAACATGGGCATCACCTCACCTACCAGTAACTGCACAATCACCATTACAGGCACGGCGGCGGCCGGAGCGGGCACGATTGCTTGTGCTCTCCTGAATTCGCCTGCTCTCGTCCAGGGGAGGACGATTACACTCTCGCGTTCGGCTGCAGGTGTCTGGACCTGTGCTTCTACTGCTGCCCAGGAGTTCTTGCCGACTGGCTGTACCGGCGCTGCGAATCCATAACCCCATCCCGGTTGACTCGGCCCCGCTTAAACACCGGGGCTTTTTTATGCGCGTTGGAAATGTTCGGCAATTCAGGTGCTTAGCAGCTGAGCGAAACCCGCAACTTGCATGTAGAAAGTCGCCAGGTCATGCATTTTGCATGAATGTGAAATTTGCCGCTCCGCTTAACATGCTGATTTTTAAGGGTTTTATGAATGTTTCAAAAGTGGCACAGCCTTCGCACTACTCCTGATAACCCTGCCGGGATGCAACTCCGGCAGTTTCTGAGAAAAACAGGAGTTACTCGTATGAAGAAGTTCGCTATCACTGCCGCCGCTGCTACCGCACTGACCCTGACCATGGCTAGCGCATTCGCCGAGACCACTCAAGCAACTCAGGCTCCTATGATGCTGGCCGCAGGCGAAGTGACAGAGGCCAAGGAAGCCACCTCCGATACCTGGATCACCACCAAGGTCAAAGCTGACCTGGTCACCGAAAAAGGCATTCCAGGTACTGACATCAAAGTCGAAACCAACAAAGGCGTTGTGTCCCTGTCTTCCACTGTTGCCGTGACCGAACAGCAGAAGGAAACCGCCATGGCAATTGCCAAGAAAATCAAAGGCGTCAAGGCCGTATCGGCTGACGGCCTGAAAGCCGAGTAAGGCCAAGACTTCTCGCCTGGACTGGGAGAGGGCGCGGCAAGCGGGCTGAGTCATACGCTTGCCGCTGCTTTGGAGTTCATGCGAAGGCCACAGGGACGTGGCCATTACAGGCCCCCGGCATTCGTGCCGGGGGCCTGTTCTATTCTGGGGAGAAAAAATGTGCGGTCTGGCCGGGGAAATCGAGTTGCCCTTATCGCGAGCAAGCTCGCTCCCACAAGGATCGAGTTCCTTCAGAAAAAGTGATCAAGCTGTTCCACAGGGATCGAGTTCTGCCAGAAGGAATGCGGTCAAATGTGGGAGCGAGCTTGCTCGCGATGGCGGCGGCACATTCAGCGCCCCCGCTTGCTGGTAATCTGCACCAGCCGATTCCCCTCGAAGCGCAGGTACTGATACATGCCGCTGTTGGGCCCGTAGGTCCATTCCTCCACCGGATATTCTTCCCGGCGATTGACACTGCGTTTATAGCCCAGGTCATCCCGCGCCACAGGCTGTCCGCACTTTTGCAGCACTTCGCTGGAGCGGTCACCGACGCTGATCAACTGGCTGCCGCAGCGCAGCGTGTCAGCAGCCGAGGCCTGGCCGGCGATGAGCAATATACCCAGGCTGAGCCCGTACCAGGTTTTCATCTTATTCGGCATCCAGATGCATCGGGGTAATCACCCGGCCATCGCTTTCGGCCTGGCCGAGGCTGGCGTCGATGAAATACACGCGGTCGTCGGCCAATTGGCCTTTGTCCACCAGGAAGTCCTTGATGCTGCTGGCCCGTTCCTGCCCCAGTTGACGCAACAGCACGTCGCTGCCGCTCCAGAACTTGATCACGCTTTCGCGCAGTTTCTCGATGCGCGCCTTTTTATCCAGTTGCGCCCATTCGGCAGGCGGCTGAGTCTTGAGGCGCGTGCGGTAGATGCCTTCCAGCAGAGGGGGCTTTTCATCCTCGGGCACCTGTATCAGCGAGGCCTGGGCCGGTACTTTGTCGCCCCGACGTTGCAGCATCTTGTAGTAGTTGTACTGGTATTCGCGTTCCAGGCGCTGGGCGGCGAGCAATGGACCGTCGCTGCTTTCGGCGGCGGTGCCTTCGATCTCCAGGCGCAGCTCCGGTCGTTTGCCCAGGGCTTCGGAGAGTTTGAGCAGCGTGCTTTCGTTGTCCTTGCTCAGGTCGCTGGAGCCCGGTGCAAACGCCACGCTGCCCAGGTCTTCCGAGCCGCCCCCGGCCACCAGCCCGCCGATGAGCTTGAATGGCGCCTGGGCCGCGCGGACCACCAGGTTGCGCAGGGTCTGCCAGACGATCGGCATGACACTGAACTGCGGGTCGTTGAGGTTGCCGCTGACTGGCAGTTCGATGGAAATCTTGCCCTCGGAGTCCTTGAGCAACGCGATGGCCAGCTTCAGCGGCAGGCTCACGGCGTCCGGGCTGTCGACTTTTTCCCCCAACTGCAATTGTTCGACCACCACCTTGTTCTCCGCCTGGAGCTGGCCCTTGGTGATTCGGTAATGCAGGTCGAGATTGAGCCGGCCCTTGCGGATGCGGTAGCCGGCGAATTTACCGGAGTAGGGCGTCAGGGTCGTCAGCTCGACCCGTTTGAAACTGGTGGCGATGTCGAGGCTGGCCATCGGATCGAAGGGGTTTACCGCCCCTTTGATGGTGACCGGCGCGTAACGGTCGACCTTGCCCTTGACGTCCACGCTGGCCGGTTGGGCCTGGCGGCTGTCGATGGTGCCGATCTGGCCATTGAGCTGTTGGATGGCCGTGGCGAAATTGGGCGTCAGGCTGAAGTCGGCGAAGTTGGCCGAACCGTCGTTGATGGCGATGCCGCCGATGTGGATGCCCAGCGGTTTTTCCTGGGACTTCGGTTTTGCCGCGGTGCTCTTTGTACCGCTGTCGGCCGGTTGCGGGATCAGCAGGTCATCGACGTTGGTGGTGCGGTCGTCGTTGATCATGAAGCGCGCGTAAGGCTGGAACAGGTTGACCTTGTCGATGGACAGGCTGTCGCCGTGCTGATAATTGAGGCCTTCGAGCACCAGACGCTGCCACTTGAGGAAGTCGCGGGTCTTGAGGGTGTCGAGGGTGTGCAACTGCTCGACCTGGGCGCGGCCGGTGACGGCGAATGCCAGCGGCTCGGTGCTCTTGAGGTCGACCGCCAGGTCGCTGCCGAGCATCCCGGAGCGCAGCTCCAGGCGAATGAACGGGTTGATGTAGGACTGGGCGACGCGCAGGTCGATGTCCTGGGTCTTGACCTTGAGCCTGGCGCTGATCGGGTTCAGGTTGACCTCGCCATCGGCCAGGATCTTGCCCTGCTTGCCCAGCCCGGTGTCCAGCTTGAGGGTAAAGGGCGAGCCGTTGAGGGTGTCGTAGTTCTGCAGGTCGAGGTTCAGCGGGCCGACCTCCAGGGCCACGGCGGGCTGCGCCTGGCGATCGGCCAGGTGCACCTGGTAATCGCGCAGTTGCACGTCCTTCAACATCACTTGCCACGGTTTGCCGGGCGGTGTCGGTTCAGGTTTTGGCGAGTCGGCCGCCGCCGGGGCGGATGCCGGTTCCGCCTTGACCTGCGGTTTGGCTGGTTGGCTGGCGAAGAGCTTCTGCCAGTCCAGTTGCCCGTCCGCCTCGCGAGCGGCCCAGATTTCCAGCTTCTGGCTGCGGATCTTGCCGACCACCACTTGCTGCTTGGCCAGGTCCACCGTGGTTTCGCTCACGTCCAGGCGTTCGAGTTTCACCAGTGGGCGGCCATCGGGGGCCTTGATGGCAAAGGGCGCGACGCTGACCGCGACGTTGTTGAGCAGCAGTTCGGTGCCCTTGGCCAGGTTGAGCTTGTAGTCGGTACTGAGGTTCAAGACACCGTTTTCCAGCACCAGCGGTACGGCGTCGCGCACATAGGGCCACCAGGCTTTCATCTGGCCGCCAGTGACTTTGAGCGTACCTTGGGAGGCAATCGGTGTGAGGCTGAAATTACCGGTCCAGTCGATCTGCCCGCCTTCGGGGCCGGCGGCCACCAGGGTCATGTCGGCATTGTCGTCGGGCAGGGTGCTGAGATTCTTCAGCTCGAAATCGAGGGTGTCGTAGAGAAACTCGATGGGCTCACTGGGACGCAGGTCCTGGAAATGCACGTAGCCGCCGGTCAACTTGATTCGATCGACCCGTAGGGGAAACGGCTTGGCCTCGGGATCGGCGGGCGTCGGTTCGCTGGCCGGCAGCTTGAACAGGCCCAGCAGGTTCAGCTGACCGTCCTTGGCGAACACCACTTCGGTCTTGGGTTTGTCCATCTCGATGTCGACCAGGTGCAGGGCGCCGGACCACAAGCTGTCGAGTTGCAAATTGGCGTACAGCCGTTCGAAGCCGACCTGCTCCTTGCCTGGCTCGCCGATATTCAGGCCCCAGAGGGTCACTTCAAGGCTGAAGGGATTGAGTTCCACACGCTGGATCTGCGCCGGCACTGTCGCATGGGCGGCCAATTGCTGGTTGGCGATACGCAAGGCGATGCCTGGCAAAATCAGAAAACCCAACAGGCTGTAGAGGGCCAGTGCGGTCAACAGGGCGCCGAAAGCGCGAATCAATCCTTTGGGCATGTGCGGCTTCATCTAGTGTGAATTCGGAGTGCCTTGGAGTATGGCATGCGTTTACGGTTCCGAAGCCACTGTGATTTAACAGATTTGTCCGTTTTTTGCGTGAGAATTCTGAGCCTGGCTTAGAGCTGGAGGACCAGGGTCTTGAGCGGCGGTTGCTGGTCCAGGGAGGGGAAATCGCTGCCGGGCGTCAGCACGCTCCACTCGCGCACCGGGCGACCGGCTTTTTCCGCGCAACGCAACACCTGGTCGCGCCAGTCGTCCATGGACACTTTTGCCAGGTTGTTGCAGCAGATCAGTACGCCGTTTTCGGCGGTGGTGAGCAATGCCGGCTTCAGCAGGCTTTGGTAGTCGCGCAACAGGTCGACGGTGCCGAACGCACTTTTGGCCCAGGCCGGTGGATCGAGCAGCACCAGGTCGTACTGGCGTTGTTCCAGGCGCACGTAGCTGGGCAGTTTTTGCCCACGGCGCTGGCTGATGGGCAGGCCGGCCAGTTGGCGAATCGCCGGGAAGTAATCCGACTGCACGAACGCCATCGGCGGCAAGTCGGGGTTGAGCAGGCCATTTTCGCGACCCACCGCCAGGTTGCCTTCGGCGAAATCCAGGTTGCACACTTCCCGCGCGCCACCGGCCGCTGCGCTCAGGCCGACGCCGCAGGTATAGGCGAACAGGTTCAACACGCTTTTGCCGCGGCTGTGTGCCTGGACCCAGCCCCGGGCGTTGCGCAGGTCGAGAAACAGCAGTGGATCCTGCCCGGCATGGCGGCCGCGAACGCGATAATTCAAGCCCCACTCATGCCCGACCAGGTCTTGCAGGGCGGCTTCGTCAGCCTGATAGACCGTGTCCTGGCGGTCGACGCGCGAATTGCCCCGGGCGCGGTCGTTGTAGACCAACAGGGTTTCCAGGCCCAGCCGTTCGTTGACGAGGCCGTGCAGTTGCAGCAGGTCGTCCCGCTCCAGCGACTGATGGAAGCTCTGCACCAGCAGTTGCGGGCCGTAGCGGTCGACGGTCAGGCCGGGCGCGCCTTCCTGGCTGCCGTGGAACAGGCGATAGCAGTCGGTGCCTTGCGGGTGCAGTTGGCCGAGCAGCTCCTGACGCTGGTCGAGGGCGGCGCGCAGCGCCTGATTCAAGGAAGACATGCCGGGCGCGCCTTAGAGAAATGAGGCGCGGGAGTTTAGCAGTTATGCAAACCCGGCACCGACCTGTGGCGAGGGGATTTATCCCCGCTGGGCTGCGCAGCAGCCCCAAGATCTGGCTACTCGGAGTGTCAGCCAGACCTTGCTTGTTGTGGGGGGGGCTGCTGCGCAGCCCAACGGGGATAAATCCCCTCGCCACAGATAAATCCCCTCGCCACAGACAAATCCCCTTGCCACAGACAAGTCCCCTTGCCACAGGTAAATCCCCTCGCCACAGATAAAGGCTCTTGTCACAGAGGAACGGTGCCCCTGAGGAACCAAGTCGTCTGGCTCAGCGATTCAGACGCTTGTCGATCAGCCCCTCCACCACGCTCGGATCGGCCAGGGTCGAGGTGTCGCCGAGGCTGTCGAGTTCGTTGCAGGCGATCTTGCGCAGGATGCGCCGCATGATCTTGCCCGAACGGGTCTTGGGCAGCGCTGGCGCCCACTGGATCAGTTCCGGCTTGGCGAAGCTGCCGATTTCCTTGCTGACGTGGGCCAGCAATTCCTTCTTCAGCTCGTCATTGGCCTCCACACCGTTCATCGGCGTGACAAAGGCATAGATACCCTGGCCCTTGAGGTCGTGGGGATAGCCGACAACGGCGGCTTCGGCAATGTTGTCGTGCAGCACCAGGGCGCTTTCCACCTCGGCGGTGCCGATGCGATGCCCGGAGACGTTGATCACGTCGTCGATGCGCCCGGTGATCCAGTAATCGCCGTCTTCGTCGCGGCGCGCGCCGTCGCCGGTGAAGTAATAGCCGGGGTAGGGCTTGAAGTACGTGTCCACCATGCGTTGGTGGTCGCCATAGACACTGCGAATCTGCCCAGGCCAACTGGATTTGATCGCCAGTACACCGCTGCCGGCACCGCTGATTTCCTTGCCCACCTCATCCAGCAAGACCGGTTGTACACCGAACATCGGCCGGGTGGCGCAGCCCGGTTTGAGCCGTGGGGCGCTGACCAACGGGCTGAGCATGATGCCGCCGGTTTCGGTTTGCCACCAGGTATCGACAATCGGGCAGCGCTGTTCGCCTACCACGTTGAAATACCATTCCCACGCCTCCGGGTTGATCGGCTCACCGACGCTGCCGAGCAATCGCAGGCTTTTGCGGGACGTTTCCTGCAACGGTCCGGCCCCTTCGCGCATCAACGCGCGCAGGGCGGTCGGTGCGGTGTAGAAGATGTTGACCCGATGCTTGTCGATCACCTGCCAGAAGCGCGAACTGCTGGGGTGGCTCGGCACGCCCTCGAAGATCAGCGTGGTGGCGCCGTTGGCCAGCGGGCCGTAGACGATGTAGCTATGGCCGGTGACCCAACCGACGTCGGCGGTGCACCAGAACACTTCGTTGTCGCGATAGTCCAGCACGTACTTGAACGTCATCGCCGCTTGCAGCAGGTAGCCGCCCGTGGTGTGCAACACGCCCTTGGGTTTGCCGGTACTGCCTGAGGTGTAGAGGATGAACAGCGGGTCTTCGGCGTCCATCGGTTCGGGTGGACAGTCGTCGCTCATGTCGTGCATGGCCCGGTGATACCAGAGGTCCCGGCCTTCAACCCAGCCCACCTCACCCTGGGTGCGCTCGACCACCAGCACGGTGCTGACGTTCGGGCAGCTTTCCAGGGCCTTGTCGACGTTGCGCTTGAGCTGTATGAAGCGCCCGCCACGTACGCCTTCGTCAGCCGTGATCACGGTGCGGCAATCGGCATCGAGAATCCGGTCGCGCAGGGAGTCCGGCGAGAAACCGCCGAACACCACCGAATGCACCGCGCCGATGCGGGTGCAGGCGAGCATGGCGTAGGCGGCCTCGGGGATCATCGGCATGTAGATGCAGACCCGGTCGCCTTTCTTCACGCCGCGGCTTTTCAGCACGTTGGCCAGGCGGCACACATGGTTGTGCAGTTTCTTGTAGGTGATTTGCGCCGATTCGGCGGTGTCGTCGCCTTCCCAGATGATCGCGACCTGTTCGCCACGGGTGTCCAGGTGACGGTCGATGCAATTGGCGCTGACGTTCAGCTTGCCGCCGGCGAACCAGGTCGCGTCGCCGTTCTTGAGGTCATAGCGCTGGACGGTTTGCCAGGGCGTCATCCAGTCGAGAAAGCGTGTGGCTTGCTCGGCCCAGAAGGCGCTGGGGTGTTCGATGGATTCTTTGTAGAGCCGCTTGTACTCGTCCTGACTCAGTTGCGCAGCCCGGCGGACGGCATCGGCGTGGGGGTACTGGCTGATATCGAACATGACGGTTCCTTATTCTTGTTTTGCGACAAGTCATAAAGATGCGCCCTGGGAATATCGAGTTCAAGTTGTACATGGAGTCATTGTGGGAGCGGGCTTGCTCGCGAAAGCGGTGTGTCAGATACATTAATGGCAACTGACACACCGTCTTCGCGAGCAAGCCCGCTCCCACAAGGGCAGTGCAACCCCAAGATCAGCCGCGGTGACGCCCGCGGAAGTAGTTGATCAGGCCCTGGGTCGAGGCATCTTCGGCCGGGTTCTCTTCGCTGCCCACCAGGCGGTTGTAGACGCCCTTGCCCAGTTCCTTGCCCAGCTCCACGCCCCATTGGTCGAAGGCGTTGATGCCCCAGACCACGCTCTGCACGAACACTTTGTGCTCATACAACGCCACCAGTGCGCCGAGGCGCCGTGGGCTGATGCGTTCGACCACCAGGGTGTTGCTCGGACGGTTGCCCGGGATCACCTTGTGGGACGCCAGTTTCTGCACCTCTTCTTCGCTGGCGCCCTTGTCCCGCAGCTCGGCTTCGGCCTCGGCGCGGGTCTTGCCCAGCATCAGCGCCTGGCTCTGGGACAGGCAGTTGGCGTACAGCCACTGGTGATGGTCGGAAACCGGGTTGAAGCTGACGATTGGCACGATGAAGTCGGCCGGGATCAACTGGGTGCCCTGGTGCAGCAACTGGTGGTAGGCGTGCTGGCCGTTGCAGCCGACGCCGCCCCAGATCACCGGGCCTGTGTCGGTCGACACCGGGGTACCGTCCTGGCGCACGCTCTTGCCGTTGGATTCCATGTCCAATTGCTGCAAATGCTTGGTGATGTTACGCAGGTAGTGGTCGTACGGCAGGATCGCATGGCTCTGCGCACCCCAGAAGTTGCCGTACCACACGCCCAGCAGCGCCAGCAGCACCGGCATGTTCTGCTCGAACGGAGCGCTCTGGAAATGCTGGTCCATGGAGTAGGCGCCGGAGAGCAACTCCTTGAAGTTCGACATGCCGATGGCCAGGGCGATCGGCAGGCCGATGGCCGACCACAGCGAGTAACGCCCGCCGACCCAGTCCCACATCGGGAAGATGTTCTCTTCACGGATGCCGAAGGCCACGGCGGCGGCATTGTTGCTCGACACGGCGATGAAGTGGCGATACAGCTCCGCTTCGGAGCCACCCTGGGCCAGGTACCAGGCGCGGGCGGCCTGGGCGTTCTTCAGGGTTTCTAGGGTGTTGAAGGATTTCGACGAGACGATGAACAGCGTGGTCTCGGCGCGCAGCTTCATGGTCAGTTCATGGAACTCGCTGCCGTCGATGTTCGCCAGGTAGTGGCAGCGAACGCCTTTTTGCGCGTAGGACAACAGCGCTTCGGACACCAGTTCCGGGCCGAGGAAAGAGCCACCGATGCCGATGTTCACCACGTCGGTGATGGGCTTCTCGGTGTAGCCGCGCCACAGGCCGTCGTGAATGCGGCCGACCAGGTCAGTGATCTGGTTCAGCACTTTATGCACGTCTGGCATCACGTTGACGCCGTTGACCAGCAATTTGTCCCCCACCGGCCGACGCAGGGCGGTGTGCAGGGCCGGGCGGTTTTCCGAGGCGTTGACGATTTCGCCCTCGAACAGCGACTTGATCGCGCCCTTGAGATCGACTTCGTTGGCCAGGCCCACCAGCAGGTCGCGGGTCTGGGCGTTGATCAGGTTTTTCGAGTAGTCGAGAAACAGGCCACAGCTCGACAGGGTGAATTGAGTGAAACGCTGCGGATCGGCATTGAACGCTTCGCGCATGCTGAAATCCTGCATGGCTTTGCGGTGGTCATTCAGCGCTTGCCAGGCTGGCAGAGCGGTCACGTCATGAGGGGTTCGGTAATACGCCATCGCTGCGGGTTTCCTTTTTACTTGAACGACCTTTTGTACACTAAAAATTCCGGCGCGGCTCGAGGTGGGCATCCGGACACTGCATCGACATGATCGCCAGACGCAGGGCGACTACAGTAAACCTCGCGTTGCAATCTGTCTTGACTTTGTCTGACCGGTTCCCGGTACTTTTTTATACAACGGGATGGGAAGGGGCCGACAGACGGAACGCAGATGACTCTCTGTGGGAGCGAGCTTGCTCGCGATGGCGTCAGGTCAGCCGACATCGATGTCGACTGATGCATCGCTATCGCGAGCAAAGCTCGCTCCCACAGGGTTTTTGTGATGTTTCAGGCGGGGGTGTCGAGGTCCAGATGCAGGTTGTCGATCAGGCGCGTGGTGCCGAGGAAGGCGGCCACCAGAATCACCAGGTCGCGGTCCTCGCTCAACGCCGGGCGCAGGGTCTTGGCGTGACGGATTTCCAGGTAATCGGGACGCAGGCCGGCAGCTTCCAGTTGCTTGAGCTGTTCGCCGATCAGCGCCGGGAAATCCCGCTGGCCCTGTTTGATTGACTCGGCGATCTGGCTCAGGACGCGATAGACCACGGGCGCGACGGCACGTTGATCCGGGCTGAGGAAGCCATTGCGCGACGACAGCGCCAGGCCATCTTCGGCGCGGACGGTGGGCTCGCCGATGATCTGGATCGGCATGTTCAAGTCATGGACCAGGGCCCGGATCACCGCCAGTTGCTGGAAGTCTTTCTGGCCAAACACCGCCAGGTCAGGCTGGACCATGTTGAACAGCTTGCTGACCACCGTCGCCACGCCTTCGAAGTGCCCCGGACGGCTGGCGCCGCACAAGCCTTCGGACAATTGCGGGACGCTGACCCGGGTCTGTCCGGCCATGCCGTCGGGGTACATTTCTTCGACGCTGGGGGCGAACAGCAGATGGCAGCCGGCCTGGAGCAGTTTTTCCTGGTCGGCTGCCAGGGTGCGGGGGTATTTGTCCAGGTCTTCGCCGGCGCCGAATTGCAGCGGATTGACGAAAATGCTCGCCACCACGAAGTCGGCCCGTTGTGCGGCCTTGGTGACCAGCGCCACATGACCGCTGTGCAGGTTGCCCATGGTCGGCACGAAAGCGATGCGTTTGCCTTCGCCGCGGGCACGGGCCACGGCGGCGCGCAGTTCGCGTACGGTTTTGACGGTGTTCATGCAGAAAATCCGTGTTCGGCGCCCGGGAAAGTCGCGGCCTTGACTTCAGCGACGTAGGTACTCAACGCGCCCTGGATAGAGGTTTGCCCGGCCATGAAGTTCTTCACGAACTTGGGCACGCGACCGGTGATCGACAGCCCGAGCATGTCGTGGAGCACCAGCACCTGGCCATCGGTGGCGTTGCCGGCACCGATCCCGATCACCGGGATCTTCACCGCCTGGGTGATTTCTTCAGCCAGCTCGCTGGGTACGCATTCGAGCAGCAGCATCGCCGCGCCCGCCTGCTCCAGCGCAATCGCATCGGCACGCATCTGCCGCGCCTGGTTCTCATTGCGGCCCTGGACCTTATAGCCACCGAGGATATTCACCGCTTGGGGGGTCAGGCCCAGGTGCGCGCACACCGGAATGCCCCGCTCGGCCAGTAGCCGAATCGAATCGGCCAGCCACAACGCGCCTTCGACCTTGATCATGTGGGCACCGGCCTGCATCAGCATGGCGCTGTTGGCCATGGTTTGTTCGAGGGTGGCGTAGGCCATGAACGGCAGGTCGGCGAGGATCAGCGCATCGGTGTTACCGCGTTTGACGGCGGCCACATGGTAGGCCATCTCGGCGGTGGTCACCGGCAGCGTGCTGTCGTGACCTTGCAGCACCATGCCGAGGGAATCGCCCACCAGCAGCACTTCGACACCGGCCTCGTTGCAGGCATGGGCGAAGGTTGCGTCATAGCAGGTCAGCATGGTGATTTTCTCACCTTTTTGCTTGAGACCTTGCAGCGTGGTCAGGGTAATAGCTGGCATGAAAAAGTCCTCATTAGGCGCTCGTGAATGACTGCGAGTAACGCGCATGATTCGTTATCTATACAGGCGCACCTTCTATGCGTGGTGCTTGTAAGGCCTGGATTGCGCCCTTTAGTGCCGCGTTGGCGGCAGCGGGACGCCTATAGTCGTGAGGAGCAATCGGGAAGTCAATTGGATGTGTTACCGGCGGGTGTTACCGGGGTTACTGATGCGTTTCAGCGTGGAGGCGTGTTTCGGATCTGACTGCCGGGTCCCGAAACCTGTGGGAGCGAGCTTGCTCGCGATGGCGGTGTGTCAGTCACCCCGGATGCTGGATGTGCCGACGCTATCGCGAGCAAGCTCGCTCCCACAGGGGATGGTCTTCGTCAGTGGGAGGGCAGGCGTTCCAGGCCGGCAAACGGGCACGCGGCAAGCAGGTCCTTGAGCAAGCGTCCATCGGCCAGGCGCAGGTCGGCGGGGGCCAGTTCGGCCAGTGGGTACAGGACAAAGGCCCGGGCCTGCATGTGGTAGTGGGGGACCTTGAGGCGCGGCTCGTCGATCAGGCGATCGCCGAACAGCAGGATGTCCAGGTCCAGGGTGCGCGGCCCCCAGCGTTCGAGGCGTTCGCGACCTTGTCCGGTTTCGATGGCTTGCAGCGCATCGAGCAGGTCCAGCGGTGCCAGGTGACTGTCCAGCGCCGCCACCGCATTGGTGTAGCGCGGCTGACCGGGGAGCAGGGAATCGCTTTGATAAAACGCCGAGACACCCACCAGTTGGGTATCGGGCAGTTGCGCCAGCGCCTGGACGGCACTGCGCAATTGTTCGGCGGGTTCGGCCAGGTTGCTGCCCATGCCGATGTAGATGCGTTCCATCGATTACTCGCCCGATGCGCTCGGTACACCGGCACGCTTGCGCTTGGCACCGCTGCTGCGGCGACGCTTGCGTGGGCCGCTGGCGCCGTCATCCTTGCCGCTGAGCTCACGAATCATATCGCGGCGCTCGCTGTCGTTGGCGTCCTGGTAATCGGTCCACCATTCGCCCAGGCCATCGGTCTGCTCGCCCGCGCTTTCACGCAGCAGCAGGAAGTCGTAGCCGGCGCGGAAACGCGGGTTGTCCAGCAGCAGGTCGGCACGTTTTCCGCTGCGCCGTGGCAGGCGCTCCTGCATGTCCCAGATCTCGCGGATCGGCATCGTGAAGCGTTTGGGAATGGCGATGCGCTGGCACTGTTCGGCGATCAGCTCGTGGGCGGCTTCCTGCATCGCCGGGATCGGCGGCATGCCACGGTCTTGCAGGCGCAGCACCCGGGCCGGCAGGGCAGGCCAGAGCAAGGCGGCGAACAGGAACGCCGGGGTCACCGGCTTGTTCTGCTTGATGCGCAGGTCGGTGTTGATCAGTGCTTCACTGATCAAGGTGTGGGTATAGGTCGGGTTGTGCTCCAGGGCCTCGGCGCTGGCGGGGAACAGCGGATCGAACAGCTGCAGGTCCACCAGCATCTCGAAGGTGTCTGCCGCGTTGCCGGACAGGAACAGTTTGAGCACTTCCTCGAACAGGCGCGCCGAGGGAATTTCCCGCAGCATGGGCGCCAGTTCGCGAATCGGCACGGCGCTGTGTTTTTCAATGCCGAAGTCCAGCTTGGCGGCGAAGCGCACGGCTCGCAGCATCCGCACCGGGTCTTCCTGATAGCGCTGCTTCGGATCGCCGATCAGGCGGATCAGACGATTGCGAATGTCGTGGACGCCGTTGGCGTAATCGAGGATGCGTTCGCTGACCGGATCGTAATACAGGGCGTTGATGGTGAAGTCGCGGCGTTGCGCGTCTTCTTCCAACGTGCCGTAGACGTTATCGCGCAGGATGCGTCCGCTCTCGTTGCGGGAAGACTGGTTGCTGTCTTCCTCTTCATCGTTTTGCGGATGATTGGCGCGGAAGGTTGCCACTTCGATGATCTCGCGGCCGAAGTGGATATGGACCAGCTTGAAGCGCCGGCCAATGATCCGCGCATTGCGAAACTCCGCCCGTATCTGTTCCGGCGTGGCGCTGGTGGCGACGTCGAAATCCTTGGGGGTGATGTTGAGCAGCATGTCGCGCACGCAGCCACCGACCAGGTAGGCCTGGTAGCCGGCGTTCTGCAAACGTTCGACGATGTTCACCGCATAACGGCTGAACTGGGCCTTTTGCAGCGAGTGCTGGCCGCTGTTGAGCACCTCAGGCGTGCTGCGAATGTGTTGCGTACGACGCAAGGGAGAACGGAATGACTGGAACAGCTTCTTCAGCATGGGATGCACTGTTTGAAGGAATATTCGGCCAAAAACGAAGAATGACCGCATGATGGGCGGGGATTCTAGCATTTAGTCGAGGGATGGTGTAGGACGCAGCAGTTTTGAGCTGCAAGCTGCAAGCGACAAGCTTTGTAGGCTTCAGGGAGGGGGAAATGTCAGAAACCACAAGGGGAGCCGAAGCTCCCCCAGAATTAGTTGCGTGCTCTGTTTTTATTATTGGTTTCGGGCTTCTTGTTTTTGTTGAGTGCCCGCGCCACGAGGTTTTCCCTTCGTGACCCTCCCAATCGGGAGCCAAGAGCAAACGGATTGCTTTGGTCGCTGTGTTGCAGTGATCAATCGATCCAACCAGTTCAGGCACCTGTCTTGAGACAGTTTTTATTGTTCTCGGCCTGGTTGTGGGGCAAGCCCCAAATACAACGCCTCTCCAAAAGAATCAGTTAGCTGCGCCTCTCGCCGTCTTGTTTTTATTGTGCGTGAGTCGATTCGTCTTATTTTTATTGTCTTGTGCATTGCTTGTTATTGTTCTTGTACCAAAGCTATAGCAGGGTGCGTGCCAACTTTTGCGAAACCCAGGGAAACCGGGGGTTCTATGGTTATGGCCATTTTTTCGAGGCGAAAAAAAGCCGGGGTTTCGTTACCGTAAACCCCGGCTTCTGTTACGTGAAAAAGACTGAGGTAACAGTTTTTTCACATTCCCTGTGTACGCAGCGGGTTTCCCTAGTGGGAGCGGGCTTGCTCGCGAATGGGGAGTGTCAGGTAGCGTAAATTCGACTGACACACCGCATTCGCGAGCAAGCCCGCTCCCACACAGTCAGCTTTCGCTGGTCGCCCCGGTCTTGCGCCGTGGAATGCCCAGGCGCTGGCGCCGTTCCCACAGGCACTTGCGGCTGACGCCCAGCTTGCGCGCCAGTTCGGTCTCGGTCATGTGGTCCTGGTGTTCGAGGACGAAATGCTGGAAGTAGTCCTCCAGGGAGAGGTCTTCGGTGGGTTCGTGGCTGGTGTTGTTGGCAGCGCCGCCCTGTTGTGGGGCCAGGCCGATGAATTCTTCGTCGTCCAGGTCGCTCAGTTCGATGTCGATGCCCAGCAGGTCGGCGGAGATTTCCGGGCTCTCGCACAGGATCACCGCCCGCTCCACCGCGTTTTCCAGCTCCCGAACGTTACCCGGCCAGGCGTAATGACGAATGGCCTGTTCGGCGTCCGGGGCGAACTTGAGGTCGGTGCGATTGACCCGCGCGCTCTGGCGGGCCAAAAACGCCTGGGCGATTTCATTGACGTCCGCGCCACGCTCGCGCAGGGCAGGGAGCTTCAAGGCGATCACGTGCAAGCGGTAATACAAGTCTTCGCGAAACTGGCCGATTTTCGCCAGGCTCTTGAGATCACGGTGGGTGGCCGCGATCAGGCGGACATCGACCTTCTGCGACTGCACCGAGCCGACCCGGCGGATCTCGCCTTCCTGAAGCACCCGTAGCAAGCGCGCCTGAGCCTCCAGTGGCAGCTCGCCGATTTCATCGAGGAACAACGTGCCGCCGTCCGCCGCTTCCACCAGCCCGGCGCGCCCGGCGCTGGCGCCAGTGAACGCACCTTTCTCGTGACCGAACAGTTCGGACTCGATCAGGCTCTCCGGAATCGCCGCGCAGTTCACCGAGATCATCGGTGCCTTGGCTCGGCGCGACAGGTTGTGCAGGGCACGGGCCACCAGCTCCTTGCCGGTGCCGGACTCGCCCTGGACCAGGACATTGGAGTCGGTCGGCGCCACTTTGCGGATCTTGCTGTAAAGGTCCTGCATGGGCGGGCAGGAACCGATGATGCCGATCTCGCCATTGCTGTTGCTGGCCCCGACTTTCGCGGAGGCGCTGGCCTTGCCGACGGGTTCCGCCGGGTTGCTGGTCGCCGCCTGTCGGTCACGCAGGATGCGGGCCACGGCCTGGAGCATCTCGTCGTGGTCGAACGGTTTGGCAATGTAGTCCACCGCGCCCATTTTCATGGAGTCGACCGCCGAGCGCAGGCTGGCGTAGCTGGTCATGATCAACACCGGCGTGCCCTGGCCGAGCTTGATCAGCTCGGTACCCGGGGCGCCAGGCAGGCGCAGGTCGCTGACAATCAGGTCAAACGTGGGGATGCTGAAACGTTCTTGTGCTTCCTGCACTGAACCGGCTTCGCTGACCTGGTACTGGTTGCGTTCCAGCAGGCGGCGCAAGGCGGAGCGGATAATTGTTTCGTCTTCGACGATCAAAATGTGCGGCATTGATTCGATTCTCTCGACGGTCTCAGTTCACAGCGGACGTCGCTTCGACATGACGCGGCAAGGTCACCCGGATACGGGTGCCGCGTTGGCTCTGAACATCGGCCGGGCTGTCGATGGTGATTTGTCCATAATGCTCTTCAACGATGGAATAGACCAGTGCGAGGCCCAGACCGGTGCCTTCGCCAGGATCCTTGGTGGTGAAGAAGGGTTCGAACAATCGGTCCATGATGTTCTGTGGGATACCGCTGCCTTCGTCTTCGACGATCAGGTCGACCGTGTGTTCGAAGGCTTCGCTCTTGACCCGCACCGCGCTGCCGGCCGGTGAGGCGTCTCGCGCGTTGGAGAGCAGGTTGATCAATACCTGGGCGAGCCGCTGGGGGTCGCCATCGACCCAATGGTCCGGGTCGCACAGGTTGAAGAATTGCACTTCGAAATTGCGCCGGTTAAGGGCCAGCAGACCAATGGCGTCCTGGGCCACTTCGGCCAGGCAGACGGGTTCGTCATTGTGCTGGTGACCGCCGGCATGGGCGAAGCTCATCAGCGACTGGACGATGCGCGACACGCGCTTGGTCTGTTCGAGGATCTGGCCGCTGATTTCCGTCAACTCGCCGTCGTCCTCGCGCTCTTCGCGCAGATTCTGCGCCAGGCAGGCGATGCCGGTGATCGGGTTGCCGATTTCGTGGGCCACCCCGGCGGCCAGCCGGCCAATGCTTGCCAGGCGTTCGGAGTGGACCAGCTTGTCTTCGAGCATCTGGGTGTCGGTCAGGTCTTCCACCAACAGTACCAGGCCGCTGTTGCCCGGTGCCAACGGCTCGTCGATCGCCGCCTTGTGCAGGTTCAGCCAACGGGTCTGGCCGTCGAGGGCCAGGTGCTGTTTGTGCAGGTGCTCGTCAGGCAGGTCGATGAAGCCTTGCAGCAAGCCTTTCCATGGCTCGCCCAGGGTGCTCAGCCGCGAGCCGACCACGCGCTGGGCGGCGATCCCGGTCAGTTCTTCCATGGCCTTGTTCCACATCAGGATTTCCTGGTCCTTGGCCAGGGAACACACGCCCATCGGCAGTTCCTGCAGGGTCTGGCGGTGGTAACGGCGCAAGGCGTCCAGTTCGGCGGCCAGGCCGGTGAGGCGCGAGTGGTAATCCTCGAGACGGCTTTCGATGAAGTGGATGTCTTCGGTGACATAGTTCTCGCCGCCGGCCTTGTAGGGCAGGAACGTCTCGACCATGTCCTGGGCCACGCTGGGGCCCATCAGACCGGACAGGTTGGCCTCGATCCGGTCCCGCAGGCGACGCAAGGCATACGGGCGGCGTTCGTCGAAGGGCAGGTAAAGGTCGCGCAGGGCCTGTTCGACTTCCTTTTGCGCGGCTTTGGCGCCCAGGGGCTTGGCCAGTTGCGTGGCGAACTCCTGGGGCGAGGCGGCGTGCAGCTCGCGGCGCTGCGGACGACGAACATTGTCGACCGCACAGGCTTCGGCGGCGCTGGCCTCTTCGCTGCTGGCGTTGGTGAACAGCGAGATCAGGGTGAACATCAGTACGTTCGCGGCCAGGGAAGCGATGGCCGCCATATGCCAACTGGTGTCGTCGAGCACGTAGATCATGTTCAGCAGCGGAATATAGAAACCTTGCAAGTTACCCATCAGCGGCAGCAGCATCGCCACCAGCCACACCAGGATTCCCGCCAGCAGGCCGGCGATGAAGCCGCGGCGGTTGGCGGTCGGCCAATACAGCACCGACAGCACGCCGGGCAGGAACTGCAAGGTGGCGACGAAGGCGACGATGCCCAGGTTGGCCAGGTCCTGCCCGTCGCCCAGCATCAGGTAGAAACCGTAGCCGGCCATGATGATCGCGACGATCAGCGCCCGTCGGGTCCATTTCAGCCAGCGGTAGATGTTGCCTTCGGCGGGTGGCTGGTAGAGCGGCAGCACCAGGTGGTTGAGGGCCATGCCCGACAAGGCCAGCGTGGTGACGATGATCAAGCCGCTGGCCGCCGAGAGGCCGCCGACGTAGGCCAGCAACGCCAGGGCCTTGCTGTTGGCGGCGATGCCGATGCCCAGGGTGAAATACTCCGGGTTGGTGCTGGCGCCCAGCTTCAGGCCGGCCCAGAGGATCAGCGGCACCGCCAGGCTCATCAGCAGCAGGAACAGCGGCAGGCCCCAACTGGCGCTGACCAGCGAACGCGGGTTGAGGTTTTCGGTGAAGGTCATGTGGTACATGTGCGGCATCACGATGGCCGAGGCGAAGAACACCAGCAACAGCGTGCGCCACGGGCCTTCCTGCAAGGGCGTGTGCAGGGCGGCGAGGGCGGTCTGGTTCTGCAGCAACCACACTTCCAACTGTTGCGGACCATCGAACACCCCGTAAAGGGCATAGAGGCCGACTCCGCCGATGGCGATCAGCTTGATCACCGACTCGAAGGCGATCGCAAACACCAGGCCTTCGTGTTTCTCCCGCGTGGCGATGTGCCGGGAACCGAAGAAAATCGTGAACAGGATGATCAGCACGCAGAAACTCAACGCCACCCGGTGCTGTACCGGCTCGCGGGTCAGGATGCTGATGGAGTCGGCCACAGCCTGTATTTGCAGGGCCAGCAACGGTAACACCCCGACCAGCATGAAGATCGTGGTCAGGGCGCCGGCCCAGGTGCTGCGAAAGCGAAAGGCGAACAGGTCGGCCAGGGAGGACAGTTGGTAGGTGCGGGTGATTTTCAGGATCGGGTAGAGCAACACCGGCGCCAGCAGGAACGCGCCCGATACACCGAGGTAACTGGAAAGGAAACCATAGCCATACTGATAGGCCAGCCCGACCGTGCCGTAGAACGCCCACGCACTGGCATAGACACCCAGCGACAGGGTGTAGGTCAGCGGATGGCGGATGATCGCCCGGGGAATCATGCCCCGTTCGCTGATCCAGGCCACGCCGAACAGCACCGCCAGGTAGGCGGCGCTGATCAGGATCATCTGGGTCAGGCTAAAGCTCATCGGCATCTTTTTGGCTCTGCAGGATGAAGGTCACGACAATCAGGATCAGCCAGAGCAGATACGGCCGATACCAGGCACCCGTGGCATCGATCCACCAATCCATGATGGCCGGGGAGAACAAGTAAATCCCCACTACCAGGAGCAGGACCAAGCGATAGATATACATCCCGGCCTCTCTAATTTATGCGCGTGCCCGAAAACGTGCGGCGATGGTAACGGATGGGCGCCAAGCTGCAAGGGCCGTCAACGTATTTGCGCTTCGGGCAGGCTCAGTGTGCGCGGGATCTTGTCCGCGTCCCAGTGGCGAATGCCCCAGGCCTGCACTTCCCGTGGGCTGGCGTCGACCAGTTCGGGGCCCGGTTGCTGGCCCAGCGCGCGCAACGCCCGTAGCAGCAGCGGCGTGGCCTGGTCGGCCGCCAGTGGCGGTGAACGGTAGGATTTGCCGAGTTTGTGCCCGTCGGGCTGGGTGATCAGCGGCACGTGCAGGTAACGCGGTTGGGGCAACCCGAGCAGTTCTTGCAGGTAGAGCTGGCGCGGTGTGGAGTCCAGCAGGTCGGCGCCGCGCACGATATCGGTCACCCCTTGCCAGGCGTCGTCCAGGACCACGGCCAATTGATAGGCATGGAGTCCGTCGCGGCGGCGGATCACGAAGTCACCGACTTCACGGCCCAGGTGCTGGCGGAACTCGCCCTGGACCCGGTCAGTGAAGTGGTACTCGAGCTCGGGGACGCGCAGGCGGATGGCGGCGTCCTCGGTGCCGTGCCCGGCATTGCGGCACAGGCCCGGATAAATGCCCTGGTACGCTTCCAGTTGCTTGCGCGAACAGGTGCAGGCATAGGCCAGGCCTTGGCTGCACAGCCGGTTGATGACTTGGTCGTAGGCGTCATGGCGCTCGCTCTGGCGAACCATTTCGCCGTCCCATTCAAACCCGTAGCTTTCCAGCGCCTTGAGAATCGCGGCTTGCGCGCCCGGTTCTTCCCGGGGCGGGTCGAGGTCTTCCATGCGCAGCAGCCAGCGCCCGTCCACGGCCCGGGCATCCAGGTACGATGCCAGTGCGGCGACCAGCGAACCGAAATGCAGGTGGCCGCTGGGGGTGGGGGCGAAGCGTCCGATGTAGGCAGTCATAGGGCGAATGTTACTGGGTCCGGGCGGTGGGCGTGCAATCTCGACAACAAAGCATATCCCCTTGTGGGAGCGAGCTTGCTCGCGATAGCGGCCTGTCAGTCACATCACTGTTGGCTGACCCACTGCCATCGCGAGCAAGCTCGCTCCCACAAGGGGGGCATCGAAGCTTGGAGAAAATATCGGAAACAAAAAACGGAGCGTATGAACGCTCCGTTTCGGTAACAGCCCCGGCGATTACTTGCCGACCTGTTTTTCCTTGATTTCCGCCAGGGTCTTGCAGTCGATGCACAGGTCTGCGGTCGGACGGGCTTCAAGGCGACGAATGCCGATCTCGATGCCGCAGGACTCGCACCAACCGTATTCTTCGTCTTCGATCAGTTGCAGGGTCTTGTCGATTTTCTTGATGAGCTTGCGCTCACGGTCACGGGCGCGCAGTTCGAGGCTGAACTCTTCTTCCTGACTGGCACGGTCGGCCGGGTCGGGGAAGTTGGCCGCTTCGTCTTTCATGTGATCCACGGTGCGGTCGACTTCCTGCATCAAGTCCTGTTTCCACTTGTTCAGGATCTTGGTGAAGTGCGCGCGCATGGGGGCGCCCATATACTCTTCGCCAGCTTGCGGGACGTAAGGCTCAAACCCGCTGAGCGACTGATTTTGATTTTGCTTTGCTTGGGTGGGCATGAATGGACCGCCTCTACTCTTGTAATCCACTACGCAGGATTGCTCCATCACCGACACCTGCCGGCCCTGCGGCTGCAAGCGGGCGAACTTACCAGATCAAATCGGGCCGCGCTACTCCCGGTTGTCGAGCCTGCGGCGGCCGGGGCCTGTAAAACGGGGCCGGGTTCGCTTCGGTGGGGATGTAAACCTGCTCAATGCTTGATTCTAGTCAAGCCTGGGCCAATCGCGGGAGTCATTTCCTGCAATTCGAGGGCTCAGACCGCTTTGGCCTCGAGCGTGTTCCCGCAGTTCTTCCCGAGTTGGGTAGAATCGGTTCTTTTTCCTCTGAAGGAAGGCCAATGGCTCAGCCCTACAGTGCGCGCAGCCGCGCCATCGAACCTTTCCATGTGATGGCGCTGTTGGCTCGCGCCAACGAACTGCAAGCCGCCGGGCATGACGTCATCCACCTGGAGATCGGCGAGCCGGACTTCACCACCGCCGAACCGATCATCCAGGCCGGCCAGGCCGCGCTGGCGGCGGGCAAGACCCGTTACACCGCGGCCCGTGGCATTCCCGAGCTGCGCGAAGCCATCTCGGGCTTCTATGGGCAGCGCTACGGGGTGGACATCGATCCTCGACGCATCATGATCACGCCGGGCGGCTCCGGCGCGTTGCTGCTGACCAGCGCCTTGCTGGTGGACCCGGGCAAGCATTGGCTGTTGGCCGACCCCGGCTATCCATGCAACCGTCACTTTCTGCGCCTGATAGAAGGCGCGGCGCAGTTGGTACCCGTGGGGCCGGATGTGCGCTACCAATTGACGCCGGACCTGGTGAACCGTCATTGGGACCAGGACAGCGTCGGTGCGTTGGTGGCCTCGCCAGCCAACCCGACCGGGACGATCCTCACCCGGGACGAGCTGGCAGGGTTGTCCAAGGCCATCAAGGGCCACAACGGCCATCTGGTGGTGGACGAGATCTATCACGGCCTGACCTATGGCACCGACGCCGCCAGTGTGCTGGAAGTCGACGACGACGCCTTTGTCCTTAATAGTTTTTCCAAGTATTTCGGCATGACCGGCTGGCGGCTGGGCTGGTTGGTGGCCCCTTCGGCGGCCATCGGCGAGCTGGAAAAACTTGCGCAGAACCTCTACATCAGTGCGCCGAGCATGGCCCAGTACGCCGCCCTGGCCTGTTTCGAGCCTGCCACCATCGAAATCTTCGAGCAGCGGCGGGCCGAGTTCGCGCTGCGCCGCGATTTTCTGCTGCCGGCCTTGCGTGAACTGGGCTTCGGTATCGCGGTGGAGCCGCAAGGGGCGTTTTACCTCTATGCCGATATCAGTACCTTCGGCGGCGATGCCTTTGCGTTCTGCCAGCATTTCCTGGAAACCGAACACGTGGCCTTCACCCCGGGTCTGGATTTCGGCCGGCATCAGGCCAGCCACCATGTGCGGTTCGCCTACACACAGAGCTTGCCGCGGCTACAGGAAGCGGTGGCGCGAATCGAACGTGGACTGCGGAGCTGGCAAGGCTGATGCGTTTTTCCCCTGCGTTGGAAGAAGGTCGTCTGATTCGACGTTACAAGCGTTTTCTCGCTGATATCGAGACCGTTCACGGCGAACTCCTCACTATTCACTGCCCCAACACCGGCTCGATGCTCAACTGCATGGCTGAAGGCGCGCGCGTCTGGTTCAGTCGCTCCAGCGACCCCAAGCGCAAGTTGCCCGGCACCTGGGAAATCGGCGAAACCCCGCAAGGGCGGCTGGCCTGCATCAATACCGCACGGGCCAACGCCTTGGTCGAGGAAGCCTTGCGCGCCGGGGTCATCAGTGAGCTGAACGGGTTCACCGGGCTCAAGCGTGAAGTGGCTTATGGCATGGAAAACAGCCGCATCGATTTTCGCCTGGACTACGCTCAAGGCTCGGCCTGGGTCGAAGTCAAAAGTGTCACGTTGGGTTTCGATGGCACCCAGGTGGCGGCGTTTCCCGATGCGGTCACGCTGCGCGGAGCCAAGCACCTGAGGGAGCTGGCCTGCCTGGCCCGGGAAGGTGTGCGGGCGGTGCAGCTGTATTGCGTGAACCTGAGTGGCATCGAGGCCGTGCGCCCGGCGCACGAGATCGACCCGGTATACGCCGCAGCCCTGCGCGATGCGGTAGCGGCGGGTGTGGAAGTGTTGGCCTACGGAGTGACGTTGACGCCCGAGCAGATGTGGGTGGACCGTGCGTTGCCAGTGTTGCTTGAACCGCTACACCCAGATGCCTTGCTCGTCCTCCCGGCTGTCTAGCGCGGCCAGGAACTGACCGGCGCAGGGGCCGGCCACGCATTCACCGCTCTCGATCAGGAACAGCGCGCCGTGAGTGGCGCACTGGATCAGGCTGGCGCTGGGGTCGAGGAACTGGTCGGGTTGCCATTCCAGTGGCACGCCCCGGTGCGGGCAGCGGTTGAGATAGGCATACACCTGGCCGGCGCGTCGCACGACCAGCACCTTGCGCCCATCGAACTCGAAACCGCGACTGCCGTTGTCGGGCAGTTCGGCGGTAGTACAAAGAAACTTCATGTGTGTCTCTATATGTCTGTCGGAGTGAGCCTCTTTGGGCTTCATGTAGCAAAAGATCCACCCTTGACGGTCAAATGAAAACAATTATCAAATGGCGCCTCCTTCGCAGGTGGTTGAGGATACTTGGCCCGGCCCGGTCCTGCGAAAAACTTCTTTGAGGAAGCTGCCCGATGCGCCTGAACATCCGCGTTGTTGCGCTCTGTGTCGCACTGTTGCTCAACCAGGGGACCAGCGCGGCTGAATTGCCGCAGCGCTGGGTCAGCGCCGGCGGCGCCTTGTCGGAATGGGTCAGTGCACTGGGGGGCGAGTCGAAACTGGTGGGCGTGGACACCACCAGCCAGCATCCTGAATCCTTGCGGGCCCTGCCCAGCATTGGCTATCAGCGACAACTGTCCGCAGAGGGGGTATTGAGCCTGCGTCCGCAGATCCTGGTGGGCACCGAGGAAATGGGGCCGCCACCTGTGCTGGCGCAAATCCGCAGCGCCGGCGTAAAGGTCGAATTGTTCTCGGCCACGCCAGACCTGCCGACCCTACAGGGCAACTTGCAGCACCTGGGGCAATTGTTGGGGGCGCAGGCCGAGGCGACACGGTTGTTCGACCATTATCAGGAACAGCTCACCCAGCAGCATGCCCGGGTGACCGAAGCCCAGCGCAAGCAAAAGGCTCCCGGCGTATTGCTGTTGGTAGGCAGCTCCGGTGGCAAGCCGCTGGTCGCTGGCAAGGGCACGGCTGCCGATTGGCTGTTGCAGCAGGCCGGCGGTCACAACCTGGCGACCCACAGCGGTTACAAGTCTTTTTCTGTGGAAACCCTGGCCGGCCTGAATCCTGAAGTGCTGGTCTTCGCCGACCGTGCCTTGAGTGGTGAAGAAGCCCGTGCGGCGCTGTTCAGGGAAAATCCGATTCTTTCCTCGACCCGGGCCGCCAGGGACGGGCGCATCATGGAGCTTGACCCGACGCTGTTGGTGGGCGGATTGGGCCCGCGGTTGCCGCAAAACCTGGTGGAACTGACGGCAGGCTTCTATCCGGCTGAGCCGGCCGCGGCGCCATGACTTCGTTGGTCAAGCCACGCACTTTATTTCTCGGCCTGGGCCTGCTGTGCTTGCTGGCGACCTGGCTGTCCCTGGCCCTGGGGCCGGTGAGCCTGCCGCTGCTGGACACCTTGCGCGCTGCTTTGCGCCTGTTGGGCTTGCCGGTGGCCGCCGATGGCCTGGAGCAGGCCGAACTGATCCTCGGCCAGATCCGTTTGCCGCGCACGTTGCTGGGCCTGGCGGTGGGCGGGGTGTTGGCGTTGTCCGGCGTGGCGATGCAGGGGCTGTTCCGTAACCCGCTGGCAGACCCGGGGTTGGTGGGCGTGTCCAGCGGTGCGGCGTTGGGTGCAGCCGTCGCCATTGTCGGTGGCTCGGCACTGGGTGGATTGCCCGAAGCCTTCGGCCCTTATGTGTTGTCGTTGTGTGCGTTCCTTGGCGGGCTCGGCGTTACGGCGCTGGTCTATCGTCTCGGTCGTCGCAATGGCCAGACCCATGTCGCGACCATGCTCCTGGCGGGCATTGCCCTGACCGCGCTGTCCGGTTCCGCCGTCGGCCTGTTCACCTACCTGGCGGACGACGCGACCCTGCGCACCCTGACGTTCTGGAACCTGGGCAGTCTCAACGGCGCCAGCTACGCGAGGTTGTGGCCGCTGTTACTGGTCAGCGCCGGCGTGGCGCTCTGGCTGCCACGCCGGGCCCGGGAGCTCAATGCGCTGTTGCTGGGCGAGTCGGAGGCAGCCCATTTGGGCGTCAACGTCGAAGCCCTCAAGCGTGAGCTGGTGTTTTGTACGGCCCTGGGGGTTGGCGCGGCGGTGGCGGCGGCGGGCATGATCGGTTTCGTCGGGCTGGTGGTGCCGCATCTGGTGCGCCTGGTGGCCGGGCCTGACCACCGTGTGTTGCTGCCCGCTTCAGTGCTGGCGGGGGCAAGCCTGTTGCTGCTCGCCGACCTGGTGGCACGCTTGGCGCTGGCCCCCGCGGAATTGCCGATTGGCATCGTCACGGCCTTCATCGGCGCGCCGTTCTTCCTCTATCTATTGGTACGAGGGCGCGCCTGATGTTGCGAGCACAAAACCTGCACATTCAGCGTGGCCGCAACACCGTGCTGGCGGACATCGATCTGCTGCTCAACCCCGGCGAAGTGCTCGGCGTGCTCGGGCCCAACGGTGCGGGCAAAAGTACCTTGCTGGCGGGCCTGTGTGGTGAGTTGCGGCCGAGCCAGGGGCAGGTCTGGCTCGAAGACCGTCCACTGGCCCAATGGCAGGGTGCCGAGCGCGCCCGTCGCCTGGCGGTCTTGCCGCAGTCCTCGACCCTGGATTTTGCCTTTCGCGTCGAGGAAGTCGTCGGCATGGGGCGCCTGCCGCATCAGAGTGGTCGGCTGCGCGACGAGCAAATCGTCGTCGCGGCGCTGCAAGCGGCAGACGCCGCGCATCTGCACGGTCGCAGTTACCTGGCGTTGTCCGGCGGCGAACGCCAGCGGGTACATCTGGCGCGGGTGTTGGCGCAGTTGTGGCCGGGTGAAGCGGGGCAGACCCTGTTACTGGATGAGCCGACCTCGATGCTCGATCCGCTGCATCAGCACACCATTCTCCAGGCGGTGCGTGAATTCGCCGGTCGCGGCGCCGCCGTGCTGGTGATCCTGCATGACCTGAACCTGGCGGCGCGTTACTGTGATCGCCTGTTGCTGCTCGCGTCCGGTCGACCGGTGGCCCTGGACACGCCCCGGCATGTGCTGCTTCCGGAACCGCTCAAGGCGGTGTTTGGCCTGGACGTGCTGGTGCAAGACCATCCGGAGCGCGGGCATCCATTGATCATCGCCCGTTGAGGGCGCCCTGGAGGATACGGACGTGCGCCTGCTCCTGATTCTGGCATTGAGTGTACTGACGGCGTGCCAGAGCATCGCCCCGCCTCCGCTCGGCGGACGGATTCGTGATTTGCACAACGGCCAGGCCGTGACGCCCCAGGCGCTGGTCGAACGCCTGGCAAAGGCGCCTCGGGTGGTGGTCGGGGAGCGGCACGACAATCACGATCATCACGCGCTGCAGCTATGGCTGCTCCAGGCCTTGGCCGGACAGCGGGCCCAGGGCAGCCTGTTGCTGGAAATGCTCACCCCCTCCCAACAGCCACGCGTTGATTCGGTCCGCCAGATGCCCGCCTTGCCCAAGGACCTGCCCGACGCGCTGGCCTGGTCCCCCGGCTGGGATTGGAGCCTGTACGGACCCATCGTCGAGTTTGCCCTGGCGCAACGCTATCCATTGCTGGCCGCCAATCTGGACGCCGCCGAGATCCAGCATTTCTACCGCCAAGCGCCCAGCGTGATGGGCGCTCGCGCCAATGCCGCCACGGTGAAGGACGCGTTGTTGGGGCAGATCCGTGAATCCCACTGCGGTTTGCTGCCGGAGTCGCAAATGCCACCGATGCTGGCCGTGCAGCAACAGCGTGACCGGCGCATGGCCGAACGCCTGCTGCAAGCGCCGGCACCGGCATTGTTGTTCGCGGGCGCCTGGCATGGGCGAAAAGATCTCGGCGTGCCGCTGCACGCGTTGGACCTTGGCGCCAGCGAGGCGCCGATCGTCCTGATGTTGGCCGAGGAGGGCAGTGACGTGACGTCGGCCATGGCGGACTACGTGTGGTACACCCCGGCCATGCCGCCCCAGGATTATTGTGCGCAGATGCGCAAATCCAACCCCGCCCCGTAGGAGTTGGCGAAGCCTGAGATCTTTTGATTTTTCGCTTGGGATTCAAGTGTCTGGGGAAAGATCGCAGCCTCGTTGCACTCGACAGCTCCTACGCAGCTCCTACGGGGCGGTGTGTGGGAAAGAGGGTTTCTTCCAGGCAAAAAAAGACCCGGCAAGAGCCGGGTCAAATAACCGTGATTAGCCTGATGAGGAGATATCTGAGAGTCCGAACCAAGGGCTGTTCAAATATCGACCAGTCTCGCGACTGGATGTGGTAATCATAGCGATTCTCATTACCATGTCAAACATTGTTTTTGCTATTCGTCGAAATAACCTCGCGGCCAGGGTTCGCACTGGAAACGAAAGGGGTCTCAGACTTTGTGACGCGTCGAAATGGCGTCCAGCTGTTTATTCAGGGCTTCCTTGCGTTCAGCGGGAATGTCGTTCCAATGCACATCCATCAACGCCCCCTCGATGGCGTACAGCAACACCTTGGACGCCCGGAAGCCGCGCGTGCGCACGGCGCGATAGGCGTCTACCGCTCCAAGCCGGCGTAGATCGGAAGCACTGTGGATACCCACGGCGTGCAGCCACTGGGCCGATGTCTTGCCCAGATTCTTCAGGTGTTGCAGTTCATCATTCATCGAGCCTCCTTGCGACGGCCGACTGGTGCGGTGGGCAAGCTTCTGAGCAGTGTAGCGGTCAGTAGGAAAAGCGTGATTCTTTGGTGGGATTCGATGCAAAAGCTTCTAATGCATTACGCACGATGAGGAGGGAAAAGACTGCATTCTCCAGCGCAAGCGGGGGCGCTGGAGGTCCGTTCGGTCGTGGCAGGTCCGCGCGTTGGCCGGCGCGGTTCAGGCGCTGTCAGCGGGTGCGGTAGCGCAGCCGGGTGCCGAAGTTCATCGACATCAAGATTTCATCCGCAGACAGTTCAGGCGGAAAGTAGGCGCCGGATATCTGCGCATGGGCCAGGCTCGCGCCTTCCAGTGACGACTTGCGAAAATCGATGCCGCGCAAATCGGCGGAGCGGAAGTAGGCGTCGCTGAAGTCAACGTCGTCCGCGTTCAGTTCCCGCAGATCAAGCCCTCGAAAATCGCCGCCGCGCATGTCGACCGGACCTTGTGGGCGTTCGTTGTTGAACCCGGCGATATCATCTTTGCGCAGCAAGGCATAAAGCGGGGTACCGAGAAGTTTGGGGAGGCTCATTTCACATCACCTGATGGTTTTATGACGCCAGTATAGTGCCACTATTTGGCGGCCGTGAAGCCGGACATCGCTTCACGGCCGAAATAGTGATCTACAGGCCTGGCAGGCGCTGGCGGATCTGCGCGACCACGATGTCGAGCGTACCGCTTTCGTTGGTTTGGACCCGTTTGCTGCAGAGAATTTCCGCCGGGGTCAGGGCTTCACGGCTGGACTGTTGTGCGGCGATGACCGCCAGGTTCGCATCGGAGGGGTCTTGTTGGTCGGCCTGGCGCTGTGCCAGCCGGCTCTCGATGACCGCTTGCGGTGCGTCGCAGTCGAGGATCAGGAACGGAGCGCCAGTGGCCTCGGCGACTTTTGCCGCGGCGTCGCGCTGATCGTGTTTGAGGTAGGTGGCATCGATCACTACTGGGAATCCGGCGCGCAGGATCGCTGCGGCGACTTCATGCAGGCGGGCGTAGGTGGCGCTGCTGGCGTCGCTACTATAGATGCCGGCTTGTGGATCGTTGGGAACCTGTTGCTGGCCGAACAGGCGTTTGCGCTCCACGTCCGAACGCAGGCGAATGGCGCCCAGTGCCTCTACCAGGCGCATCGCGACATGGCTTTTGCCAACGGCCGAAACACCGTGGGTGATGGCCAGGAAAGGCGAAGGAATGGTGCTGTAGCTTTCGGCCAGGTTGGCGTAGTTGCGGTATTGGCGCAGGGTGGTGGCGCGTTGCACCGGATCGGCTTCGGCCGGCATGCTGAACAGCGCGACTTTTGCCCGGACGAGGGCGCGGTAGGCTTTATAGAAGTTCAGCAGCTCCAGGCCCTGGTAGTCGCCGGTCAGTTCCAGGTACTGGCTGACGAAACGCCGCGCCAGGGACTTGAGACCACGGTCCTCCAGGTCCATCGCCAGGAAGCCGGTGTCGGCGTAGACGTCGGTGAAACGGAACGGTTCGTTGAATTCGATGCAGTCGAAAATCACCACCTTGCCGTCGATCACGGTGGCGTTGCCCAGGTGGATATCACCGTGGCACTCACGGATGAAGCCTTCGGCCTTGCGCTGGGTGAGCAGCGGCTTGAGGCGTTCGAAACTGCTTTCGGCCCAGGCTTGCAACGCTTCGAGTTGCAGCAGGTCGGCCTTGTCGTTGAGGAACGGGCGGATCTGCTCGAAGTTCTGCAGCACCGGTGCCATCACGCTTTGCGGAGTACCGGCGGCGTTTTCGGCGGGCACCTTGGGCGTGGAGAGGTGGAACTGGGCGATCTGGGCGGCCATCTCGTCGATGTGCGCGGTGGTCAGTTCGCCGTTGGCTTGCAACGTGCTGAGCAATTGGCTTTGCGGGAACTGACGCATCTTCAGGGCGTATTCGATGGCCGGACCGTCACCACCCAGTTGTGGTGCTTCGACGCTACCGGTAATCGGCAGGACGTCCAGGTACAGGTCTTGGGTCAGGCGCTGGTTCAGGCGCAACTCTTCTCTGCAGAAATGCTGGCGTGCCTCGAGGCTGGTGAAATCGAGGAAGCCGAAGTTGACCGGCTTTTTGAACTTGTAGGCGTATGGCCCGGTGAGCAATACCCAGGAAATGTGGGTTTCGATGACCTGGAACGCTTCGACGGGATGCGGGTAGAGGGCCGGGTTTTGCAAGGCGGCGATCAGGGATTGGCTCACGGGCGGTCCTTCAGAGTCTGGGAAAATTCAAGGTCGTCATTATGGCGGCAAGCCGCGCTAACGCAAACCGCGTGGCGGGCTCATGTTGAACCGCAGCAAAGTGCGTATAATCCGCCGCCATGACTCGTACCCGATCCCCCCGTACCCCAAAGAAACCACCCGCCAGCCGCCTGCGGCCCTGGCTGGGCTGGGCCCTTAAACTCAGCCTGGTGGGCCTTGTCGTGCTCGCCGGTTTTGCGGTCTATCTCGATGCCGTGGTCCAGGAGAAAATCTCCGGCAAGCGCTGGACCATCCCGGCCAAGGTCTATGCCCGGCCGTTGGAGCTGTTCGTCGGACAAAAGCTGAGCAAGGACGACTTCCTGACCGAACTCGATGCCTTGGGTTATCGCCGTGAAAGCGTGGCCAATGGTCCGGGTGCGGCCTCGGTCAATGGCAATACCATCGATCTCAACACCCGTGGTTTCCAGTTCTATGAAGGCATGGAACAGGCGCAACCGGTGCGGGTGCGTTTTTCCGGTGACTATGTGGCTGCGCTGACCGGCGCCAACAACGCGAGCCTGTCAGTGGTGCGCCTTGAGCCGCTGCTCATTGGTGGCCTGTACCCCAAGAACCTCGAAGACCGGATCCTGATCAAGATCGACCAGGTACCGCCATTCCTGCTCGACACGCTGATTGCCGTCGAAGACCGCGACTTCTACCATCACTTTGGCGTCTCGCCCAAGTCGATCGCCCGGGCCATCTGGGTCAACACGTCCTCGGGGCATATGCGCCAGGGCGGCAGTACCCTGACCCAGCAGTTGGTCAAGAACTTCTACCTGACCAACGAGCGCAGCCTGACCCGCAAGCTCACCGAAGCCATGATGGCGCTGTTGCTGGAGCTGCACTACGACAAGCAGGAGATTCTGGAGGCGTACCTCAACGAGGTCTTCGTCGGCCAGGACGGTCAACGGGCGGTGCACGGTTTCGGCCTTGCCAGCCAGTTCTTCTTCAGCCAGCCGCTGTCCGAACTCAAGCTGCATCAGGTGGCGTTGCTGGTGGGCATGGTCAAGGGACCGTCTTCCTACAACCCGCGGCGTAATCCGGAACGTGCCCTCGAGCGGCGCAACCTGGTGCTCGACCTGTTGCAACAACAAGGTGTGGCGACGGCCGAGCAAGTCGAGGCGGCGAAGAAGATGCCGCTAGGCGTGACCAAGCGTGGCAGCCTGGCGGACAGTTCGTTCCCCGGCTTCATGGACCTGGTCAAGCGTCAGCTACGGGAAGACTACCGCGACGAAGACTTGACCGAAGAAGGCCTGCGCATCTTCACCAGTTTCGACCCGATCCTGCAGATGAAGGCCGAAGCCTCGGTCGAGGACACCTTCAAGCGGCTGGGCGGACGCAAGGGCGCCGAGGAAGTCGAAGCGGCCATGGTGGTGACCAACCCGGAAACCGGCGAAGTCCAAGCCATGATCGGCAGTCGCCAGGCCAGTTTCGCCGGCTTCAACCGGGCCCTGGATGCGGTGCGTCCGATTGGCTCGCTGATCAAGCCGGCGGTGTACCTCACTGCCTTGGAAAAACCGAGCCAGTACACGCTGACCAGTTGGTTGTCGGACGAGGCGTTCTCGGTCAAGGGCGCGGACGGCCAGGTCTGGAAACCGCAGAACTATGATCGTCGTTCCCACGGCACGGTGTTCCTCTATCAGGGGTTGGCGCATTCCTACAACCTGTCGACGGCTCGCCTCGGGCTGGAAGTCGGCGTGCCGAACGTACTCAAGACCCTCGCGCGCCTGGGAGTAAGCCGCGAACTGCCGGCCTTCCCGTCGATGTTGCTGGGGGCGGGTGGGCTGACGCCGATAGAAGTGGCGGCGATGTACCAGACGCTGGCCAACGGTGGTTTCAATACGCCGATGCGCGGGATCCGCAGCGTGCTGACCGCCGATGGCGAGCCGCTCAAGCGTTATCCGTTCCAGATCCAGCAGCGCTTCGACCCGGCCTCCATTTATCTGATCCAGAGTGCGATGCAGCGGGTCATGCGTGAAGGCACCGGCAGTTCGGTTTATAACGTGTTGCCCCGGACCCTGACCCTGGCGGGCAAGACCGGGACCAGTAACGACTCGCGCGACAGCTGGTTCGCCGGTTTCAGCCAGGACTTGTTGGCGGTGGTCTGGCTCGGACGTGATGACAACGGCAAGACCCCGTTCACCGGCGCCACTGGTGCGCTGCAGGTCTGGACCAGTTTCATGCGCAAGGCCGACCCGCTGCCGCTGGACATGCCGCAACCGGACAACATCGTCCAGGCCTGGGTCGATTCGCGTACTGGCCAAGGCTCCGACGCCAATTGCCCGGGGGCCGTACAGATGCCGTATATTCGCGGCAGCGAACCGCCGCCCGGTGCAGCCTGTGGCGGCACGAATCCCGCCGAGTCGGTGATGGATTGGGTCAAGGACTGGATGAATTAAGCAAAGAGGGTTTCAAGTGAACAAGTGGTTGATTCCAGCGGTAACGGCCGTGGCTTTGCTCAGTGGTTGCTCTACCGTACAACGCGGTTCGATTCCGGTCGTTGACTCCGGCACGGCTGTGTCCAACAGCGAGCGGGTTTCGGCCAACGGCGGTTTCCGTCAAACGACGGTGAAGCGGCCGGCACAGGGCCAGGTCCAGGCCATCCCGCAGGGTGACACCGGTGTCGTCGTGATGGTGCCTGGCGGTGGTGCGACAACCTCGGCGCCGATCAGCAGCACGCCGATCACGCCGGGCCCGATCACGCCAGGACCTATCGAAACTTCGCCGATCGATCAGGGCAGCTACAGCATGCCTTCGGCGCCGAGCAGCGTCCCGTCGGCAAGCTCCGGTGGTTTGTCCGCCGATGAACAACTGGACGGCCCAGTGCTGGCCCTGCTGACCACGGCACAACAGCAACAGGCCGGCGGTGACCTCAACGGTGCGTCCTCCAGCCTGGAGCGTGCCCAGCGTGTAGCGCCGCGCGAACCCCAGGTGCTTTATCGCCTGGCCCAAGTGCGCATGGCCCAGGGCGATGCGCCGCAAGCCGAACAACTGGCCCGCCGTGGCCTGACATTCTCCAGTGGTCGCCCGGCGCTTCAGGCCAGCCTGTGGGAATTGATCGCCCAGGCCCGTGAAAAACAAGGCGATTCCGCTGGCGCGGCGTTGGCCCGTCAGAAGGCCAAGGTTTCGCTCTGATGGATACGCGTTTTCCCCAAATCGCCGATCAGTTGCTGTTGATCGAGCGGGAGCTGCGGGTCCAGGGTTGGTGGAGTGAGGTATCGCCTTCGGCCGAGGCACTGGCCAGTGTAGAGCCGTTCGCGGTCGACACCCTGGATTTCGAGCAGTGGCTGCAATGGATTTTCCTGCCCAGGATGAAAGCCATCCTGGAAAACGACCTGCCGCTGCCCAACGCCTCGGGCATCCTGGCCATGGCCGAGATGGTCTATGCCCAGCGACCCGGGCAGGGCGTGGGATTGCAGCGGCTGTTGGCGCAGTTCGACCAGATGATCAGCAACGTCGGCTGACCGACGTTACTGGCAGTGCTCATCGATCTGCTTGCGGGTTTCCTCGATGCGCTGGCGCCGCTCTTCGTCATTGAGGCGGCGCATTTCCCCTTCCACGTCTTCACGCACCCGCGGGTTGTTCTGCAACTGCGCCAGGTTGGTCCTGGCCTGCTCGCAAAATGCCTTGAGCTGGGCTTCCTGCTCGGCAACCTGTTTCTTGACCTCTTTATCGATCGCCTTCTGGTCGCCAATGACACCGCCGGAAGGAGGCGCGGGCGGTTTGGTGGCGGACGGCGAGGACTTGATCACAGTCGTGGCCTCTGCGTCCTGGGGCGGCTGGGATCCGAAGTGGGTGACACCTTGGGCATCCACCCATTTGTAAACCTGGGCGGCCATGCATATCGGGCTCAGGCCAACCAGCAGGCTGGCCGTCAAGAAGATCATTCGCATGCTGTTTCCTTGTCTTGAGTTGCGCAATTGAAGCTAACACAGTTGCCGTTTAAGGGTTTTTTCTTGCGTTCTCATGCGCTTACTTCGAATAAAGCACATAGACGACTTGACTTGAAGGAGGCGAAACAGAAGAATCCAAAGTCCGCTGTAGAGGGACTGCCAGAAGCAGACCCACTCGGCAGATCATGAGGCGCACATCCGCGCCGACCTGTTACACCCGCAACGCGTTACCTCGCGCTGGGTGGGAAAGGCCCGCAACACTTGGGACGATCCCAATACTTGCTCAGTCAGTGCTGACGTAGTCGGCGACCACCGTCGCTCATGCTCTGCCGAGAAGTAAACCTATTAAGACCCGTCCCCTTTTCGTGGGTCGGTATTCTGGCGTTTTAGAGGTGAACAACGTGGAGCTTTTATCTGGCGGTGAGATGCTCGTCCGCTTTTTGCGTGACGAAGGCGTCAAATATATCTACGGGTACCCCGGTGGTGCTCTTCTTCATGTCTACGATGCCCTGTTCAAAGAACCGGAAGTGACCCACATCCTGGTTCGTCACGAGCAGGCGGCCACCCATATGGCTGATGGTTATGCCCGTGCTACCGGCAAGGCCGGCGTGGTCCTGGTGACTTCCGGTCCTGGCGCCACGAACGCCATCACCGGTATCGCCACCGCGTACATGGACTCCATCCCGATGGTGATCATCTCCGGCCAGGTGCCCAGCACCATGGTGGGCACCGATGCGTTCCAGGAAACCGACATGATCGGTATCTCCCGGCCGATCGTGAAGCACAGCTTCATGATCAAGCACGCGTCGGAAATCCCGGAAGTCATGAAGAAGGCTTTCTACCTGGCTGAATCCGGTCGTCCGGGCCCGGTCGTGGTCGATGTCCCGAAAGACATGACCAACCCGGCCGAGAAGTTCGAATACATTTTCCCGAAAAAAGCCAAGCTGCGTTCCTACAGTCCGGCGGTCCGTGGTCACTCCGGGCAGATCCGCAAGGCAGCCGAAATGCTGCTGGCGGCCAAGCGCCCTGTGTTGTACTCCGGTGGTGGCGTGATCCTCGGCGGTGGCTCCGCGCCGCTGACTGAACTGGCAAAAATGCTCAACCTGCCGGTCACCAATACGCTGATGGGCCTGGGCGCGTTCCCAGGCACGGACCGTCAGTTCATCGGCATGCTCGGCATGCACGGCAGCTACACCGCCAACCTGGCGATGCACCACGCCGATGTGATCCTGGCGGTCGGCGCGCGTTTCGATGACCGTGTGATCAACGGCCCGGCGAAGTTCTGCCCGAACGCCAAGATCATTCATATCGACATCGACCCGGCGTCCATCTCCAAGACCATCAAGGCAGACGTGCCGATTGTCGGTCCTGTCGAGAGCGTGCTGACCGAAATGGTCGCCATCCTCAAGGAAATCGGCGAGGTTCCGAACAAGGAGTCCGTGGCCAGTTGGTGGAAGCAGGTCGATGAATGGCGCGGCGATCGTGGCCTGTTCCCTTATGACAAGGGTGACGGCAGTGTGATCAAGCCGCAGACCGTGATCGAAACCCTGTGCGAAGTGACCAAGGGCGATGCCTTTGTGACCTCCGACGTGGGCCAGCACCAGATGTTCGCTGCGCAGTACTACAAGTTCGACAAACCCAACCGCTGGATCAACTCCGGTGGCCTGGGCACCATGGGCTTCGGTTTCCCGGCGGCCATGGGTATCAAGTTGAGCTTCCCGGATGCCGACGTCGCCTGCGTCACCGGCGAAGGCAGCATCCAGATGAACATCCAGGAGCTGTCCACCTGCCTGCAATACGGTTTGCCGGTGAAGATCGTGATCCTGAACAACGGTGTGTTGGGGATGGTTCGCCAGTGGCAGGACATGAGCTACGGCAGCCGTCACTCGCACTCCTACATGGAATCGCTGCCTGATTTCGTCAAGCTGGCGGAGGCCTATGGCCACGTTGGCGTGCGCATCACCGAATCGAAGGATCTGAAGTCGAAGATGGAGGAAGCGTTCGCCATGAAGGATCGCCTGGTGGTGATCGATATTGCGGTCGACACCAGCGAGCACGTCTACCCGATGCAGATCAAAGACGGCTCCATGCGCGATATGTGGCTGAGCAAGACGGAGCGTACCTAATCATGCGACACATTATTTCCTTGCTTCTGGAAAACGAACCGGGTGCGCTGTCTCGTGTTGTAGGCCTGTTCTCGCAGCGCAACTACAACATTGAAAGCCTGACCGTGGCGCCAACCGAAGACCCGACCCTGTCGCGTCTGACGCTGACCACCGTGGGGCACGATGAAATCATCGAGCAGATCACCAAGAACCTGAACAAGCTGATCGAGGTGGTCAAGCTGGTGGACCTGTCGGAAAGCGCTCACATCGAGCGTGAACTGATGCTGGTCAAGGTCAAGGCCACCGGCGCCCAGCGCGCCGAGATCAAACGTACTACCGATATTTATCGTGGGCAGATCGTCGATGTCAGCGCCAGCGTCTATACCGTTCAGTTGACCGGTACCAGCGACAAGCTCGACAGCTTCATTCAATCGATCGGCACTGCCTCGATTCTGGAAACCGTACGCAGTGGCGTCACCGGGATTGCCCGTGGCGACAAAGTACTGAGCATCTAACCAAATTAGCGAATGGCCTGAACGGCCGGATATAGGGGAAATTCATGAAAGTTTTCTACGATAAAGACTGCGACCTGTCGATCATCCAGGGCAAGAAAGTCGCCATCATCGGCTACGGTTCCCAAGGTCACGCTCAAGCATGCAACCTGAAGGATTCCGGCGTTGACGTGACTGTCGGCCTGCGTAAAGGCTCGGCCACCGTTGCCAAGGCCGAGGCCCACGGCCTGAAAGTGGCTGACGTGGCTTCCGCCGTTGCCGCTGCCGACCTGGTCATGATCCTGACTCCGGACGAGTTCCAGGGTGCTCTGTATCGCGACGAAATCGAACCGAACATCAAGAAGGGCGCGACCCTGGCCTTCTCCCACGGTTTCTCGATCCATTACAACCAGGTCGTGCCGCGTGCTGACCTCGACGTGATCATGATCGCGCCGAAGGCCCCGGGCCACACCGTGCGTTCGGAGTTCGTGAAAGGCGGCGGTATCCCTGACCTGATCGCGATCTACCAGGACGCTTCGGGCAACGCCAAGAACGTGGCCCTGTCCTACGCTGCCGGTGTGGGTGGCGGTCGTACCGGCATCATCGAAACCACCTTCAAGGATGAGACTGAAACCGACCTGTTCGGCGAGCAAGCCGTTCTGTGTGGCGGTACCGTCGAGCTGGTCAAGGCCGGTTTCGAAACCCTGGTCGAAGCAGGCTACGCACCAGAAATGGCTTACTTCGAGTGCCTGCACGAACTGAAGCTGATCGTTGACCTCATGTACGAAGGCGGTATCGCCAACATGAACTACTCGATCTCCAACAACGCCGAGTACGGCGAGTACGTGACCGGTCCGGAAGTGATCAACGCCGAATCCCGTCAGGCCATGCGCAATGCCCTGAAACGTATCCAGGACGGCGAATATGCCAAGATGTTCATCAGCGAAGGTGCTACCGGCTATCCTTCGATGACTGCCAAGCGTCGTAACAACGCTGCGCACGGCATCGAAATCATCGGTGAGCAACTGCGTTCGATGATGCCGTGGATCAGCGCCAACAAGATTGTCGACAAAGCCAAGAACTAAGTCGCGAACTTGAGTCGAAAAACGCGGCCTTGGCCGCGTTTTTTCGTTTGGGCGATGGCTTCTGGTATAAAGCTGCATCGTTTGCGGCCGAACCGTCGTCCCAGACATCTGTCGAACTTTTTTCACACCGTTGCAAGGTTATTGCCCATGAGCGAACGTCCCGACGAGCCAAGCCAGGCTCCTGACGCCGAAAGCCTGTTGCCCATCGATGAACACATCGAAGAAGGCCATGACGCTGAAGGCCGTAAGGTCCGGCATCGTGGCATCTATCTGCTGCCGAATCTGTTTACCACCGCGAACCTGTTCGCCGGTTTCTATTCCATCATCAACTCCATGAGTGCCCAGGCTGCCTTGAGCGCCGGTGATAGCGCAGGGGCGAGCCGTTACTTCGCCTTCGCCGCCATTGCCATCTTCGTCGCCATGGTGCTCGATGGCCTGGACGGGCGTGTCGCCCGCATGACCAACACCCAGAGCGCGTTCGGCGCCGAGTACGATTCACTGTCCGACATGGTCGCTTTTGGCGTGGCTCCCGCCTTGTTGGCGTTCGGCTGGGCGCTGGGAGACATGGGCAAGGTCGGCTGGATGGTTGCCTTCATCTATGTGGCGGGTGCGGCGTTGCGCCTGGCTCGTTTCAATACCCAGGTTGGCAAGGCTGACAAACGTTACTTCATCGGCCTGGCCAGTCCGGCCGCGGCAGGTGTGGTGGCGGGTGTGGTCTGGGCATTCAGCGACTACGGCATCCAGGGTTCTAAAATGTCGTTCCTGGTGGCGCTGCTGGTTGCCGCGGCCGGGATGCTGATGGTCAGCAACATCAAGTACAACAGCTTCAAGGAGCTGGATCTGAAGGGGCGTGTGCCATTCGTTGCGATTTTGGCAGTGGTACTGGTATTCGCGGTGGTGTTCAGTGATCCGCCGCGTATCCTGCTGCTGGTATTCCTCGCCTATGCCGCTTCGGGTCCGGTGCAATACTTGTTGCGTCTTCGCCGACGCTAAACGTTGCCTTAATGTAATTTCCCCCATACTCCGCAGTCTATTGGTGCATCTGCCCTCCAATACTGCGGAGTTGTCATGCTGATCAAGATCCCCAAGTCGTCCGACTGCCGTGAATCGGACGTCACGCCCGAATCCCTCTACCTATCCCGTCGTCAAATGCTTGGTGCAACCATGGCGGGTCTCGCCGTGAGCGGCTTGTCGCGATGGGCCAGCGCTGCCGACGCGGCGCGTTATGCCGAGGTCGAGCCGGGCAAGGCGCCGTCCTGGTTTGCCGAGAAATTGCCATCCGTCCGGTGGGAGGCGGTCACGGTCAAGAACGAGCCCATCACACCGTTCAAGGATGCGACCCATTACAACAACTTCTATGAGTTCGGGACCGACAAAGGGGATCCGGCTGCCAATGCCGGCTCCTTGAAGACCGAACCCTGGAGCGTGGTCGTGGACGGGGAGGTGGGTAAGCCGGGGCGCTATGGGTTGGAAGACTTCATGAAGCCTTATCAACTGGAGGAGCGGATTTATCGACTGCGCTGTGTCGAGGCTTGGTCGATGGTCATTCCGTGGATCGGTTTTCCCATCTCGGCATTGCTCAAGCAGGTCGAGCCCACCTCCAAGGCCAAGTACATCCGCTTCGAAACCTTGCAGGACCCCAAGGTCATGCCGGGGCAGCGTTCCGGTTTCGCCTTGATCGACTGGCCGTATGTGGAAGGCTTGCGATTGGACGAGGCGATGAACCCGTTGGCCATCCTCGCGGTTGGCATGTATGGGCGGGAGTTGCCGAATCAGAATGGCGCGCCGCTGCGGTTGGTGGTCCCTTGGAAATACGGTTTCAAAAGTGTGAAGTCCATCGTGCGCATCAGTCTGGTGAGCGAGCAGCCAAAGACCACCTGGCAAAGCATTGCGTCTGACGAGTACGGCTTTTATGCCAACGTCAATCCAACGGTCGATCACCCACGCTGGACCCAGGCACGTGAGCGTCGTTTGCCCAGTGGGCTGTTCAGTCCCAATGTGCGCGATACGCTGATGTTCAACGGCTATCAGGATGAAGTCGCTTCTTTATATACAGGGATGGACCTGAGGAAGGACTACTGATGCGTTTTCCAGTCTGGCGAATGAGCGTCTTCATCGCCGCGGCTGTCTGGCCGTTGCTCTGGCTTTACGAAGCCTTGATGAGCGTGTTGGGCCCTGACCCGGGCAAAGTGCTGGTGGATCGGCTCGGGTTGGGGACGCTGATTTTGCTGTTGATCACCTTGAGTATGACGCCGTTGCAAAAAATGACGGGGTGGGCGGGGTGGATTGCGGTCAGACGCCAGTTGGGGTTGTGGTGTTTTGCTTATGTGACGCTGCATTTAGGCGGGTATGCGGCGTTCATACTGGGGTTCGACTGGTCGCAGTTGGGCGTCGAGTTGAGCAAGCGGCCTTACATTATTGTTGGGGCCCTTGGGTTTCTCGGTCTGCTGACGCTGGCTGTCACGTCCAATCGCTACAGCCAGCGTCGACTTGGCGTGCGCTGGAAGAAATTGCATCGCCTGGTGTATCTGATTCTGGGTCTTGGGCTGCTGCATATGCTGTGGATCGTGCGGGCAGATTTGAAGGAGTGGTCGATATACGCCTTTATTGGGGCCGTGCTGTTGATGCTGAGAGTCCCGCCGGTTATGCGTCGGATCCCGCGTTTGCTGGGTAGGAAAGCCCCTTCTGCAACAAAAGCGTAATTAAGGGTTGACGGCAGATTCTGGAGGTCTATAATTCGCCCCACTTCCGGCGCAGTCGAAACGGAAAACTCCTTGAGATTCAATGAGTTAAGTAGGTTTTGAAGGCGCAGGGCTTCAGTTCATCGAAGTCTGGAAGGAGCAGATAGGGCGGTGTTGTTTGGCTCTATGTGCGGTTCGATCTTCTCGGTCGAAAGCGGTGAAAAAGAGGTGTTGACAGCAGCGAGTAACGCTGTAGAATTCGCCTCCCGCTAACGAGAGATCGGAAGCGCAAGTGGTTGAAGTTGTTGAGGTTTCCGAAGCGAAACTTTGAAAACTTCTTAAAATAACCGCTTGACAGATACACGGGGCGCTGTAGAATGCGCGCCTCGG
>NZ_FMUZ01000023.1:0-102024 GCF_900101575.1 Pseudomonas sp. NFACC37-1 | reverse complement strand
CCAACCAAGCGTTGATGACGGTCTACTTGATGAAGGCTGAACTCAAAACACTCTGGACCCCGAGTACTGCCTGGGGTTGGCGATCGGCCTGGAAGCAATGGCTGCGCCATGCGCATGAAAGCGAAATACCAGCTCTGATCCAGTTCGCCAAACGGCTAAAGGGTTACTGGCGGGGCATCGTGAGCCGGGTTCGCTGGCCGATGCACACCGGTCAGTTGGAAGGAATAAACAATCGAATAAAGGTCATCAAGCGGATGGCGTACGGTTACCGGGATAGCGAATTCTTTTTCATGAAGATCAAGAGCGTCTTTCCCGGTAATCCGTGAAGAACCTTTTTTTTTGCCGATTTCCGGTATATACAAATCAAAATGTGGGAGCGGGCTTGCTCGCGAAGGCGTTGTGTCAGTTACTCATACATTGACTGACACACCGCCTTCGCGAGCAAGCCCGCTCCCACATTGGTTTTGGGCATAAAAAAGGTGCGAACCGCAAGGGGTCGCACCTTTTTTGTCAGCCGCTGGAATCAGCTGCCCAGGGCCTTGGACGCCAGCCAGAACAGCCCGGCCGACAGGGCCACCGTCGCCGGCAGGGTCAACACCCAGGCCAGCAGGATGTTGCGCACGGTGCCACCTTGCAGGCCGCTCTTGTTGGCGACCATGGTGCCGGCCACGCCCGAGGACAGGACGTGGGTGGTGGAAACCGGCAGGCTGAAGATGTTCGCCGCGCCGATCATGCACGCCGTGGTGATCTGCGCCGACATGCCCTGGGCGTAGGTCATGCCTTGCTTGCCGATCTTCTCGCCGATGGTCAGCACTACACGCTTCCAGCCGATCATGGTGCCCAGGCCCAGCGCCAGGGCGACCGCCAGGATCACCCAGAACGGAGCGTACTCGGTGGTGGCGGTCAGGTCCTTGCGCAGTTTGTTCAGGTCGTCTTTCTCACGAGCGGCCAGGCCCGGCAACTTGCCGACCTTCTTCGCCGTGTCGTCCAGGCAAAGCAGGTAGCGACGAACCTCGATGCGTCGTTCAGACGGCAGCGAATGGTAGTCCGCCACGCCTTTGAGCGTGTCGAGCAGGGCATTGATGGTCGGTTCGGTCTGTTGCGGGTTGCAGCGGAATTTCTCCGGCAGATCGCCTTCCACGCTTTTGCCCAGCGCCAGGAATTCACCCAGGGACTCGTTGTTGCGTTGATAGAACTGGCTCAAGTGCAGCGTCGCGTCTCGGGTCCGTTCGATCTGGTAGGTGGTGCTGCCCAGGTCGAGTACGAACTGCGCCGGCACGATACCGATCAGCACCAGCATGATCAGGCCGATACCTTTCTGGCCATCGTTGGAACCGTGAACAAAGCTGACGGCCATGGCCGAGATCACCAGTACCAGGCGATTCCAGAACGGCGGGTGCTTCTTGTCGTCGATCTGGCGGCGCTGTTCCGGCGTCTTGTGCATCTTCGACAGCGGGCGCCACCATTTCAGGCCGATCAGCACCAGGGCGGCGATCAGGAAACCGGCCATGGGCGAGAACACCAGGGAGGCGCCGATATCGATCGCCTTCTGCCAGTTCACCCCGTCGGCCAACGGGATATCGTTGATCAGCGCATTGGCCAGGCCCACGCCGAGGATCGAACCGATCAACGTGTGGGAACTGGACGCCGGGATACCGAAGTACCAGGTGCCCAGGTTCCAGGTGATGGCCGCTGCGAGCAGCGAAAACACCATGGCCAGCCCGTGTCCGGTGTTCACATTGATCAGCAGCTCCACGGGCAGCAGGTGAACGATGGCGTACGCCACCCCCACGCCGCCCAGCAGCACACCGAGGAAATTGAACACACCGGAAAAGAACACCGCCAGGTGAGGCGGCATGGCTTTGGTGTAGATAACAGTGGCAACCGCGTTAGCGGTGTCATGAAAGCCGTTGATGAACTCGAAGGCGAGGACAAAAGCCAGGGCGAGCAAGAGGCTCACAAGCACCCAAGCATCCAGTCCGCTGAATAAATCGATCATGAAGGTTTTCTGACCCGGTCGTAAGGGGGCGCGATTATGCCAGAAAACCTCGGTAATCGATGCACTGCCTGCTCATCGGTAACATTCTTCAACGAAATATTTTGTAGGAAAGCCTCAAGCGCGAGGTTTTCCGCGGGGTGCGTAACCCCTTGATTCAGGGGCGCAAAGCGCATCCGAGCTGGATCTCCGCCAGCTGTAGGACGCCTCAAGGAATTGTATGAAATATCTGAAAAGGAGGTCGGCCAGGGCCTTCCCGATTGTCTGACGGGTGGCGGATGGCGGCCCGCTCATGGCGGGCGTGCGCTATGGCCTCCGGCCAGGGTGGCGGTCGGAGACCTCTTCACAAGAACATCGGGCCCGGAGCGTCACTGCTCTTCGGCTTTGAGTTCTTTTTCCATTTTCTGAAGTTCCTGGGTGAAAGCCTGGTCCTGAACGGTGGCGCGCTTACGCCAGGGTTTGCGTTCCGGTTCAGGTTGCGCGGCGTAGGTGGTGACTTCTCCGCCGTAAACTTCCTTGTAACGTTGTTCCTGGCGCTCAAGTTCCGCGCGCAGTTCGTCTTTCGTCACAGTTCTACCTAAATTAAATGAAGTTGAATCTGGTGATACGCACTGCATGAGGGCATGCAGACGGCCACGGCACCAGAGCTGACAGCTGACGTAGCATCAGGCTTCGCGTTGTTGCCAAACAGGGGAAGCGACCATGAAGGTGCTTCGGGCACCAGGGTCTCGACCACGATGCCTGCGTACGGGAACGGTCGATTGGCCGTACCGTCGCTGTTTGGCATTATAGCGGCCCAGCCGAATAACACTATCGGGAAAAAGTAAAAGGTGTTGTTGTTGTGTGAACTCATGTTTGTATGTGCAACTTGTACAGCCGCTCGCAGAAGATCCCGGCTAGTGCCGTTATCCAGAAACCGTTCCCGCCGACAAGTTCAATATTGCTAACGTTGTCGCGTCAAACCGTGTCTCACTGTTTCCCGCAAACTTACTATCGACTGCGTCCGCGGCAGGCCGCTATTTGGCGCCTGGTCTGATTGCGATTATCGGTCGGCGGTTCGATAATCGAACGATCTTGGCCGGCGGCCCTTGCTTGCCCATTGGGCAGCCGTTTGAATAGCCGTCACTCCCGGGGAAGGATCAGACATGAACGACCAATTGCGCAATGCCTTCACGTCCGTAGCGCCACCGATCGTCGCCTCGCCGGCCAAACGGATCCAGGCCCTGACCGGTGATCCCGATTTCATGACGTCCCTGGCCCGCGGGTTGGCGGTGGTCCAGGCCTTCCAGGAGCGCAAGCGGCACCTGACCATCGCCCAGATCAGCCACCGCACGGAAATTCCCCGCGCCGCCGTCAGACGTTGCCTGCATACCTTGATCAAGCTTGGCTACGCCACTACGGATGGGCGGACCTATTCGCTGCTGCCCAAAGTGCTGACCCTCGGTCACGCCTATCTGTCCTCCACACCCCTGGCCGTTTCTGCCCAGCCGTACCTGGACCGCATGAGCGAGCAACTGCACGAAGCCTGCAACATGGCCACGCTCGAAGGCGACGACATTCTCTACATCGCCCGTTCCGCCACCACCCAGCGCCTGATTTCGGTGGACCTTTCAGTAGGCGGGCGCCTGCCAGCCTATTGCACTTCGATGGGCAGGATCCTCCTGGCGGCCCTGGATGATGCGTCGCTGCGCGATTACCTCGACCACGCCGACCTGCAAGCCAAGACCAGCCGCACTTTGCATACACCCGAAGCGTTGCTCGAGTGTCTGCAACAGGTGCGGCAGCAGGGCTGGTGCATCGTCGACCAGGAACTGGAACAGGGCCTGCGTTCGATTGCCGTGCCGGTGTACGACGCTTCCGGTCAAGTGGTGGCCGCGCTCAACGTCAGTACCCATGCCGGGCGGGTCAGTCGCAATGAGCTGGAACAGCGCTTCCTGCCAGGCCTGCTGGGGGCCAGTCGCAACCTGAGCGCGCAACTGTTCACTTAAGCTGTTCGATAAACGCACACAGTCGGCGGCGATGAATTGACGGTATTTGCCTGGCCTCATTAATGTCGCGCAGCGTCATCCGGCGTGTTTCGCCGGTCTCTGATTCGTTCGCCTGCGTTTCTTGCGTGGAATAAAAATAAAATGAACCAGCCCCAGACCTCCGTAGGTCACTGCCTCGATGTGCAGTCCTTCATCAATGCCCAACCCATTTCGCGCTATCAGTGGCGGGTGGTGATCCTCTGTTTCCTGATTGTATTTCTCGACGGCCTCGATACTGCGGCCATGGGGTTCATCGCCCCGGCCTTGTCCCAGGACTGGGGCATCGATCGCGCCAGCCTCGGCCCGGTGATGAGCGCCGCGCTGATCGGCATGGTGTTTGGCGCACTGGGCTCCGGGCCGCTGGCTGATCGCTTCGGGCGGAAAGTCGTACTGGTGGGCGCGGTCCTGCTGTTTGGCGCGTTCAGCCTGGCGTCGGCCTACAGCACCAACGTCGATCAATTGCTGGTATTGCGTTTCCTGACCGGCCTGGGCTTGGGCGCCGGCATGCCGAACGCCACTACCTTGCTTTCGGAATACACTCCGGAACGCAAGAAGTCCCTGCTGGTGACCAGCATGTTCTGCGGCTTCAACCTGGGCATGGCCGGCGGCGGGTTCATCTCCGCCAAGCTGATACCGGCGTTTGGTTGGCACAGCCTGCTGCTGATTGGCGGGATCCTGCCGTTGATCCTGGCGGTGGTGTTGCTGTTCTGGCTGCCGGAGTCGGCGCGTTACCTGGTGGTGCGCAATCGCGGTACCGACAAAGTGCGCAAGACCCTGGCGCCGATCGAGCCACACACGGTTGCCCAAGCGACGAGCTTCAGCGTGCCGGAACAGAAAACCGTGAAAGCCCGCAACGTGCTGGCGGTGATTTTCTCCGGCACCTACAGCGCCGGCACCTTGCTGCTGTGGCTGACCTATTTCATGGGCCTGGTGATCGTCTACCTGCTGACGAGTTGGCTGCCGACCTTGATGCGCGACAGCGGCGCGAGCATGGAACAGGCCGCGTTTATCGGCGCGTTGTTTCAATTCGGGGGTGTGTTGAGCGCCGTCTTCGTTGGTTGGGCAATGGACCGGTTCAATCCGCACAAGGTCATCGGCCTTTTCTACCTGATGGCCGGGTTGTTTGCCTACGCGGTGGGGCAGAGCCTGGGCAACATCACCTTGCTCGCCACCCTGGTGTTGGTGGCCGGCATGTGTGTCAACGGTGCGCAATCGGCGATGCCTTCCCTGGCGGCGCGTTTCTACCCGACCCAGGGCCGGGCCACCGGTGTCTCGTGGATGCTGGGCATCGGTCGCTTCGGCGCGATCCTCGGGGCCTGGATGGGCGCGACCCTGCTGGGCCTGGGCTGGAACTTCGAACAGGTCCTGACCGCCCTGGTCATTCCGGCGGCCCTGGCGACCACGGCGGTGGTGATCAAAGGCATGGTCAGTCATGCGGATGCGACATGAGTTGGTGATATTTCCCCTGTGGGAGCGGGCTTGCTCGCGAATGAGGTTTGTCAGGCGGTACTACTTTGTCTGACCCACTGCATTCGCGAGCAAGCCCGCTCCCACAGGGATCTCTGTGTACTTGGATAAATCGATAGCCAAACAACAATCTGTTCGATAAACGAACACTCAGTCGATTATCGGATTGTTTGGCCTTTTCCCGAAGCTTAATCTTCCAGTCACTCCGGCGCTTAACCTCGCGCCTTTTTCTTCATGTCGGTCTACTGGAAAACGGGAGCCTGCCCCATGGCTGAAATCCTTTCGCTGCACGACGCGGTGAAGCAATTCGTCAACGACGGCGATACCGTCGCGCTCGAAGGCTTCACTCATCTGATTCCTACGGCGGCGGGTCATGAAATCATTCGCCAGGGCAAGAAAGATCTGACCCTGGTGCGCATGACACCTGACTTGATCTACGACCAGTTGATCGGCGCCGGTTGTGCTCGCAAATTGATTTTCTCCTGGGGCGGCAACCCTGGTGTCGGGTCGTTGCACCGTTTGCGCGATGCCGTGGAGAAACAATGGCCGCATCCGCTGGAGATCGAGGAACACAGCCACGCCGACCTGGCCAACGCCTACGTCGCCGGCGCCTCCGGCCTGCCATTCGCGGTGTTGCGGGCCTACGCCGGCTCTGACCTGCCGAAGGTCAACCCGCTGCTCAAGAGCGTAACCTGTCCCTTCACCGGTGAAGTATTGGCCGCCGTGCCTTCGGTGCGCCCTGATATCACGGTGATCCACGCCCAGAAAGCCGACCGCAAGGGCAACGTGCTGCTGTGGGGCATTCTCGGTGTGCAGAAAGAAGCCGCCCTGGCCGCCAAGCGTTGCATCGTCACCGTGGAAGAAATTGTCGACGACCTGAATGCGCCGATGAACGCCTGCGTACTGCCGACCTGGGCGTTGAGCGCGGTGTGCCACGTACCGGGCGGTGCCCATCCGTCCTACGCCCACGGCTACACCGAACGTGACAATCGTTTTTATCAAGCGTGGGATCCGATCGCTCGGGACCGTGAGACGTTTACTGCATGGATCAACGAATACATCCACGGCACTCGGGATTTCAGTGAATTCCAGGCCAAACTGGCAGCCGCTTCGCAGGTGAAACCATGACCTACTCCACCAACGAAATGATGACCGTCGCCGCGGCGCGTCGCTTGAAAAACAATGCCGTGTGCTTCGTTGGCATCGGCCTGCCGTCGAAAGCGGCGAACCTGGCGCGGCTGACCTCGTCGCCAGACGTCGTGCTGATCTACGAGTCCGGCCCGATCGGTGCCAAGCCCAGCGTGCTGCCGCTGTCCATCGGCGACGGTGAACTGGCGGAAACCGCCGATACCGTCGTACCGACCGGTGAGATTTTCCGCTACTGGCTGCAGGGCGGGCGTATCGACGTCGGTTTCCTTGGCGCGGCCCAGGTCGACCGTTTCGGCAACATCAACACCACGGTGGTGGGCGACTACCATCAGCCGAAAGTCCGCCTGCCGGGTGCCGGTGGCGCACCGGAAATCGCTGGCTCGGCCAAGAGCGTGTTGATCATCCTCAAGCAGTCGGCGCGTTCGTTTGTCGACAAGCTGGATTTCATCACTTCGGTCGGCCATGGTGAAGGTGGCGATTCGCGCAAGCGTCTCGGTCTGCCGGGCGCAGGGCCCGTGGGTATCATCACCGACTTGTGCATCATGGAGCCGGAAGCCGGCACCCATGAATTCGTGGTCACTGCGCTGCACCCCGGCGTGACCCGCGAGCAAGTCATTGCTGCCACTGGCTGGGCGATCCGCTTCGCCGACCAGCTGCAGACCACCGCCGAACCGACCGAGGTGGAGCTGCGTGCACTGCGCGACCTTGAAGCTCGCACCGCGGCGGCCCACGGCCAGGCACCGGGAGAAGCCTGATGCGCGACGTTTATATCTGTGATGCGATTCGAACCCCCATCGGTCGATTTGGCGGCGGTTTGTCCGCGGTCCGCGCCGATGACCTGGCGGCTGTGCCGATCAAGGCACTGATGGAACGCAACCCATCGGTGAACTGGAACGCGTTGGACGAGGTGTTTCTCGGTTGCGCCAACCAGGCTGGCGAAGACAACCGCAACGTGGCGCGCATGGCGCTGCTGTTGGCGGGCCTGCCGCAGAGCATTCCCGGTGTGACTCTCAATCGTCTTTGCGCCTCGGGCATGGACGCCATCGGCACCGCATTCCGCGCCATCGCCAGCGGCGAAATGGAACTGGCGATCGCGGGCGGTGTGGAGTCGATGTCCCGTGCGCCGTTCGTGATGGGCAAGGCTGACACCGCGTTCTCCCGCAACATGAAGCTGGAAGACACCACCATCGGCTGGCGCTTCATCAACCCGTTGATGAAAGCCCAGTACGGTGTGGACGCGATGCCGCAGACCGCCGATAACGTGGCTGATGACTACGCCGTGTCCCGCGCCGACCAGGACGCTTTCGCCTTGCGCAGCCAACAGCGCACGGCGGCGGCCCAGGCGGCGGGTTTTTTCGCCGAAGAAATCGTGCCGGTGCGCATCGCCCATAAGAAAGGCGAAACCGTGGTCGAGCAGGACGAGCATCCTCGCGCCGACACCACGCTGGAGACCTTGGGCAAACTCAAACCGGTAAACGGGCCGGACAAAACCGTCACCGCCGGCAACGCATCAGGCGTGAACGACGGCGCAGCGGCGCTGATCCTGGCCTCGGCCGAAGCGGTGAAAAAACATGGCCTGACGCCTCGCGGCAAAGTGCTGGGCATGGCCAGTGCCGGCGTCGCGCCACGGGTGATGGGCATCGGCCCGGTACCGGCGGTGCGCAAACTCACTGAGCGCCTGGGCCTGGCGGTCGCCGATTTCGACGTGATCGAACTCAATGAAGCGTTTGCCAGCCAGGGCCTGGCGGTGTTGCGTGATCTGGGGCTGGCGGACGATGCGCCGCAGGTCAACCCGAACGGCGGCGCCATCGCCCTTGGCCATCCCCTGGGCATGAGTGGGGCGCGTTTGGTGATGACGGCGTTGCACCATCTGGAAAAGACCGGCGGCAAGAAAGGCCTGGCGACCATGTGTGTCGGCGTCGGCCAGGGTCTGGCATTGGCCATTGAACGCGTCTGACGCGTCGCTCTACTAATAAGAAACCGAGGAATGCTTCATGACTGACAAGCCTGGTTATCGTCGCCCCCAAGCGGGCACCCAGCCGGAGTATCTGCACCCGCCGTACCAGTCCACCAACCTGCGCTCGCCGTCCAAGCCATTGGTGTTCCTGCCGCATTCGTTGTCGGAAATCACCGGCCCGATTGTCGGCGCCGACCGCGTGCAGGAAAAGGATCATGACCTGACCGCCCAGCATGCCGGCGAGCCACTGGGTGAACGGATCATCATTCACGGGCGCGTGCTGGATGAGCACGGCCAGCCGGTGCCAGGCATCCTGGTGGAAATCTGGCAGGCCAACGCCGCCGGTCGCTACAACCATGACCGTGACAACCATGACGCGCCGCTGGACCCGAATTTCACCGGCACCGGTCGCACCGTCACCGACGCCGACGGCTGGTATCAGTTCCAGACCATCAAGCCCGGCGCTTATCCATGGGGCAACCACCACAACGCCTGGCGCCCGGCGCATATCCATTTCTCCCTGTTCGGGCCGAGCATCCTGACGCGCCTGGTGACGCAGATGTACTTTCCTGGCGATCCGTTGCTCGAATACGACCCGATCTACAACTGCGTGCCAGACACAAGTGCCAAGGAACGCCTGATCGCCCGTTTCGACCTGGAAAAAACCGTCCCTCACTACGCCCTCGGTTACCGCTGGGACATCGTCTTGCGCGGCCGCGATGCCACGCCGATGGAGAAATAAGATGACGCTCACCGCCACCACGTCCCACACCGTTGGCCCGTACTACCACATCGGCCTGACCTGGCTGAACCGCGAAGACCTGACCGTCGCCGAAACCCTCGGCCAACGCGTGGCGATCACCGGGCAGGTGGTCGATGGCAACGGCCAGTTCGTCAACGACGCGATGCTGGAAGTCTGGCAGGCCAACGCCGCCGGTAAATACGCCCATCCGGAAGACGACCAGGACAAACCCCTGGACCCGCACTTCGAAGGCTTTGGCCGGGTGCCGGTGGATGCTGAAGGGCGCTTCCGATTCACCACCATCAAGCCGGGCACTGTGCCAGGGTTGAACGGTACGACCCAGGCACCGCATCTGGTGGTGCTGGTGTTCGCTCGCGGGCTGGTCAAGCATTTGCTGACGCGTATCTACTTCGATGGCGAACAGGCCAACGAAACCGACCCGCTGCTGGCCTGCGTACCCGAGGAGCGTCGCGCCACGATCGTGAGCAAGCCCGATGCGTCGGGTGTGTATCAATGGAACGTGATCCTGCAGGGCACAGATGCCGAGACGGTGTTCTTCGATTACTGAATGTTGACAGGCGATGATCGCTCCCACGCTCCGCGTGGGAATGCTGCCCGTGACGCTCTGCGTCACATCCAGAGCCGAACGCAGAGCGTCCGTTGAGGCGTTCCCACGCGGAGCGTGGGAACGATCATCGCCCTTGTGGGAGCGAGCTTGCTCGCGATGGCGGCGCTACAGGCGCTACTGCTTGAAAGACTGTTTGTGGAACGGGTCTGTTACGAAGTGTGTCTAGACTTTGTCCATTCCCCAACGAGTGAATAATCCATGGCCACCCCAATCATCAGCCACTACACCGGCGAAGAACGCAGCAAGCGCATCTTTGCCATCGTCGGTGCTTCATCCGGCAACCTGGTCGAATGGTTCGACTTCTACGTCTATGCGTTCTGCGCGATCTATTTCGCGCCGGCGTTCTTCCCGTCCGACAACCCCACGGTGCAACTGGTCAACACGGCCGGTGTATTCGCCGCCGGGTTCCTGATGCGGCCCATCGGCGGCTGGATTTTTGGCCGGGTGGCGGACCGTCACGGGCGCAAGAATTCGATGATGATCTCGGTGCTGATGATGTGCTTCGGCTCGTTGCTCATCGCCTGCCTGCCCACCTACAAGGACATCGGCGTCTGGGCGCCGGTGCTGCTGTTGTTCGCGCGTTTGCTGCAGGGCCTGTCGGTGGGCGGCGAATACGGCACCACCGCCACCTACATGAGCGAAGTCGCCCTCAAGGGCCAGCGCGGTTTCTTCGCCTCGTTCCAGTACGTGACGTTGATCGGTGGGCAACTGCTGGCGGTGTCGCTGGTGGTGATCCTGCAACAGTTTCTCAGCGAAGATGAACTGCGTGCCTACGGCTGGCGGATCCCGTTCGTGGTCGGCGCCGTGGCCGCGTTGATTTCACTCTTCCTGCGGCGGTCCCTGAAGGAAACCAGTAGCAAGGAAATGCGTGAGAACAAGGACGCTGGCAGCATCGCGGCGCTGTTTCGCGACCACAAGGCCGCGTTCATCACCGTGCTGGGCTACACCGCCGGCGGTTCGCTGATTTTCTATACCTTCACCACGTACATGCAGAAATACCTGGTGAACACCGCCGGCCTGCACGCCAAGACCGCCAGCTACATCATGACTGGCGCGCTGTTCCTGTACATGTGCATGCAGCCGTTGTTCGGCATGCTGGCGGACAAGATCGGCCGACGCAATTCCATGCTCTGGTTCGGTGCCCTGGGGGCGCTGTGCACAGTGCCGATCCTGCTGACCCTCAAAAGCATCAGCAGCCCGTTCCTGGCGTTTATCCTGATCACGCTGGCGCTGGCGATCGTCAGTTTCTACACCTCCATCAGTGGCCTGGTGAAAGCCGAGATGTTTCCACCTGAAGTGCGAGCGCTGGGAGTAGGGTTGGCCTATGCGGTGGCCAATGCGATTTTTGGCGGATCGGCCGAATACGTCGCCTTGAGCCTGAAGGCCCAAGGCATGGAGAACGCCTTTTATTGGTATGTCACGGTGATGATGGTCGTGGCGTTCCTGTTCAGCCTGCGCCTGCCCAAGCAACCGGCGTATTTGCACCACGACCTTTGAATCCACCTGATCATTTGAGGCTTGTTTGAGTCATTGTGGCCAGAGATTGTTGTGGCGAGGGGATTTAGCGAAACGTCGCACCGCCCCGCTGGGGCGCGAAGCGGCCCTAAATATCAGCAACTGGGTCTGTCAGACAGATTGTGTTGCTGCTTAGGGGCTGCTGCGCAGCCCAGCGGGGATAAATCCCCTCGCCACAACAATCTCCTAGCCACAGGAACATTTACCTTCCCAAGGACTGTTTATGAGCGAACGACCGGGCAATCAGCTGTTCGATGCCTACTTCACCGCCCGCGACATGCGCGAGGTGTTCTGCGATGCGGGGCGGGTCCAGGCCATGCTGGATGTCGAAGCCGCCTTGGCCCGGGCGGAGGCGCGGGTCGGGTTGATTCCGCAAAGCGCCGTGGCGTCGATCGAGCAGGCTTGTCGTGCCCAGTTGTACGATTTTTCGGCACTGAGCGAAGCGATCGCCAGCGCTGGCAATTCGGCGATCCCGTTGGTCAAGGCGTTGGGCAAGCGCATCGCCGCCGAGGATGCCGAAGCCGAGCGCTACGTGCACCTGGGCGCCACCAGCCAGGACGTGATGGACAGCGGGCTGGTGCTGCAACTGCGCCAGGCGTTGGGCCTGATCGAGGGCGAGTTGGCGCAACTGGCCGCCATCCTGGCCCGACAAGCCGAACGCTACGCCGCCACACCGTTGGCCGGGCGCACCTGGCTGCAACACGCCACGCCGGTGACCCTGGGGATGAAAATCGCCGGTTGGCTGGGGGCGATCACCCGCAGTCGCCAACGCTTGAAAGAGCTCAAACCACGCTTGCTGGTGCTGCAATTTGGCGGTGCTTCCGGAACCCTCGCCGCCTTGGGTGAACACGCCTTGCCCGTCGCCGAAGCCTTGGCCGTCGAACTGCAACTGACCTTGCCGGAGCAGCCGTGGCACACCCAGCGTGATCGCCTGGTGGAGTTCGGTTCAGTGCTGGGCCTGATCGCCGGCAGCCTGGGCAAATTGGGCCGCGACATCAGCCTGTTGATGCAAACCGAGGCCGGAGAAGCCTTCGAACCCTCCGCCCCGGGCAAGGGCGGTTCGTCCACCATGCCGCACAAGCGCAATCCGGTGGGCGCGGCGGTATTGATCGGCGCGGCGACGCGGGTACCGGGTTTGTTGTCGACGCTGTTCAGCGCCATGCCTCAGGAGCACGAGCGCAGCCTGGGCCTGTGGCACGCCGAGTGGGAAACCTTGCCGGAAATCTGCTGCCTGGTCTCCGGTGCCTTGCAACAGGCGCGACTGCTGGCCGAAGGGCTGGAAGTGGATGCGGCGCGCATGGCCCGCAATCTGGAACTGACCCACGGGCTGGTGCTGGCCGAAGCGGTGAGCATTGTCCTGGCCCAGCGTGTCGGGCGCGATACCGCCCATCATTTGCTGGAGCAATGTTGCAAGCGCGCCGTGGCCGAACAGCGGCATCTGCGCGAGGTGCTGGGAGACGAACCCCAGGTCACCGCGCAGCTATCGGCGACCGAACTTGATCATCTGCTCGACCCGGCGCACTACCTCGGACAAGCCCAGACCTGGGTCGCTCGAGCCGTGGCCGAACACCTTGCCTTGAACGCCTGAAAGGAGATTGTTGTGGGATTCGTCAAACTCGCCGAGGGCGATCTGAACTATTGTTTTGATGAGCAGCGATTGGACGGGCCACCAGACGCCCCGGTACTGCTGCTCTCCAACTCACTGGGCACTGATTTGCACATGTGGGACGAGCAGGTCGCGGCCTTCAGCGAATACTTTCGCGTGCTGCGTTTCGACACTCGCGGCCATGGTCAATCGCTGGTCACCGAAGGCCCCTACAGCATCGAACAGCTGGGTCGCGACGTGCTGGCGATGCTCGATCAGTTGAGCATCGACAAGGTGCATTTCTGTGGATTGTCCATGGGCGGGTTGATCGGCCAGTGGTTGGGGATCAATGCTGGCGAGCGCCTGCACAAACTGGTGGTGTGCAACACCGCCGCCAAGATCGGCGACCCGTCGGTGTGGAACCCGCGCATCGAAACCGTGCTGCGCGATGGCAAGGCGGCAATGGTGGCGCTGCGCGATGCTTCGATCGCCCGCTGGTTTACCGCGGATTTTGCCGAAGCTCATCCTGCGAAGGTGAAGAAAATCACCGACATGCTCGCCGCCACTTCGCCCCAGGGCTACGCAGCCAACTGTGCGGCCGTGCGTGATGCCGATTTTCGTGAGCAATTGTCGTTGATCCGTGTGCCGCTGTTGGTGATCGCCGGTACCGAAGACGCGGTGACGCCGCCGTCGGGGGGGCATTTCATCCAGGCGCGGGTCAGCGGGGCCGAGTATGCCGAGTTCCATGCCGCGCACCTGTCCAACGTCCAGGCCGGCGCTGCGTTCAGCGCGCGGGTGCTGGATTTCCTGCTTGATTCCAGCCGCGCCTGAGGAGTTTTTTTGTGGACGAGAAACAACGTTACGATGAAGGCATGCAAGTACGCCGCGCGGTACTGGGCGATGCCCACGTCGACCGCAGCCTCGATGCCCTGACTGAGTTCAACAGCGAATTCCAGGAGATGATCACCCGCCATGCCTGGGGCGACATCTGGACCCGCCCGGGCCTGCCGCGCCACACCCGCAGCCTGATCACCATCGCCATGCTGATCGGCATGAACCGCGCCGAAGAACTCAAGCTGCACCTGCGCGCCGCTGCCAACAATGGGGTGAGCCGCAGCGAGATCAAGGAAGTGATCATGCAGAGCGCCATCTACTGTGGCATCCCGGCAGCCAACGCCACCTTCCACCTGGCCGAGTCGGTGTGGGACGAACTGGGCGTCGAGTCGCGGGATTAAGGGGGCACCTCATTCCCTGTGGGAGCGGGCTTGCCCGCGAAAGCGGTGGGCCAGTCGGCGAGATGCTGACTGTGCCGCCGCCATCGCGAGCAAGCTCGCTCCCACACTGGATCTTCAGTGAGCACAAGTTTTGTGCGCTGCACTGATCCCTGTGTGCGAGCTTGCTCGCGATGACGGTGGTACAACCTCCATCCATGTTTGGCTTCTACAGCAGGCTGATCGGATAGCTGATGATCAACCGATTCTCATCAAACTCGTTGGTGCTGTAGTCCCGACGCATCGTTGAGTTACGCCACTTCACATTCAGGCTCTTCAGTGCGCCGCTCTGCACGATGTAGGCCAGCTCACTTTCCCGACCCCATTCCTTGCCATCGTCGACCGTGGCGGTGTGCACGTTGTCACCGCTGATGTAGCGGTTCATCAGGGTCAGGCCCGGCACGCCGACGGCGGCGAAGTTGAAGTCGTGGCGCAGTTGCCAGGATTTTTCCTTGGCGTTGTCGTAGCTGGAGTTGTAGCTGTCGTTGGCCAGGGTGCCGCCGCTGGTGCCGTTGACGCGCATCCAGGCATCATCACCGCCGACTTTCTGCAGGCCGACGTAGAAGGTGTTGCCCCCGTATTTGGCCGAGAGCATGGCGAACGCGGTTTTGTTGTCCAGGTCGCCGGCCAGTGCGCTGCCGTCTTCCTTGCCGATGAAGTAGCCGAGGTTGGCGCCCAGGGTCCAGTCGCCGATGGGCTGGCTGTGGGTCAGGTTGAAATACTGCTGTTGGTAGATGTCGGACAGTTCCGCGTACCACACACCGACCTGGGTGCGTTTTTCGTTGAAGGCGTATTCACCGCCACCGAAGTTGAAACGGTCGGAGGTGAACGCGCCGCGGCCGTTCATGGACATGTCTTCCATGCTTGCGTCGTTGCGCGGGCTGTTGCCACGGAACTGGCCGCCGTAGAGGCTCAGGCCGTTGATTTCGGTGGAGGTCACTTGGCCGCCACGGAAGGTCTGGGGCAGGGAGCGACCGTCGTCGGAGCGCAGGATTGGCAGCACTGGCATCCATTCGCCGACCTTCAACTCAGTCTTCGACACCTTGGCCTTCAGGGCCACGCCCAAACGGCCGAAGTCGTCGGCCGGGCGACCGTCGTCATGCACTGGCAGCAACTGCGTACCCGCCGTGCCGCGACCGCCGTCGAGCTTGACCGAGTACATCCCCAGTATGTCCACGCCGAAACCGACCACGCCCTGGGTGAACCCGGACTTGGCGTCGAGGATGAAACTCTGGGTCCATTCCTCGGCCTTGCCCTGGGCGTTGTTCGGGTTGGTGAAGTTGCGGTTGAAATAGAAGTTACGCAGGTTCAGCGTGGCCTTGGCATCTTCGACAAACCCCGACTCGGCAGCCAGGACGGGCAGGGCGGAGCCGGCCAGGGCAACAGCGATGAGGCTGGGAAACAGGTGCTGTGTGGGCTTCATGAACGTTTTCTCTAATTGTTGTGGGCGAAGCAAGTCGTTGCCACGACCTCGGGTCGCAGACAGAATGGTGGATAACAGGGGCGCTGATCGAGAATCAGCCGGGCGCGGCGGGGCGTAGAGGCATGGCATCGAACCTGATGTTATTGGTTTTGTGCGAGCGATGGTGAAGGGCAGGGCGGGATGGCTTCAATTGGCGATTGCGGGTTTTGGGCGATTATCGAACGGCAAAATGGCTGATCAAATGGCCCAACACTTGCGGCAAGGAATATTCACAAATCTCATATCCACCGCTGAACCCCTGTGGGAGCGGGCTTGCTCGCGAAAGCAGTGAATCAGCTTGCATCAATGTTGAATGTTCCGACGCATTCGCGAGCAAGCCCGCTCCCACAGGACTGTGGTCGATCTCCAATTTTCGACTCCACACCAACCCAGCGTGGCGAGGGAGCTTGCTCCCGCTGGCCTGCGAAGCAGGCCCCTGCGTTCCTTCAGGCAAACCGCAGGGTCAGGTCTTGCGACTGCTGCGCAGCCGAGCGGGAGCAAGCTCCCTCGCCACGGGATTTGGGGTGTCTGGGCTGACGTCATCGCGAGCAAGCTCGCTCTCACACAGGTGCCGCTACATTCCTGAATCCTCGTCTCACCATAATTCTCTGTGGGAGCCGAGCTTGCTCGCGATAGCGGTGGATCAGCTTGCACCGATATTGAATGGTCCGACGCTTTCGCGGGCAAGCCCGCTCCCACACGGTTCTGCGTCGTTCATGGATCTTTCGTCCACCACAAATTCCTGTAGGAATGAGCTTGCTCGCGATAGCACCAGAACATCCAACGAAGGTGTCGACTGAGCCCTTTTTACCGCAGATGCTGGCGATAAAAGGAAGGCTTTCGCGTAAAAATCAGGATTGCTTGAATCCCGGTTTTCCATTGGCGGCGCGCCAGTTTTTAATTTCGTTTACTACTGCCTCAGGATTATCTTTTCCTGCTTCAGGATAGTAGATTAGGTCGGCTTTATAGGGGTGCTCTGTAATTCTTATGAACTCCAATACAGCTTCGGTCTGCTCATTTTCCGAGTCATGCTGCGATTCGAAAATTTTTATAACAAAAGCTAAAAATTCAGACTCGGTCATGTCTGTTAGTAATCGACTCATTGCATTTTCTCTCTATGAATTTCTATATGGCGCTTGGGGGTGGTGATATTGATGTTGTCCAGGCCAAACACCTCGCCGCCTTGAGACAGATATTTCTTGTGATGCAGTTCATACCTGATACGTGCTCCAGCGTATTCAGTCCGTACAACAAAAGGTGCATTACCTTTCCTCATCTCTACACGGTTGGCTGAGCTGAATTGTTGAGCAATAATCGGATCGTTAGCAACTGCTTTCCAGAATGTCTTTCTAAAATTCTTGAAATTTCTAAATTTTTTTCCTCTCAACTGACGCGCGATTTGTAATGGAATGGGGGCTCCTTCACCTTCTGATGCAGCTTCCAGCCACACTCCTAACACTGGAGCGCCAACACCCCACGAAACCCCAGGATCTTCTCTCCGATCTCTGAACATAACGTACAGAGGCGGTAGACCTGAGTCGATTGGGAAAACAAAAACATAGTCATCAAAACTGCTTTCGGCGACCTCAGGAAATGAATCGATTCTTCCCACGATGGGCGTTACTGAGGCACCTGTATAAATAAGCGGCGAAGGTGATTCGGTGGGAAGTTTCGTGGAGACGTCACCGGGTTTAACAAAAGGGGTCCATGTCAAGGTTGTTGACGGCGCGTTTTCAATCGTGGCGGTGTAAATATTTTGCTGGGCATCATAGGTAGCCGCCATAACCCTGACTTTGGGAAGATTGGATAGGCCGTCGGCTTTGACCACGAGAAGTTCTGACTGGCCATCTGCTGCGTTTCTGGAACTTAGGCGCACAGGTAAGTCAATCGTCTTGCCGGCAGCGGCTAGGGCGTGCAGATCGCGGTCTTGCAACGGCACCAAATCTGAAAGGGGTGTACTAAAGGCAAAACGCTCCGGTAACTCGCCGTTTGCCAACTTTGGCGAATAAACCAGCGCAGCAATCCCTACAAAAAAACCAGACGCGGTGCCCGCCAAAACATCTGCCAACGATGCAATTGCCAGTTGGATAGCTCTGCCCAAACCTGAAGCTGCGCCTTCAACCGCTGCAATCGTTCCGGCTGATGTAACGATCATCGGCTGGGTAGCAGCCACAGCTCCAGCTATATGGAACTGATTGGCTTTGGCAAGATCAGGTTCGCGGTTGAGGCGCCCCGCGTGCAACCCAGGCACGCGAGCTTGATGGTTAATCTCCTCCGTCAAAGCATCGATACGCTGTTTGGTAGGCGATTCAAGGAGACTAGTGTTGTGGGTTCTGGTGGGAAAATGGTCGAGCCGGATTCGTTCTTCTATGTTGCTTTTATGTTGAGGCGGATTTTCGTTGAATATTTCTTCAAGATCGTGCCGTATTTCCATAGGCAGGGCAGCGTCTTTGTGTCGGATCGTAGTTATGGAGGGAATCAGACTTTGCTGCACTGTGACAAGAGAAGGCGTGAGTCCCTGTTGGTTAGATAACGTATCGATGTGCTCCTGAAGATTCTTTCGTTTTTCAGCATCAATCGTTGTACGGGCAGAGGTCATTGCTTGTAATTTTTCATTCAGAATTCTGATTTCTTCGGTCAGGACCTTCGCTGTGTAAGCTGCGGTGATGGACCGTAACCATCTGTTGTAAACATCTGTTGATGGCTCTCTGCTCCCTTGAAGTATGTTTACAAAGTCAACTGCATTTTTCTTGATGTTTTTATGGAATGGATCTCTTGCAAAGAAAGTGGTGGCGGTGACCAAGCTGTTCTGCAGCTCGCTTCGTTTACGTGCGATGATCTGATCAATAACCTCTTTTTCAAGAGCGTGTATTCCCGCGGCTGCTCCGATAGCCGTGACTATTTCATGGTCAAGTTTTGCTTTCAGAATTCCTACGTAGGAATTGTAGGACTTTTCTAAATGATCTTGTTGGGTGGCGATGGTGACGACCACCGCCATAGTCAAGGATTCGGATTTAATATTTTTTTTCTTGAAGAAATTCTGAATTTCTGCAATTTCTACGACTGTTCCGCTCCATGGTAAGGGTCTCGAAATATAGCCGGGTGACTGCGTGGACAGAGGCGGGTGCGATGATGGTAGCTCGGGTTTTATGATCGTTGGAGGCAGTTCAATTTGTAGAGGCGGTCCTTTGGGGTTCTGCATAAGCCTTCCTGGCATTGAAGTAGAGGTAGGGCTTAATAAATTAGTTTTGCTTGTTCCGAGGGACAACCTTAAAAGTTCGTCGGAAAATTCTTGGTGATTGTCAGAACGTCCTACGCTTCAGTGGTTTTTTCTTGTAGTTCTTTTCTTCATCCCTACTTGAGCAATTCGTTTAAGGGAGGGAAAAGTTTGCGGTGGATGTCTGACAGACGTGCCGATTTTTCCGACAATCTTTTAGGGTTGCCGTTAGGACGTCGCATCCTTAGCCTGTTGTAGTCGCTGCGCATCCAGCGACCGGGACTGCAAGCCCGCCGAATTTGTTAGGCGCCTAGCCGCGCCCCTATAATCCATGGCGACTTTTGGGTGCCATCGTTTTATGGTGGCTGTGTGCGGGAGACCTTCGGGTCTGCCGAGGTTGCCTAACGACTCGGTCTTGCAGACCCGCATACAGCTGCCACCTATCATCTGCAAGTGATGCTGGCGGCTCTCATTTTCGTTAGGAGTACTACCATGATCAAAGAAACACCTAATCCCCCAGCGTCTGGATCCACCTTCCCCTACAACGACCCCGATCCAGAAAAGCTCCAAGAGGCCGCAGACCGGGCACTCGATTACCATCTGGGCACAAATTCCGATCCCAAACCAAAGCCCACATCCAAATCCACACAGATTTTCACCGTCATCGATACCATCGACACCGAGTGCCTATTGGCGAACCTCAGTGAAACCCTGGCCTCGGCCAATGCCATGCTCGGTGACCTGACGTTCGACCTGAACGGCTCGCGGCGGCATGTCGTGCTTGGCGTGGTGCAGATGAATGAACTGAGTGAGCTGTTGGTCAATCGAGCGTTGGATATCGTCGATCCGCGTTAACCTGCCGCCTCGGTTCATTAGGCTTTTTTGGGGTTGCTGCGCAACCCAACGGGGATAAATCCCCTCGCCACAGGTTGGCGTCAGGCCTTGGGTGAACAAAAAGCCCACCTTCCGGTGGGCTTCTTGTTCAGCGTTCAAGCACGATCAGAACAGCCGGGTCTTGGGCGCCTCTTCCTTCACCGGCTCGTTCTTGCCCGTCTCGGCATTCCAGCCACCGCCCAGTGCCTTGTACAAATTGACCTCGCTGGTCAGTTGCGCAAGGCGGTCAGTGATCAGCGACTGTTGCGCGCTGAACAACTGGCGCTGGGCATCGAGGAAGGTCAGGTTACTGTCGACGCCGATGCGGTAGCGACGCTCGGCCAGGCGGTAGTAGTCCTGGTTGGCGGCGACGAAGTCGGTCTGGGCCTGCAACTGTTCGTTGTAGGTCTGGCGCGCGGCCAGGCCGTCGGAGACTTCCTGGAACGCTGTCTGAATCGACTTCTCGTACTGCGCGACGTTGATGTCTTTCTGGATCTTGGCGTAGTCCAGGCTTGCCCGCAGGCTGCCGGCGTTGAAGATCGGCAGGTTGATTTGCGGCGCGAAGGTCCAGGTGCCCGAACCACCCTTGAACAGGCCGGACAGGTCCGGGCTCAGGGTGCCGGCGTTGGCCGTCAGGCTGATGCTCGGGAAGAACGCGGCCCGCGCGGCGCCGATGTTGGCGTTTGCGGCCAGCAGGTTGCGTTCGGCCTGGAGGATGTCCGGACGACGTTGCAGCAAGTCTGACGGCAGCCCGGCCGGCACTTTGCTGAGCAGGTCATCGCTCAGCGGTTGCGAGTTCAGGTTGGCCGGCAGGCCGGTGCCCAGCAGCAGGGTCAGGCTGTTTTCGTCCTGGGCGACCTGGCGAGTGTAGCGGGCCAGTTGCACGCGGGCGTTTTCCACCGCGGTACGCGCCTGGCTCAGGTCCAGGGCCGAGGCCACGCCGACTTCGGCGCTGCGCGAGGTCAGCTTGAAGCTTTGCTCGTAGGCCCCGAGGGTTTCCTGGGTCAGCTTGAGCAGTTCCTTGTCGGCCTGCCAGGTCAGGTAGGCATTGGCGACGTTGGCCACCAGGCTGATCTGGGTGCTGCGGCGGGCTTCTTCGGTGGCGAAGTAGCTTTGCAACGCTTGCTCGCTCAGGCTGCGAACCCGACCGAACAGGTCCAGTTCATAGGCGCTGATGCCCAGGGTGGCCGAATAGGAACTGCTGATCGCCGCTTCGCCGGTTTGCGAAGCCCGTGCCGGTACCCGCTGACGGCTGCCGGAACCGGTGGCCGAGACCGCCGGGAACAGGTCAGCCCGTTGGATGCGGTATTGCGCGGCGTAGGCATCGATGTTCAGTGCCGCGACGCGCAGGTCGCGGTTGTTTTCCAGGGCGACCTGGATCAGCTGTTGCAGCGCCGGGTCATGGAAGAACTGCTTCCAGCCTTGCTCGGCAGCGGCCTGGCCGGGCGCCTTGGCTGCCTCGTAGGCCGGCCCTTGCGGGTATTGCGCCGCGACCGGTGCTTCGGGCCGCTGATAGTCGGGGATCAGCGAGCAACCGCTGAGCACGACGGCGGCGATGGTCAGGGAGAGGAGCGACTTGCTCATTGGCCAGCCTCTTTAGAAGTTTCAGGAGTATCGTCCTGGTCCGCATTTTTGCGACGACCTATCGACGACACGGTCACGAAGAACAAGGGCACCCAGAAGATTGCCAGGATGGTGGCGGTCAACATGCCGCCGATTACACCGGTGCCGATGGCGTGCTGGCTGCCCGAGCCGGCGCCGGTGGAAATCGCCAGCGGGACTACGCCGAGGACGAACGCCAGCGAGGTCATGATAATCGGCCGCAGACGCATCCTACAGGCTTCGATGGCGGCTTCCACCAGCGTTCGCCCTTGTTCGTGGAGTTCCTTGGCGAATTCCACGATCAGAATGGCGTTTTTCGCCGCCAGGCCGATGGTTGTCAACAGGCCCACCTGGAAGTACACATCGTTGGACAGGCCGCGCAAGCTGGTGGCCATCAAGGCGCCGATGATCCCCAGTGGCACCACGAGCATGACCGCGATCGGAATCGACCAACTTTCATACAGCGCCGCCAGGCACAGGAACACCATCAGCAGCGACAGGGCGTACAGCGCTGGCGCCTGGGAACCCGACAGACGTTCCTCATAGGACAGGCCCGTCCAGGAAATACCCACGCCGGCCGGCAGCTTCTTGGCGATGGCTTCGACTTCGGCCATGGCTTCACCGGTGGAGTAGCCCGGTGCCGGGGTACCGAGGATCTCCATCGCTTCCACACCGTTATAACGCGCCAGTTTCGGCGAGCCATAGACCCACTCGCCCTTGGCGAACGCAGAGAACGGCACCATGGTCCCGGCGCTGTTGCGCACGTACCACTTCTTCAGGTCCTCGGGGCTCATGCGCGAGTTCGGCTGGCCCTGGACGTACACCCGCTTCACCCGACCGCGGTCGATGAAGTCGTTCACATAGTTACTGCCCAGTGCAATCGACAGGGTGTTGTTGATCTCCGAGAGTGTGATGCCCAGCGCGCTGGCCTTCTCGTCATCGATTTCCAACTGGTATTGCGGTTCATCATTCAGACCGTTCGGACGGACCTGGGCCAGCACCTTGCTCTGGGACGCCATGCCCAGGAACTGGTTACGGGCTTCCATCAGCTTGTCGTGGCCGATGCCGGCACGGTCCTGCAGGAACACGTCGAAACCGGTGGCGTTACCCAGTTCCATCACCGCTGGCGGGGCGAAGGCGAACACCATGGCGTCGCGGAAGGTGAAGAAGTGTTGCTGGGCGCGGCCAGCGATCTTGAACACGGTGTTGTCAGCGTTACGCTCTTCCCACGGCTTGAGCATGATGAATGCCAGGCCCGAGCTTTGGCCGCGACCGGCGAAGTTGAAGCCGGTCACGGTGAACACCGAGGCCACACCGTCGCCTTCGCCGCCGTCCTTGCTGGGGCGCAGCAGGAACTCGCGCATATTGTCCACCACCACCTGGGTGCGCTCGGCACTGGAGCCGGCCGGTGTCTGTACCTGGGCAAACAACACGCCCTGGTCTTCTTCGGGCAGGAACGCCGTCGGGATGCGGGTGAACAGCCAGACCATGCCGACCACGATGATCACGTAGACCAGCAGGTACGGGGCCTTGTGCTTGAGCATATTGCCCACGCCACGTTCGTAGCTCCTGACGCCACGGTCGAAGGTGCGGTTGAACCAGCCGAAGAAGCCGCGTTTCGGCGTGCCGTGCTCGCCTTTCGGAATGGCCTTGAGCATGGTGGCGCACAGGGCGGGGGTGAAGATCAGTGCCACCAGTACCGACAGGGCCATGGCCGAGACGATGGTGATGGAGAACTGCTTGTAGATCACACCGGTGGACCCGCCGAAGAACGCCATCGGCAGCAGTACCGCCGAGAGCACCAGGGCGATACCCACCAGGGCCCCCTGGATCTGCCCCATGGACTTCTTGGTGGCTTCCTTGGGCGACAGGCCTTCTTCGCTCATCACCCGTTCGACGTTTTCCACCACGACGATGGCGTCGTCCACCAGCAAGCCGATGGCCAGCACCATGCCGAACATGGTCAGGGTATTGATACTGAAGCCGAATGCCGCGAGGATCCCGAAGGTGCCCAGCAGTACCACCGGCACCGTCATCGTGGTGATGATGGTGGCGCGGAAGTTCTGCAGGAACAGGAACATCACCAGGAACACCAGCACGACCGCTTCGACCAGGGTCTCGACCACGCCTTTGATCGATTCGCTCACCACCGGGGTGGTGTCGTACGGGAACACCACTTCCAGGCCTTGCGGGAAGAATGGCTTGAGATCGTCGACGGTCTTGCGCAGGGCCTTGGCCGTGTCGAGGGCGTTGGCGCCGGTGGCGAGCCTCACCGCCAGCCCGGAAGCCGGGAGGCCGTTGAACTGGGCGTTGATGCTGTAGTTTTCACCGCCGAGGGCGACATCCGCCACATCGCCGACACGCACTTGCGAGCCGTCCGGATTGACCTTGAGCAAGATGGCCTTGAACTGCTCGGCGGTCTGCAGGCGGGTCTTGCCGATGATGGTGGCGTTCAGTTGCTGGCCGGGCATGGCAGGCAGGCCGCCGAGCTGGCCGGACGCGATCTGGACGTTCTGCGCGGAAATGGCCGTGCTCACATCCACCGGGGTCAGGTTGAAGTTGTTCAACTTGGCCGGGTCGAGCCAGATGCGCATGGCGTACTGGGCGCCGAAGACCTGGAAGTCACCGACACCGGCGGTGCGCGAGATCGGGTCCTGCATGTTGGACACGATGTAGTTGGACAAGTCTTCCCGGGTCATGCTGCCGTCACGCGATACCACGCCGATCACCATCAGGAAGTTTCTCACTGACTTGGTGACGCGGATGCCCTGTTGCTGCACTTCTTGCGGCAGCAATGGGGTGGCCAGGTTCAGTTTGTTCTGGACCTGGACCTGGGCGGTATCGGAGTTGGTGCCCTGCTCGAAGGTCGCGGTGATGGTCATGCTGCCGTCGGAGTTACTTTCCGAGGACACATAACGCAGGTTGTCGATACCGTTGAGCTGCTGCTCGATGACCTGCACCACGGTGTCCTGCACGGTTTGCGCGGACGCACCCGGGTAGGTCACCTGGATCGCAATGGCCGGCGGCGCGATGCTCGGGTACTGGTTGATCGGCAACTTGAGGATCGAAAGGGCCCCGACCAGCATGATCACCAGGGCGATTACCCAGGCGAAAATCGGACGGTCGATAAAAAATTTCGACATGGTTTACTCCCCTTTGCCGCCGGCGGCTTTATCAGCTGCCTTTGCGGGGGCCGGGTTCTTGGTGCCAACGTTGGTGGCTTCGGTGGCTTTGACTTCCACGCCTGGCCGTACGTACTGCAACCCTTCGGTGATCAGGCGATCGCCGGCCTTGAGCCCGTCTTCGATCAGCCACTGGCTGCCGACGGTGCGGCTGGCCTTGAGCTGGCGCAGCTCGACCTTGTTGTCCGCACCCACCACCAGCGCGGTTGGCGCGCCCTTGAGGTCGCGGGTCACGCCTTGTTGCGGTGCCAGGATCGCCGCGCTGTTCACACCGGCCTGCAATTGAGCGTGGACGAACATGCCCGGCAGCAGGGTGTGATCAGGGTTGGGGAACACGGCGCGCAAGGTCACGGACCCGGTGGTCTGGTCGACCGACACTTCAGAAAATTCCAACTTGCCTTCGTGGGGATACTGGCTGCCGTCTTCCAGGGTCAGCTTGACCATGGCCGCGTTCTCGCCGGCCTTTTGCAAACGGCCGCTTTCCAGTTCGCGGCGCAGTTGCAGCAGCTCGACCGAGCTTTGCGTCACGTCGACGTAGATCGGGTCCAGTTGCTGAATGGTTGCCAGGGCATCAGCCTGGCCGTTGCTCACCAGCGCACCCTCGGTGACCGAGGAGCGGCCGATGCGGCCGGAAATCGGTGCATAGACCTTGGTGTAGCGCACGTTGATCTGGGCTGTCTGCAGATTGGCTTCCGATTCCAGGCGATTGGCCACGGCGGTATCGTATTCCTGACGGCTCACCGCCTGTTCATCCACCAGTTGCTTATAGCGGTCGGCAATCGACTTGGTGGAGCGCAGGTTGGCCTCGGCGCTCTTTAGGGTCGCTTCGTAGACCGCAGGGTCGATCTGGTACAGCTGCTGGCCGGCCTTGACGTCGGCGCCTTCCTTGAACAGGCGCTTGAGAATGATGCCGTTGACCTGTGGCCGTACTTCGGCGACGCGGAACGCGCTGGTGCGGCCCGGTAGTTCCGAGGTCAAGGTGAAGGGCTGGGTCTTGAGGGTTACGACGCCGACCTGAGGAGGGGGCGCTGCAGGTGCAGCCTCTTCCTTTTTGCATCCGCTGAGCAGCGATGCCAGGGCGATGGCGGTAACCAGAGCAGTAACAGCTGGCTTGAATTGCATGGAAATCCTCGGGTCCAGGCGCGCGATGGGCGCACTCGAAGGTGGAAGGTAAAAAAGCAGCAGTAATTCAATTAGTAGGATGCTAAGAAATATACTTACGTACACGGTTGTTTGTAAACAGCCAAATTGCGTAATATCCGGATTTACAAAAGCCTGACAAAGGGCCTGAGTAGATCGGAGGGAGGCGCTTCAAGCGACGTCGCCTCCTATTTTGTTCTGCTGATTCTTACGCATTGCTGACGCAATCCTGATTGAGGTGTTTACTGCCATGGTCCGTCGTACCAAAGAGGAAGCCCAGGAGACTCGCAGCCAGATAGTCGAAGCGGCCGAAAAGGCGTTCTTCGAGCGAGGCGTGGCCCGCACCACTCTGGCGGATATCGCGACGCTGGCCGGCGTGACGCGGGGTGCTATCTATTGGCATTTCAGCAACAAGGCGGACCTGCTCCAGGCCATGCTCGATACCTTGCATGAGCCGCTCGATGACCTGGCCCGCGCCAGTGAGAATGAAGAGGAGCTTGACCCGCTGGGTTGTACGCGCAAGCTGCTGGTGCAATTGTTTCAACAAGTTGCCCTGGACCCGAAGACCCGACGCATTAATGAGATTCTGTTCCATAAGTGTGAATTCACCGATGAAATGTGCGATCTGCGCCAGCAGCGGCGCCAGGTCAGCCTCGACTGTAATGTGCGTATTGCCTTGTCATTGCGCAATGCGATGAATCGCGGCCAGCTACCGGCGGACCTGGAACCGGAAAGGGCGGCGATTGCCCTGCATGCCTATGTCGACGGTATTCTTTATCAATGGCTGCTGGCCCCCGATAGCTTCCCCCTGGCCGGTGAGGCTGAGCGCTGGGTGGATATCGGGCTGGATATGCTGCGCCTGAGCCCTAGCCTGCGCAAATGAAACAAAATGCGTAATTGCTTCGGTTTGTTTCGTGTCAAGTCTTCAAGATGGCTTTTATAAACTGAATACTGTCGTGGTTGAAAGGCAATCTTGAACAAATTTTGTAGGGGATTTGTTCGTGACCGGAAGGTACTCCGTCGGATCCCGATTCCCACGGAGTAAGTTTGCAGGGGCATGTCAGCGTCATGGCACCTTCATGCCGGGCAATGATGAAGGACCCATGTCCGGCTCCAGGCGAAACCTGTAGGCGAACTGGCCGGATGCTTACCGACCTGGTTCGATCATGAGGCGAACGGTGTAGTTGAAGGGTGGCTCAAGCATCTTCCGGGAAATTTCCGACCGACACGTGTATTCGCCATTGCCGGTGTAAGTCGTCCTGCTTTTCCACGTCGGCTTATAGCTGGGTTCCAAAGCGCCAGGCACGATGGAGACCTGCAAGCGGGTGTGCATTTGACATTCAAAGTTGAAATGGCTCATTTCATAATTTAGGACCAGTTCAACAGGTTTGACTTTTTTTAATGTCGGGCGCCAGCCGGCTCCAGGGTAGGTGTAATCCCTGAAGTGCTCGATATGGAATCTATAACTTGATTTCGGATCGATGTCGTGGGCGCTCAAGGAAAAATCCTCGGCCTGGGGTGGGTCGGTTAACAGGTTGTTCATTTTCATTGTGCCGCGGGTATTGTTGGCAATCTCCACGGTCACTTCGGTATTGGCCTGGCTGTGGGCAACCATGGTGGGGCCCAGCAGGAGGGCGAAAATGAAGTTTTTCAGGATGTTCATGGTAAGGCATCTCTCATAAGTACACGGTCCGCTGGCGTTCGCCTGCAAACTGAGGGTGTTTGGTTAGTTGGTGTTGCCGGAATGTTGAAGTTCTTAATGTGCGGTGGAGGTGTAAGTTTCAATCCTTTGTATCAGTAGGGGTGCGTTCGAACGTTATTATTAGCGCCGTTGCGTGTTTGAATCCATGTCAGATGAAAGTTGCCTTGTTATTTAATGTTGCTGTTCGCAATGACTGAGTGTGGTTGAAGTTCTGCAGGTATAAAAAAGCCCCGGCTCTTTCGAGTCGGGGCTTTTAAATAAAGCGGCTGGTGCGAGCTTACATCACGGGGTAATCAATGTACCCCACTGGGCCTTTCCCATAGAAAGTTTCAGGATGCGGCTCGTTCAACGGTGCATTGGCCTTCAGGCGTGCCGGCAAGTCCGGGTTGGCAATGAACGGAACCCCGAACGCGACCGCGTCAGCCTTGCCAGCCGCCAGCCAGGCGTTGGCGCTGTCTTTGGTGAAACGTTCGTTGATGATGTACGGGCCGCCGAAGGCTTGCTTGAGTTGCGGACCGATGCTGTCGTCGCCTTCTTTCTCACGGGAGCAAATGAAAGCGATGCCGCGTTTGCCCAGCTCACTGGCCACGTAGCTGAACGTCTCCAGACGGTTTTCGTCGCCCATGTCATGGGAGTCGGCCCGTGGTGCCAGGTGCACGCCCACTCGGCCGGCGCCCCAGACTTCAATGGCTGCGTCGGTCACTTCCAGCAACAGGCGGGCACGGTTTTCCAGGGAACCGCCGTATTGGTCGGTGCGCTGGTTGGTGCTGCTTTGCAGGAACTGGTCGAGCAGGTAGCCGTTGGCGCCATGGATTTCCACACCGTCGAAACCAGCGGCCTTGGCATTCTCGGCACCGACACGGTAGGCGTCGACAATGTCGGCGATTTCAGCGGTTTCCAGTGCGCGCGGCGTCGGGTAGTCGGCGAGCGGACGAACCAGGCTCACGTGGCCCTTGGGCTGGATCGCGCTGGGTGCCACGGGGGCTTCGCCATTGAGGTATGACGGATGGGAGATCCGGCCCACATGCCACAGTTGCAGGAAGATCTTGCCGCCGGCGCCGTGGATCGCCTTGGTGATGTTGGCCCAGCCGCGCACCTGGTCGTTGGACCAGATGCCCGGCGTGTCCGGGTAGCCGACGCCCATCGGCGTGACGGAGGTCGCTTCGCTGAGGATCAGGCCGGCGGAGGCGCGTTGCACGTAGTACTCGGCCATCAGCGCGTTGGGCACGCGGCCTGCGTCGGCGCGGCAGCGGGTGAGCGGGGCCATGATGATGCGGTTCTTCAGTTCGATGTCGCCGAGTGTGATCGGATCGAAAATAGTCGCCATGAATTGCTACCTCTTCAGAATCAGGGAGTGGTTGAAGTCAGTGAGTTGCGGGAGCCAGCTCGGCATTGCCGCCCTGGCGGAAAGTGATCAGGGTGACCAGCAGCGCCAGCACGGCCAGCGCGCCGGCGGCCAGGGGCACGGAGGTCAGGCCCAGGCCATGGTCGATGACGCTGCCGCCGACCCAGGCGCCCAGGGCGTTGCCGATGTTGAAGGCGCCGATGTTCAGGGTGGACACCAGGTTGGGTGCATCTTTGCCAAAGGTCACCACGTTGACTTGCAGGGCCGGCACGGCAGCGAAGCAGGCGGTGGCCCAGAGGAACAGGGTGATTTCACTGGGGATCAGTGCCACGCTGGTCCAGCTCAGTACGGTGGATACCACGGCCATGGTGAGGAAGACGCCCATCAGGGTGTTCGCCAGGCTCTTGTCCGCCAGCTTGCCGCCGATGATGTTGCCCAGGGTCAGGCCCAGGCCGATCAGCACCAGGGTCCAGGTCACGCCACGGGGCGACACGCCGGTCACTTCGCCCAGCAGGGGGGCGACGTAGGTGAACAGGGTGAACACCGACGCGGAGAACAGCGCGGTCATGCTCAGGGACAGCCAAAGGCCGGCGCCTTTGAGCGCTACCAGTTCCGAGCGCATGTCGAGTTTTTCTTCATCGCGCTTGGCCGGCAGGAAGCGGATCAGGCCGATCAGTGCCACCACGCCAATGACGGTCACGGCCCAGAAGGTCGAGCGCCAGCCGGCTTCCTGGCCCAGTGCGGTGCCCAGCGGTACGCCGAGCACGTTGGCCAGGGTCAGGCCGGTGAACATCAGGGCCACGGCCGAGGCGCGTTTGTTGGGCGCCACCAGGCCGGCGGCCACCACCGAACCGATGCCGAAGAACGCGCCGTGGCACAGGGCGGTGACGACCCGGGCGAACATCAGCACGTTGTAGTCGCTGGCGATCGCGCAGAGCAGGTTGCCGACGATGAAAATCCCCATCAACGCCACCAGGGCGGCCTTGCGCGGCAGCCGGGCGGTGGCCAGGGCCATGAACGGTGCACCGATGGCCACGCCCAGGGCGTAGCCGGTCACCAGCCAGCCGGCGCCGGGAATCGACACGCCCAGGTCGGCCGCCACGTCGGGCAACAGGCCCATGATGACGAACTCGGTGGTGCCGATGGCAAAGGCGCTCAGGGCCAGGATCAGGAGTGAGAGGGGCATGATGGGTCCTTGTCGGGTCAGAGCTCTTGGCTCATTTGCTTGAGGAACTGCTGGATCACTTCCTCGTTGCGTTTGAAGAAGTGCCATTGACCGACCTTCTGGCTGGTGATCAGCCCCGCCCGTTGCAACACCGCCAAGTGCGCAGACACCGTGGATTGCGACAGGCCGCAACGCTGGTCGATCTGCCCGGCGCAAATGCCGAACTCGTGGTTGTGCAACTGGTCGGGGAACTGGACCTTGGGGTCTTTGAGCCAGTTGAGGATGTCTCGCCGTACTGGGTGCGCCAGGGCTTTTATTATTTCGTCGAGGTCGAGGGTCATGGGTGGCAAGCTCGGGGGTGAGTAAAACGCTATATCGCGATAGAGCGAACCTTAAATCGTTATTTCGCGATACACCAATATGGATTTGATCTGAACACCGAACAAATCGCTATATCGGGTTATAACGATATGGGCGCGGGGGTGCTAAGCTGCGGGCCATGAACTATCTCGCGCACCTGCACCTCGGCGGCCCCGGCCGGGAACAACTGCTCGGCAGCCTCTACGGCGACTTCGTCAAAGGGCCGTTGCAAGGGCAGTACGATCCGCAGATCGAAGCGGCGATTGCCCTGCATCGGCGCATCGACATGTACACCGACCGCCATCCCTTGGTGGACATTGCCCTGTCGCGTTTTTCCACGGTGCGACGGCGCTATGCCGGGATTGTGCTCGACGTGTTTTTCGATCACTGCCTGGCCCGGGACTGGGCGTTGTACAGCGAAGGGCCGCTGGTGGATTTCACGTCCCGTGTCTACCAGGTACTGCGTACCGAGCCGCAACTGCCGGGGCGCCTGGCACAGATCGCGCCATATATGGCGGCGGATGACTGGCTGGGGTCTTATCAGGAGTTCGACGTGCTGGGGCAGGTACTGCGCGGCATTTCCCGCCGCCTGTCCCGACCCGAGGAATTGGCCGGGGCGATGGCGGAGTTGATCGAGCTTTATGAGCCGCTGAGCGAGGATTTCCGGTTGTTCTACCCGCAGTTGCAGGATTTTGTGCTGAGTCAGGTCACGCCAAATAACTAAATGTGGGAGCGGGCTTGCTCGCGAAGGCGGTGGATCAGTCAACATCTGTGTTGAATGTACTGCCGTCTTCGCGAGCAAGCCCGCTCCCACAGGGGGCCCGCGCAGGGATCCGGGTCAGGCCGCAATCGCCGCAGGCCGCATCGGCGCTTGCTGCTTCTCGGGAATCGTCCCGAACAACGCCTTGTGCACTGCCTGTTGCGCCTGGAACGCCAGTGCCGCGCGTTCCTGGCCGTGGCAGGCAATCGGTTCCAGCAGATGGATGTGCACGTCGCCCCGATCATTGGCGAACAGGCGCATCAGGTGCGACAGCAAATCATCATCGCCAATGAACGGTGCCAGCGAATCCGGCTCACCGTCGCGCAGGTAACGGATCGCCACCGGCTGCAAAGCCACATCGGCATCGATGGCCGCCGACAACAAGCGACCGTGGAAGGTACGCAGGGATCGGCCATCGGTGGTGGTGCCTTCCGGGAACATCAGCAGCGGATGAGCCTGTTCCAGGTGGCGGCTCATTTGTTTGCGGATCAGTTGGCTGTCACCCGACCCGCGCCGGATAAACAGGCTGCCGGCCTTGGCGGCCAGCCATCCGGCCACCGGCCAGGTGCGCACTTCGGCCTTGGACAGGAATGACATCGGCGTGAGCATGCCCAGCAACGGGATGTCAGTCCAGGACACATGGTTACTGACCCACAGCATCGGCCGTTGCGGCAGTTGACCATGGACAGTGACTGAAAAGGGCAGGGCATGGCTCAGCCGCGCCATGAAGAACCGCGACCAGCGCTGGCGACGGACCATCGAGTTGGCGACCCCCAGGCGTTCGAACAGGCCGAACACGCTGGCCATGCTCAGGCCCAGGGTCACTACCAGCAAGACTCGCGCGATACGCGCGTACACCCGCAACCGGCTCATTACACGGCTGCCTTGAAGTGGCGGGCGTAGCGGGGGCAGAGTTCGTCGCGCTTGAGCAGGATGAACACGTCGGCCACCTGGAAGTCCTCGTCCCAGCACGGCTCACCGCAAATCTTCGCGCCCAGGCGCATGTAGGCCTTGAGCAGCGGCGGCATTTCGGCGATGACGTTGGACGGCACGTCCAGGCTCGGCAGCGGTTTTTTCGGCACGGCCTGCAGGTGTTCGGTGCACAGGTAGCGCTCACGCAGGCGCTGCATGATTGCCTGGGCCTGGATGCCGCCATCCTGCATCGGAATGCTCGCGCAGCCCATCAGGTAGCTGTAGCCACCTTCGTTCAGGACTTCGGCCAGTTCGCCCCAGAGCACCGCGATGGTGCCGCCGTTGCGGTAGGCCGGGTCGACGCAGGTGCGGCCGATTTCCAGGATCGGGCCCTTGAGATGGACCAGGCCGTGAAGGCTGAATTCTTCTTCGCTGTAGAACCGGCCCAGGCTGCTGGCGGCCTGATGGTCGAGCAGGCGCGTGGTGGCCACGAGGCGGCCGGTGTTCAGGTCGCGTACGCCGATGTGGGCGCAGTGAACATCATAGTCATCCATGTCCAGACCCTTTTCCGCGCCTTTGAGCTTGGCGTTGAATTCGCCGCTGAAGACGTTGAAGCGCAGGGCCTGGGCTTCTTGCAAGGCGTGGGTGCCGATCAGGCGTTCGGCTTGCAGGCGGCGTTCATTGCCGGTGTCGCTGATGCGGGCGATCTGGGTCATAGCGAATCTCCGTGCGGGCTGTTCAGTTGCAGCCTGTCGACTTTCTTTATGCAGCCATGTTGTGCAAAGTCAGGCTATGTAGCCCCGGTGTCATCGCCATGAAGCTTTGGTGATGCTTATATGACAGCCTTCAAGGAGCCCTCTCATGCCCTGGCACACCCTGATCGAACGCGGCGAGCGCCTGCCCACCTATCCGGACCTGGCTGAAGGTTATGCCGCGTTGTTGCAACGCCTGGGGCCGGTGACGCCGTTCGAGTTGGCCGTGGCCGGGGCTCGCTCGATGGCCACGCCGGGGCTGGCTTTCCTGGTGGGGTACCAGGCGGCGCTGCGGGTGCTTTGGCCGAGCGCGCCCCAGAGCCTTGGCGCCCTGTGTGCCACTGAACAACGCAGCCTGCGCCCGGCGGACATGCAAACCCGCCTCGACGACTTGCGCCTGAGGGGGCGCAAGGATTTCGTCACCGCTGGCGACGCCGCCGAGTGGCTGCTGATTGCCGCTCGCGGCGAAGCGCCCGGCGAAACGCCACGGCTGAACCTGGCAGTGGCCTATGCGGGCGAGCCCGGCGTGACCCTGGAAAAACTACCCGCCATGGGCCTGATGCCGGACATCAGCCATGGCCGCGTGCTGCTCGACGGCGCGCTGTGCGAGTTGCTGGCCGGTGATGGTTGGGACGCCTACGTCAAACCGTTCCGCACCCTGGAAGACCTTTATGTACTCAGTGCGATGACGGCCTGGTTGTATGGCGTCGGGCAGGAATGTGCCTGGCCCCAGGTGTTGCAACTGCGCCTGCTGGCGCTGCTGGCCGGCTGCGCGGAGGTGAGTCGCCACAACCCTTCCAGCCCTGCCGGGCATGTGCTGCTGGGCGGGTTGTTCGCCCAGTTCCAAGGGCTCGACGGCGAACTCGACGCTGCCCTGGCCGCCGGGCCTGCGGACTGGCGCGAGATGTGGACGCGGGATAAAGGTGTAATGGACCTTGCGGCGGGGGCCCGGGCCAAGCGGTTGGCCAAGGCGTTGGGATAAGCCTCCAAACGACCAACCCTTGTGGGAGCGAGCTTGCTCGCGATGGTGGAGTGTCAGCCAACGTCATTGCTGCTGATCCGGCGCTATCGCGAGCAAGCTCGCACAGGGGGCACACACTCAAATTGTCATCAAGTCTGCATAGGCTCTAAAGGTTAAACCTTGCGAGCCCCAAGCATGTCCAAAGGCTGGTTCCTGATCCCGTTGCTGATACTCAACCTGAGCGTCCAGGCCGAAGACTGGCCCGGCGAGCAATGGCCAAGCGGCCCGACCCCGAGCGGGCCGGCCATCGAAGCCTTGGAACACTACGCCTTCCCACCCCGGGACGATGCCAGCCGTGAGGGCATCCGCACCGATGCGCTGCTGGTGATCCAGGACGGTCGGCTGGTCTATGAACGCTACGCCGGACCGACCACCTCCCAGACCCCGCACCTGACCTGGTCCATCAGCAAAAGCCTGCTGGCGACGGTGTTCGGCGTGGCCTACGGTGAACAGCGCTTTGCCCTGGACGATCCGGCAGCCAAGTACTACCCACCCTTGAACCGGCATCCGGGCCTGACCCTGGCCGATCTTTTCCACTGGGCGTCTGGCCTGGACTGGCAGGAGGACTACGAATACGCGCCGCTCAAGTCCTCGGTGGTGGCGATGCTCTATACCCGCGGGCGTCATGACATGGCGGCGTTTACCGCGCGGCATGAAAGCTTCAGCCCCCCGGGGCAGGCGTTTCGTTATTCCAGCGGTGACAGCAACCTGTTGGCGGCGGCCCTGAAAAACATCGTCGGTGCGGCACGTTATCCCGATTATCCCTGGACGGCGCTGTTCGAGCCCCTGGGCATCCGCCACGCGACTTGGGAAACCGACGCCAGCGGCACGTTCGTGGGATCGTCCTATGCCTACCTCACGGCGCGGGACCTGGCGCGTGTCGGGTTGTTGATGCTACGGGACGGCCGCTGGGGCGAACGGCAACTGATCCCCAAGGATTGGGTCGCGTTCAGCCGTGAACCGTTCGTGCACTTCCAGGCCGGCCAGGACGAAGCCGTGCCGGGCGGGCACTGGTGGCTCAACCGCGGCGCCGATCCGACGCTCCACCCCTGGCCCGCTGCGCCGGCGGATACCTTCGCCGCGCTGGGCCATTGGGGCCAGGCGCTGTACGTCATCCCCAGCGCCAGACTGGTGATCGTGCGCTACGGCGACGACCGCGACGGCAGCTATCGCCATAACGAACTGCTCAAGCGCGCCATGGCGGCGTTCGCCGGGAAGGGGCAGCCATGAAGCGCAAAATCTTGCTGACCTTGTTGTCGGTGCTACTTATCGCCCTGTTCAGTTGGGTCTGGCTGGAGCGGGTGGCATTGCGGGCCTTCCCCGACATTATCAGTGCCTACACCGCCAAGGAATACTGCTCATGCCGCTATGTGATGCAGCAACCGGCCGAGTATTGTCGGGGTTATGTGAAGCAGGCAGTGCCCACCCGCGATTTTCTCGAGACCGTTGAAGCCAAGCGCGTCACCGTCAGCGGGTTGGGGCGCAGCAACAGTGCGCAATGGTTGGGAGAGCGGCAGGGGTGTCGGTTGGAGTAACTCAAGAATGGCGCGAACCTTGTGGCGAGGGGATTTATCCCCGTTGGGCCGCGCAACGGCCCTATAGCTGTGATTGAGGTTTTCAGGTGGATTGAATCGCCTGCTTTGGGGCTGCTGCGCAACCCAACGGGGATAAATCCCCTCGCCACAGGGTCTTGTGTGTTTCTGACCGTTGTTGAAACAGACTGTTTGCAAGCGCCCTCGGCCCGGTTAAGGTTCGCCACAGGTTTATCTGCCCCCCGAGTGTGTATGTTCAAGCGGTTTTTCCCTCACGCGGTCGTCAGCCTGCTGCTGGCCTGCGCAGCGTTGCCGGCCCAGGCCGACTGGTACCTGGACGGCGAGTCGTCGCGGTTGTCGTTTATCAGCAGCAAAAACGGCAACGTTTCCGAGGTCCAGCGTTTCCTGGTGCTGCACGGCCAAGTCCAGCCCGACGGCTTGGCGCGCCTGGAAGTGGAGCTGGAATCCATCAACAGCGGCATTCCCCTGCGGGACGAGCGCATGCGCGCCGAGTTGTTCCAGATCAAGCAATTCGCCGAAGCCACCGTTACCGCCAAGATCGACCTGGCGCCGATCCAGGACCTGGCCAACGGCGCGCAGTTGGAGTTGCGCCTGCCGCTGACGGTGAACCTGCACGGCAAGCAGCATGAGTACCCCGTTGAACTGCTGGCGACACGCCTGGATGAACGCCGCTTCCAAGTAGTGACCTTGGAGCCGGTGGTGCTCAACGCGGCGGATTTCGATCTGGCGCCGGGCCTGGAAAAGCTCCGCAACCTGGCCGGGTTGTCGGCCATCAGCCTGTCGGTGCCGGTGAATGCGGTGCTGATTTTCACGGCGCGTTGACATGAGCGGCCCGGTCTTTCCCTGGCGTGACGGCAATCGCTTCGAGCTGTTGATCGACGGCCCACAGTTCTTCCCACGCATGCTGGTGGAAATCGCCCGTGCCCAGGAGCAGGTCGAACTGGAGCTGTACCTGGTGGAGGCGGGGGCTTGCGCCGAGGCGATGGTCCAGTCACTGGTCCAGGCCGCCGAGCGGGGCGTTCGTGTGCGCTGTCTGTTCGATGACTACGGCAGCCTGGCGTTTACCCTGGCCCTGCGCAAGCGCCTGACCGAGGCTGGGGTGGAGTTGCGTTTCTACAATCGCCTGAGCTGGCGCCGCTGGGTGCGCAACCTTTATCGGGATCACCGCAAGCTGCTCTTGGTGGACCAACGCCTGGCCGTGGTCGGTGGCACCGGGGTGACCGATGAATTCTGGAACCCCCTCGACGACCGCAGTGAGTGGCACGAAGTGATGGTGGAAATCGTCGGCCCGTTGGTGCTCGACTGGCAGTTGCTGTTCGACCGCCAGTGGCTCGCCAACCGTCATCGGCGGGCCTGGAAGCCAGCCTCCAATTTCGGCTTGCCGCGCCTGCCGCGCGTTCCGCCGGTGGGCGAGGGCATGGGCCGGGTGGCGTATGCCGACGCCCGTCAGCATCGCGATATCCTGCAATCATTGTCCCGGGCATTGAACAGCGGCCAGAAACGCATCTGGATGGCGACGCCATATTTCCTGCCGACCTGGAACGTGCGCCGCTCCTTGCGCAAGGCCGCCGCCCGGGGTATCGACGTGCGCCTGCTGCTGACCGGCCCGCGCACCGATCACCCGTCCGTGCGCTACGCCGGGCACCGTTACTACCCGCGATTGCTCAGGGCCGGTGTGCAGATTTTCGAGTACCAGCCGTGTTTCCTGCACCTGAAGATGGTGCTGGTGGATGATTGGGTCAGTATCGGCTCCTGCAATTTCGATCACTGGAACCTGCGTTTCAATCTGGAAGCCAATCTGGAAGCCCTGGATTCCAGGCTCAGCAGCGCCGTGGCGGCCAGTTTCGAGCGGGATTTCGCCCAGAGCCTGCAAGTCAGCCTCGACGCCTGGCAGCGCCGACCGTTGTGGAAGCGATTCAAGCAGCGGGTGTGGGGGTTGGTGGATCGGGTGGTGGTGAATCTGCTGGATCGGCGGGGCTAGGCTCACTGCAAGCCCTTGTGGGAGCGGGCTTGCTCGCGAAGGGGGCATAACAGTCAACATCTTGGTTGGTTGTTAAACCGCTTTCGCGAGCAAGCCCGCTCCCACATGGGATTTGCAGGGCCTGAAGGTCAGAGCAACTCAAAACTCTGCTGCTTAACGTCCTGGGAATCCAGGCCGATCTGCACGTTGAACTTGCCCGGTTCAGCCCCGTACTTGAGTTGAGCGTTGTAGAACTTCAGGTCGTCTTCGGTGATGGTGAAGTGGATGACTTTCTTCTCGCCAGCCTTGAGCATCACCTTGCGGAAGTTCTTCAGCTCTTTCACCGGGCGAATGATCGAGCCGGTCACGTCCTGGATGTACAACTGCACCACGGTTTCGCCGTCACGCTTGCCGGTGTTTTCCAGGGTCACGCTGGCGTCGAGCTTGCCGGTCTTGTTCAGCGTGGTCGACGACAAGGCCATGTCCGACAGGCTGAACTCGGTGTAGCTCAGGCCGTAGCCGAACGGGTAGAGCGGGCCGGTGGTGTCATCGAAGTACTGCGAGGTGTAGTTGCCCGGCTTGCCCGGCGTGAACGGCCGGCCAATGCTCAGGTGGTTGTAGTAGGTCGGAATCTGCCCCACCGAGCGTGGGAAGGTGATCGGCAGCTTGCCCGACGGGTTGTAGTCGCCGAACAGCACGTCCGCGATGGCGTTGCCACCTTCGGTGCCGCTGAACCAGGTTTCCAGGATCGCATCGGCCTGCTGCTTTTCTTCCAGCAACGACAGCGGACGGCCATTCATCAGCACCAGCACCAGCGGCTTGCCGGTGGCCTTCAGGGCCTTGATCAGCTCGCGTTGGCTGGCCGGGATGTTCAGTTCGGTACGGCTCGACGACTCATGGGACATGCCACGGGACTCACCCACGGCGGCCACCACCACATCGGCATCCTTGGCGGCTTGCACCGCTTCGTCGATCAAAACCTGGGCCGGGCGCGGGTCGTCCACCACTTCCGGGGCGTCGAAGTTGAGGAAGTTCAGGTAGTCGAGCACCTTCTTGTCGCCGGTGATGTTGGCCCCACGGGCGTAGATCAGCTTCGACTCGGCGCCCAGGGCGCGGGTCATGCCGTCGAACAGGGTGACCGATTGCGCAGGGCGTCCGGCCGCGGCCCAACTGCCCATCATGTCGATCGGTGCCTTGGCCAGCGGGCCGACCAGGGCGATCTTTGCGGTCTTCTTCAGGGGCAGGGTCTGGTTGCGGTTTTCCAGCAGGACCAGGCTGCGGCGTGCTACGTCACGGGCATCGGCGCGGTGCAGTCGGCTTTCGGCGTAGGTGTCGGCCGGGTCGTCCTCGGCCTTGCCGATGCGCAGGTACGGATCCTTGAACAGGCCCATGTCGTATTTGGCCGCGAGCACTTCGCGCACGGCGTTGTCGATGTCGCTCTGTTCGATCTCGCCGGCCTTGAGCAGCCCTGGCAGTTCCTTGCCGTAGAGCGAGTCGTTCATGCTCATGTCGATGCCGGCCTTGATCGCCAGCTTCGCCGCTTCGCGACCGTCCTTGGCGACGCCGTGCTTGATCAGTTCGAAGATGGCGCCGTGGTCACTGACCGCCAGGCCCTTGAAGCCCCATTCCTTGCGCAGCAGGTCGTTCATCAGCCAGGTGTTGGCGGTGGCCGGCACGCCGTTGATGGAGTTCAGCGCGACCATCACCCCGCCGGCTCCGGCGTCGATGGCGGCGCGGTAGGGCGGCAGGTAGTCCTGGTACATTTTCAGCGGACTCATGTCCACGGTGTTGTAGTCCCGGCCGCCTTCCACCGCGCCGTAGAGGGCGAAGTGCTTGACGCTGGCCATGATGCTGTCGGCCGCGTTGGCGCCGTTGCCCTGGAATGCCTTGACCATCACCCCGGCGATGCGCGACACCAGGTAGGTGTCCTCGCCGAAACCTTCGGAGGTTCGGCCCCAACGTGGGTCGCGGGAAATGTCGACCATCGGCGCGAAGGTGATGTCCAGGCTGTCGGCCGCGGCTTCCTGGGCGGCGATGCGTCCGGAGTGGTAAATGGCGTCCATGTCCCAGCTCGAGGCCAGGGCCAGGGGGATCGGGAAAATCGTGCGGTGGCCGTGGATCACGTCATAGGCGAAGAACATCGGGATCTTCAACCGGCTGCGCATGGCCGCGTCCTGCATCGGACGGTTCTCATCGCGAGTGATGGAGTTGAACGTGCCGCCGATGTTGCCGGCGGCGATTTCCTTGCGAATCATCTCCCGGGGCATTTCCGGGCCGATGCTGATCAGGCGCAATTGGCCGATCTTCTCTTCGAGGGTCATCTGCTTCATCAGGTTGCTGATGAAGGCGTCCTTGTTCTCTATGGGGGCGGGCAGGTTGTCGGCAAATACGGAGTGACTGGCCAGACTGACAAACAGGCCCAGCAAACACAGCTTCTTCATGAATAGTTTTCTCGCAAAGCCTAAAGGGCGGTAATCAGGACACGCCGGTCAGCCAAAATGTGAGGAGCGGCTATTGTTGTTCGGTCAAATACAGCACACTTTCGAGCCCAGGGGGCTGAACTTAGTTTCGCACCGCGCATCTTTTAGCCCATCGACCCGTTTCAATCCAGTGCGGCGGCAGATTATGCCCCAGACGCCAGTGAGATAGGTGGCCGGGTTTTTCCAATGTCATGCCAGGGAGCGCTTTATCCAATGAATCCACGAGTGAATCACCTTCGCAGCCTGCCGATGCTGGCCTTGATGCTGCTTACTACGCTACTGGCCGGTTGCGGCATCAATAACATCCCGACCCTGGACGAACAGGCCAAGGCCGCCTGGGGCCAGGTGCAGAACCAGTACCAGCGTCGCGCCGACCTGATTCCCAACCTGGTGGAAACCGTCAAGGGCTACGCCCAGCACGAGCAGGAAACCCTGACCGCGGTGATCGAGGCGCGGGCCAAGGCCACATCGATCCAGGTGGACGCCAGCACCTTGGACAACCCGGAAAAACTCAAGCAGTTCCAACAGGCCCAGGACCAGTTGACCGGCGCGTTGAGTCGGCTGATGGTGGTGTCCGAGCGTTATCCGGATCTCAAGGCCAACCAGAATTTCCTGGCGCTGCAATCGCAGCTCGAAGGCACCGAGAACCGTATCGCCGTGGCACGCCGCGACTTCATCCTGGCGGTGCAGAAGTACAACACCGAGATCCGCACGTTCCCGGGCCGTCTGTGGCACAGCGTGATGTACAGCGACCTGCCGCTGCGCGAAACGTTCGAGGCCACCAGCCCCGATGCCGAAAAAGCCCCTGAAGTGAAGTTCTGATCAATTCGGCAGTTTGAAGCGTTGTGGGAGCGAGCTTGCTCGCGATGGCGGCGGCACATTCAGCATTGCTGCAAGCTGACCCACCGCTATCGCGAGCAAGCTCGCTCCCACACAGGAGTTGCGATGCAAGTGTTGAAATTTGGCCTGGTGCTGTTGTTCTGGGTCTTTGCGTTCACGGCCCAGGCCGAGCTGAAGTTTCCGGCACTGACCGGACGCGTGGTGGACACCGCCCAGATGCTTGACCCTTCGGTGCGCGCGCAACTGGAGACGCAGCTCAAGGCCCATGAGCAGGCGACCGGCGAACAGGTGGTGGTCGTGACCCTGGCCGACCTGCAGGGCAGCAGCATCGAAGATTTCGGCTATCAGCTGGGGCGCCACTGGGGCATCGGGCAGAAGGATAAAAACAACGGCGCGCTGCTGATCGTCGCCCGGGATGACCGTAAACTGCGCATCGAAGTGGGCTACGGCCTGGAAGATCGCCTGACCGACGCCCAGAGTTCGGTGATCATCAACCAGGTGATCACCCCGGCTTTCAAGACCGGCAACTTCAACAAAGGCATCAGCGACGGCGTCGCGGCGATGCTGGTGGTACTGGGCGGCAGCCCGCTGGACGAGCCGGCGCCGGCGTACAGTGCGGACGGGCAGCAGGAGCAGGGCGATTTTGTCGAGCGCCATCCCGGGCTGTTCATCTTCCTGGTGATACTGTTTATTTTGACGATATTGGTCTGCCAGATGCTCGGTATCCTGCCGGCCGGAGGTGGTGGTTCCAGCCGTTCGGGCGGATCCGGTGGAGGCTTCGGCGGCGGGGGCGGCGGGGGCTTCAGTGGTGGCGGTGGCAGTTTCGGGGGCGGCGGTTCGTCGGGCGGCTGGTGACAATAATAATGAGCAGGCACTTTTAACCATGGCATTACTGACTGAACACGAACAACGCAAGGTCGCCGAGGCCATCGCCCGGGTCGAGCGGCATACCGACGCCGAACTGGTCACGGTGCTGGCCGCCCGCGCCGACGACTACGCTTACATCCCGCTGCTATGGGCGAGCCTGCTGGCGCTGGTGGTGCCCGGTGTGGTCCATTACCTCACCGGCTGGTTGGCCCTGCACAGCCTGTTGCTGGTGCAGTGGGTCAGTTTCATCGTGTTGTGCCTGGTGTTCCGCATTCCAAGGATCACCACTCACCTGATCCCCCGTTCCGTGCGTCACTGGCGGGCCTCCAACCTGGCACGTCGGCAATTTCTCGAGCAAAACCTGCACCACACCGTGGGCAGCACGGGCGTGCTGATCTTTGTCTGCGAGGCCGAGCGGTATGTGGAAATCCTTGTCGATGAAGGCATTTCCAGACACCTGGACAACACATGCTGGGACGCCATCGTCGCAACGTTCACCCAGCAGGTCCGCCAGGGGCAGACGCTGGAAGGCTTCGTGACTTGCATCGCGGCCTGTGGCGAATTGCTCAAGGAGCATGTGCCGGTGACTCATGAGCGCAATGAGCTGCCGAATCGGTTGGTGGTGCTGGGCTGAGATAAATTTCTGCCGGACACCGTTGTAGCGAGGGAAATTTATCTGTGGCGAGGGGATTTATCCCCGTTGGGCCGTAGGCCCCCTAAAAAAGCCGACAATCGGTATATGCAGGGATACCTTATTGCCTGGTTTGGGTCTGCTGCTCAGACCAGCGGGGATAAATCCCCTCGCCACATGAATTTCCCCGTGCCCTTGCACTTCATCCCCCCTAAAATACCGGCATTCCCGATCCGCCCGCCCCGAGGCCGCTTGTCCATGTCCGCCACCGCAACTCCAGCCCGTCCCGCGCCGGATCATCACGCCCAGTTCATCGACCTGCTGCACTCCAGCCTTGAACAAAACGCTTTCATCAAACTGGTGCTGGCCAAGTACGTTGGGGATGAGGCGGACCTCCAGCGGCTGATCATCAAGCAGCTGACGGTCAAGGACCAGCCGTGCCTGTCTTTCGTCTACCGCTACAAGACTCGCGACATCACCAAGAATTTCCCCCTGGCCGAAGGCGTGGACACTATCGCTGCGTTGTTGCCAGCATCGTTCAAGAACGCGCATTTGCTGGCGGTCACCGACGAGGCGCAGTTGGAGTACAGCAAAAAGGGCAAAAGCTCGCTGTTCAAGAGCAAGCCCCAGCAACTGCGGGAAGTGCCGTCTGTCGAGCACAACCGCGAGAAGAACCGCTTCCTCGACCTGAACCGGCCGTTTTTGGCCGACCTGGGCGTGACCAACCACAAGCACGAGCTGATTCCGGCGATGTCGCGCAAGTGGAAGCAGATCAACAAGTTCATCGAGGTCTTCAGCCACGCGCTGACGTCTTCGCCACTGGCCCTGGACAAACCGGTGCGGGTCTCGGATTTCGGTTCGGGCAAGGGCTACCTGACCTTCGCCATCCACGATTACCTGCGCAACACCTTGCAGGCCGAAGGCGTGGTGACCGGTGTCGAGCTGCGCGAAGACATGGTCAAGCTGTGCAACGAAGCCGCCGCGCGGCTGGAGCACCCGGGCCTGAGTTTCCAGCACGGTGACGTGCGCAGCGTGGCGCCGAGCGCGGTGGATGTGATGATTGCCTTGCATGCCTGCGATATCGCCACCGACTACGCGATCCACATGGGCATTCGCTCGGGTGCCTCGATCATCATGTGCTCGCCGTGCTGCCACAAGCAGATCCGCCTGCAGATCCAGAGCCCGGCCTTGCTCAAGCCGATGCTGCAATACGGCCTGCACCTGGGCCAACAGGCGGAAATGGTCACCGACAGCTTGCGGGCGTTGTTCCTGGAAGCCTGCGGCTACGAGACCAAGGTCTTCGAGTTCATCTCCCTGGACCACACCAACAAGAACAAAATGATCCTGGCGGTCAAGCGCGCCGAACCTGTGGATCCCACCGAGCTGCTGGCAAAAATCGAAGCACTCAAGGCCTTCTACCACATCACCGAGCATTGCCTGGAAACGCTGCTGCGGGCGGATGGTTATCTCGCCTGAGTTCCACTGTTAGCACCCACCCCCCCAGGATGATATCCAGCATCCCCCGGTATGCATCCCGTCAGGTAATGACGGGTTATCGCTCATCCGCCGCCTTACCGGACTACCTTTAATGCGTTCACCTCTCACGCATTTCCAAAGGAGCCCAACCCATGGCCGCGAAGAAAATCCTGATGCTGGTCGGCGATTACGTCGAAGATTATGAAGTCATGGTGCCATTCCAGGCCTTGCAGATGATCGGTCACACCGTACACGCCGTGTGCCCGGGCAAAAAGGCCGGGCAGACGGTGCGCACGGCGATCCACGATTTCGAAGGCGACCAGACCTACAGCGAAAAGCCGGGGCACTTGTTTGCCCTCAATCACGATTTTGCCAGTGTCCAGGCCGTTGACTATGACGCCCTGCTGGTGCCGGGTGGGCGCGCGCCGGAATACTTGCGCCTGGACGAAACGGTCCTGCAACTGGTGCGTGATTTCGATCTGGCGGGCAAGCCGATTGCCGCGGTGTGCCACGGTGCGCAATTGCTGGCCGCGGCGGGCATCCTTGAAGGGCGCGAATGCAGCGCCTACCCGGCGTGTGCTCCGGAAGTACGCCTGGCGGGCGGGACCTATATCGACATTCCGGTGACCGAAGGCCATGTCCAGGGCAACCTGGTGACCGCACCGGCCTGGCCTGCGCACCCGAACTGGCTGGCGGGGTTCCTGACCCTGCTGGGCACGGCCATCACTTTGTAGTAACGCACTGGCAAGGTAGGCGCAGCGGGTCTTTACTCCCGGGGCATGCCCTTCATTGCCTGGAGAACAATCATGTCCGGATGGTACGAAATCAGCAAAAGCAGCAGTGGCCAGTTTCGGTTTGTACTCAAGGCGGCCAACGCCGAAACGATTTTGACCAGCGAGCTGTACACCACCCGCAGTGGCGTCGACGGTGGCATTGCTGCGGTGCAGAAAAACAGCCCGTTGGCCGAGCGCTATGAACTCAAGAACACCAAGGACGGCCATCCGTACTTCAACCTCAAGGCTGGCAACCATGAAGTGATTGGCAGCAGTGAGGCGTATTCATCGGACGCTGCCCGGGACAAAGGCATCGCCAGCGTCAAGGCCAACGGACCGACGACGGTCATCAAGGACAAGACCGTGGCTGCGCTCTGACGGCAAACCGACAGATGCAGTAGCGAGGTCTTTGTGGCGAGGGGATTCATCCCCGTTGGGTGCGCAGCGCCCCCAAAGGCGAAAGCCCCGGTCTACCTGACATACCGAGTTGTCATGTATGAGGGCTGCTGCGCACCCCAACGGGGATAAATCCCCTCGCCACAAGTCCACCCTGTTTCCGATCCAAATAGTCATGCCCAATGCTGACTTACCCTAGACCTCCACCGGCACCGACAGCTCCGGATCGCCCAGCGGATGGCTCTTGGCATCGAAGAAGCGCAATTGCACCTCCAGCCCCTGGAAGACCTTGGCGTAATGTCGTTTCTGGTGCTGGATGAACGCCTGGCTGCGCGGGTAGATCGAAATCGCCACGGTTTTCGGTGCGGCCAGGCGCAGGGCGTGGACAATGTGCCGGTCCTGCTCGCCCAAGGCATGGCCGAACAGGCACAGATTGTCGCCATGGCGCAGCAACTGGTCGTAGCAGAACGACAGGTAATCGCTGCTGCGGATGGTCTTGAGCTTATCGGCGCTGGAGCCTTCATTGACGAACAGCGGCACGTCGTCGAGGGTCTTGATCGTGTTGTTGATGGCGAAACTGCCCAGCAAGGTGCCTTCGGTGGACGTGAGCTTGCGCGCCGTGCCGTCCTGGTTGCGCACCAGGTGCAGGCCGCCGTGCAGGTACAGCAGGCGCGGTTTGTCCGTGGCCACCTGGCTCAGGTCGAAACTGTGGTCATCGCCGCAGAACAGGTCGCTGATGGTCTCGACCCCATGCTGGATCGCCCAGTAGTTGAGCAGGTCGTAGTTGGTGGTGAACACCGTGCGGTAGCGGCTCAGCTCCTGGTTGAGCGTTGCCAGGGTCGACGGTTGCACCAGCCGCCACGGGATGTGTACCGCGTGCACGGTGTTGATCAGCGCTTCCTTGATCGCGTAATAGCGGTTACGCGGGGCGGCGGAGCTGACGGCCAGGGCCTTGTTGACCCGACTGGTGGTTTTCAGCGCCCCGAGCACCTGTTCGAAACTGCGGGTCTGCATCGCGTCGAATACGCTCAGTTCCGACGGGCTCAAGGGTTTCTCCTCGACGGTGCGGGCGTTTTCGAACAGCGAGTCATAGCCGAAATCGTCCCACACCGCGCGGCTGGCTCCATTGCCCACCAGCAGGCCGCTGAAGGCGGTATCGGCGCGCACGGCCTCCCAGTCTTCGAGCCGGGTGTCGTATTCCTGGAAATCGGTCATCGCAAGGATCATCTCAAAACGTGGCAAAGGCAGGCCGCGACTTTATCACGCCCCAGTCTTGAGCCAGATCAAGATGCGTCGTGACTACTGGGTCATTCTGTAGGTCCTGCCGATCCGGCCTCTACCAGGAGTGTGACCCCATGAGCAGTACTTTTTTCATTCCCGCCGTGAACATCATGGGGCTGGGTTGCCTGGATGAAGCGATGACCGCCATCCGCAACTACGGCTTTCGCAAGGCGCTGATCGTCACCGACGTGGGGCTGGCGAAGGCCGGCGTCGCCAGCAAGGTGGCCGAACTGCTGGCGTTGCAGGACATCGATTCGGTGATTTTCGACGGTGCCAAGCCCAACCCGAGCATCGCCAATGTCGAGCTCGGCCTGGGTTTGTTGATGGAGAGCCGATGCGATTTCGTGGTGTCCCTGGGCGGCGGTTCCCCCCACGACTGCGCCAAGGGCATTGCGTTGTGTGCCACCAACGGCGGGCAGATCAGTGACTATGAAGGCGTCGATCGTTCGAGCAAGCCGCAATTGCCGCTGATCGCCATCAACACCACGGCCGGCACCGCCAGCGAAATGACCCGCTTTTGCATCATCACCGACGAGACACGCCACGTGAAAATGGCGATTGTCGATCGCAATGTGACCCCGCTGATGTCGGTGAACGACCCGGCGCTGATGGTGGCGATGCCCAAGGGCCTGACGGCCGCCACCGGCATGGATGCGCTGACCCATGCGATCGAGGCTTATGTGTCCACCGCCGCCAATCCGATTACCGATGCCTGTGCCCTGAAGGCCATAACCCTGATCAGTAGCAACCTGCGCCTGGCCGTGCGCGACGGCAACGATCTGGTGGCGCGGGAAAACATGGCCTACGCGCAGTTTCTTGCGGGAATGGCGTTCAACAATGCGTCGTTGGGTTTCGTGCACGCCATGGCCCATCAACTGGGTGGTTTTTACGACTTGCCTCACGGCGTGTGCAACGCGGTGTTGTTGCCCCATGTACAGAGCTTCAACGCCTCGGTGTGCGCCGCTCGCCTGAGCGATGTGGCCCATGCCATGGGCGCCGATACACGTGGCTTCAGCCCGGAAGAGGGGGCCCGGGAAGCTATTGCGATGATCCGCAGCCTGGCCCATGACGTGGAAATTCCGGCCGGTTTGCGTGACTTGGGCGTGCGCCTCAACGATGTACCGTTGCTGGCCGCCAACGCCTTGAAAGACGCGTGTGGCCTGACCAACCCACGGGCGGCGGACCAGCGGCAGATCGAAGAAATTTTCCGCAGCGCGTTCTAAGCGACCCGGGGCGGCACGAACCTCACACAGAGCATCGCCGCCGCCCCCAGCAGCGCGCACAACGCCGCCAACGGCCAGGCCTGTTGGCTCAACAACAGGCTGGCCATGGCGCCGATCACCGAGGCCATCAGTTGATGCAGGAACCCGCTCAACGCCATGGCATAAGCGCCGGCCACCGGTGAGCCTTCGTTGGCCAGGGACAGGCTGATGGGGTAGATCAACGATTGACCAAACACCGCGAAGCAATACGGCAGCCAGAAGAGCAGCGCGATGCTGCTCAGGGTGAGGCTGCCTGCCAGCATGGTCATGCTGCCGCCCAGCACCAGCACGATGCCCCAGCCCATCATTCGCCGTTGACCGGTGCGCAGCACAAACGCGTTCACCGCCAGCGCCCCGAGCAGATACGCGGCACTGATCGGCCAGCCCAGCAGGCCGTACTCGATGGCCGACCAGTGGAAGCTTTCCTGCAGGATCAGCGGCGCGGCGGTATTGAAGGCGACGATTACGCCGTAACCCAGCCCACCGGCCAAGGCCGGCAGCAGGAACGCGCGTTGCCGGAATATCTGCCCGTAGATCCCCCATGCCGATTGCCCATTGCTGGCGTGCACCAACGTCGGGAACCTGGCCCGGGACACCGCCGCTGCCATGGCCAGGCTGACGGCGCCCAAACCCTGGAAAATCGCCTCCCAGCCGAAAGCGGCCTGGATCAGCGAGCCCAGGTACTGGCCGATACCGAGGGCAATCACAAAGGCGATCGATATCCAGGACAGGGCCTTGGCCAGCAGGTCGCCGCTGAAACTGTCGCGAATCAAGACCCGCGCCATCACCGAAATACCGCTGGCACCGATGCCCTGAATCAACCTGAGCGCCAGGAACGCCTCCACGGTTGTGCCTAGCGGCAGGGCCAGGTTGCCCAGGCCGTACAGCCCCAGTGCCGCCAGCAAGACCGGCTTGCGCCCCAGGCGCTGGCTCAGGCTGCCCCACAGCAACATGGGCAGGGCCATGCCGATCAGGTACACCGACAGGCCCCAGGAAACCAGGGACGCATCGGCCCCCAGGTCCCGGGCGATGGCGGGCAGGGCCGGCAAGTAGATGCTCATGCCCAGTTGTGCCAGGAAAACGGTGGTGCAGGTAAGGATCAGGGTTGTACGGTTTTTCATCGAGCGTCTTGTCTCAAGGGCGGAGGTCACGCCCGTGGGTCAGCAGCAGTTCGGTGATCGTTTCACAAAACGAGCGAATCACGTCCGGCTCCATGTCGGCGCGCAGGGTAATGCGAATGGCAGCCTTGCCTTGGGGCACCACGGGAAAAAATACCGCCGAGGTGAAATACCCCCGTTCGGCCAGTTCGACCGCCAGGCTGTTGGCCAGGGCCGCTTCACCGCAAGGCACCATACGGATCGCCATGGGTGTGCCGCGCTGTCCGGTCCGCACGAGGCTGTCGAAGAGGCGGATATTAGCCTGCAAACGCTCCTGCAAGGCACTGAATTCGCGGCTGCGGTGCAGGCGGATCGACGCCATGCCGGCACCGATGGCCGCGGCGTTCAGGCTCTGGGACCAATTGCTCGGCCCACCGTAGCGCTGCACCAGCGCCTTGTACCGTTCACAGCCAAACATGACCAGCCCGCCACTGGCGCCGAATGACTTGGCCAGGGAGGCAACGATCAGGGTGCGCTCGTCCACCGCCGGGATGCGCGAACGGACCAGGCCGGCGCCGGATTCCCCGACGGCAGACAGGGCGTGGGAGTCGTCCAGGTAAAGAAACAAGCCATAGCGCTGCTTGAGATACATCAGGCTGTCCAGGTCCGCCATCCCGCCCATGCTGTAGGCACCGTCGGCCACATACGCCACGTCGCGCTGGCGTTTGCACACGTCTTCGATGAAATCCATGTCATTGTGCGGGCAGGTGATGACCTGGGTTTCGTCGGCACAGGCAGCCTTGCTGTGGTTCATCGAATAATGGGCCTGTTTGTCGAACACCATGACGGGCGCGCGATGGTGGGTGAATGCGCCGCTGGCCAGCAACGGCAGGATTCCGGCGCTTGCCGCACTGCAGGACAGGGCACTGAGGCAACTGGCGCCGAACAGCTCCGACAATTGGCTTTCGTACTGGTCCAGGATCGCCAGCTTGCAGCGATTCCTTGAGTTGGCGACCCGCAGGGTCCCGGCTTCCCACAGGGCGGTCATGGCGCCGTCCAGCAACGCGGGGTGATAGTCCAGGCCCAGGTAAGACGTGGTACAGAAGTGATGAAAGGTCCGGCCGTATTGGTCGACCAGCACATTGGGGGTCTTGACCTCGACATTCAGCCCTGAGATTTTTCCGGCCTCGGTGCCTTGCCAATCCTGGTCTGCGAGGGAAATGAGCTTGCGGTAGTTGGTGAAGTAATGAGGTGGTTGAGCAGTCTGGTCCATGGCGCGATTACATTCCTTGGTTGATGGAGCTGTCCGTGGTGTGTTGCGATAGTGGTGTGTTTCCAGACTTTACAGATTGTTGGGCAGGGCTTTGAATCGGCTGTTTCCGGCGTGTTTGAGTGTCACTGGAGAGTTCAACGTAGGACTTTGCCTAGGACCCTGGCCGGGGAATCCATCGGCACTGTCGGAGCTTGGGGACACCACGGATTTGCCCCAAGCCCGCTGGGTTATCACTCTTTTCTGAAGGTTGCTTGCTGATGTTCTCAGGCCTCAATCATCTGACCCTTGCCGTCACCGACCTGGATCGCAGTGTGGTTTTTTATGGCGAGCTCTTGCAGCTGCGTCTTGAGGCCAGGTGGAACAGCGGGGCGTATTTGTCGCTGCCGGGTTTGTGGTTATGCCTGTCTCTCGACCCATTGCGCAGGCCCGAGCCGACCGCGGACTACACCCATTACGCATTCAGCATCAGCGCCGAGCATTTTCCCGTGCTGGTGGCGCGGCTGCACGCGGCCCAGGTATCGTCGTGGCGAGACAACCGCAGCGAGGGTGATTCGTTCTACTTTCTCGACCCGGACGGGTACAAGCTGGAAGCCCATGTGGGCGACCTGGCGTCGCGGCTGAAGGCCTGTCGGCAGGCTCCGTATGCCGGCATGGTGTTTTTTGCGGAGCCGTAATGGGCTGTGTCGAGTTGAGTGGCAGCGCCTGCCAAGCGTTTCATCCCCTTAAGTCTGATCGCCTGCGCTATCCTCATCGGTATTGGACGCGTCGGTCTCGCTGGTTGTACAGCGTCACGAACCGACCATCGCCCGCTTCGCTCACCGTTGCATTATCCGGATGACTTCCAGCCCCATGGACACTTCAAGTTCCGCGCCGCTGGCCAGCTACATCGACCTTCTGCTGGACGCCGTGTGTGCCGTCGACGGTCAAGGGCGTTTCGTGTTTGTCAGTGCCGCCTGTGAGCGTATTTTCGGCTACACCCCGCAGGAGCTGATCGGCCAGCCGATGATCGATCTGGTGCATCCTGCCGACCGCCAGCGGACCCTCGAGGCGGCGCGGGAGATCATGGAGGGTGAGCCCAAGCTCAATTTCGAGAATCGCTACCTGCGCAAGGATGGGCGGGTGGTACACATCCTGTGGTCGGCACGCTGGTCGCCGTTGGACCAACTGCGCATTGCCGTGGCCCGGGACATCACTGAACGCAAGCAGGCCGAGTCCCGGCAGGCGGCGTTGTATGCGATTTCCGAGGCGGCCCATGCCGCGGCTGACTTGCTGGCGCTGTTCAAGCGCGTCCACCTGATTATCGGTGAGTGGCTGCCGGCGCTGAATTTCTCGGTGGCGCTGTATGACGAACAATGTTCGCAGCTGAACTTCCCCTATCACGTCGATGATCGGGAAGGGCAGCCTGAGTTGCCGGGCACGGTCACCGGGCGTTTGTGCGCCGAAGTGATTCGCAGCGGCCAGCCGATCCTGCTGACGCCCGGTGGCAGCTCTTTGCCAGCGGGGTTCGACGACCTGGTGGCGCAGCCGGACGCGCCGTGTTGGCTGGGCGTGCCGCTGAATTCGCAGAACGGCACGATTGGCGCATTGATCGTCAAGAGTGCGCCGGACAACGAGCGCTACACCGAACAGGACAAGGAACTCCTGCAATACGTCTGCGCACAGATCACCATTGCCATCGAGCGCAAGCAGTTGCATGCCCGGTTGCAGCACATGGCTCAGTACGATCAGTTGACCCAGGTGCCTAACCGCGAATTGCTCCGTGAACGTTTCAAGTGCGCACTGGCGAGCGCCCGCGCGGCATCCGGGCGCATGGCTTTGCTGTATATCGACCTGGACCGCTTCAAACAGGTCAACGACACCTATGGCCACGGAGTGGGCGACATGCTGCTACAGGCGGTGGCCAATCGTATCAAGGGCTGTATCCGCGACACCGACACCGTGGCGCGCATCGGCGGAGACGAGTTCGTGGTCCTGCTGCACAGCATCCAGGCCTTGGAGGATGCCCGCAGCGTGCAGGAAAAAATCCACCACGCACTGGTCCAGCCGCTGCGCCTGGACGGGCACTGCCTGAGCATCGAGCCGAGCATCGGCGTGGCCTGTTTCCCCGACCATGGCACTGAAGATGTCGCGCTGTTCCGTCACGCCGACGAGGCGATGTACGCCGCCAAACGCCACAATCACCGGGCGTTTGGTATTTGATAGCACGTCACCGTTCGTCGTGGCGCCAGCACCTTTCTCAAACCTTCAGCGCGTATCCCATTCCAATACAAGACGGGGCCTGCGTGCCTGGCATTCACGAATACGGAGGCCTGAACCATGCCTGGTTCAAGCAATGTTTATCCGACAAACATTGCTCATGATCGAACGAAGGTGTCCGAAGCAGGTCGCAAAGGTGGGAGAACCACCATCACGATCGTCGATAGAAGCCCGTCGAAAGCCGGATCGGACGTCTCGTTGAATATTCATGGCTGGTTCTGATTCAACGGTGGATAACCCACCAGAACTTTTATCAGAGGAGGGCGTGACCATGAGCCGTATGGCCAGCTTTTTTCGCACCACCAGTCTCGTCGTGCTGATGGGCCTGGGTGCCAACAGTGCCTGGGCCCAATCGCCTGCCGAATTCATCGATGATGCTTCCGCCAAGGGCATGGCCGACATCGAGACAAGTCGCATGGCCCACGGAAAAGCCGAATCCAGGGAGGTCAAGGACTACACCATTATGGTGATCAACGACCGTACCACCGCCAATCAGCATCTGGCGAAGATTGCCAAGAAGCTCGACTTGCCTGTCGCCCCCCGGGAGGAAGTGGCCGACAAGGCCAAGGCGTTGATGCCACAGGTCAATGAAGGCGAGTCGTTCGAAGCGGCGTATGCCGCCAGCCAGGTCAAGGCTACCGAAGAGGCCATCGCGCAAATCCAGCAGCAGGCCCAGACCACCGAAGTACCAGAGATCAAGGCCTTCGCTGACGAAACCCTGCCCAAGTTGCAGACCCATCTCGAAATGGCCAGGGCGCTGCAGGCCAGCCGTTGACCTGCCGCATCTGTTTTTACATTCAGGACCGGGGCGCCAGCGTCCCGGTTGATTTTGCCCGCCGAAAAAAGGCCTGACAGCACTCGTGCATAGGCATCAGCACTGGTTCAGGTCGATCTTGTTTTTTTGTTCCAAGCCGTCAAGGCTCTTGGCCTCGTCTTTGCCCATGTCCTGGTAGTGCTTTCTCAGCGCTTCCAGTTGCTTGAGGTCCAGCGACTCGAGGCCGAGCATTGCGTTCTGTGCATCCTTGGTCGCCCGCAATAATTCGTCGACCTTGAGATGCAGGATGTCCGTGTCGCGGTTCTGCGTATTCTGGATCAGGAACACCATGAGGAAGGTGATGATGGTGGTCGAGGTGTTGATGATCAATTGCCAGGTGTCGTTGAAACCGAAGAAAGGTCCGCTGGCTGCCCACAGTGCCAACAACACGATGGCCCCCAGGAATGTCTTGGGGCTCCCCGCCCAGAGGGCCAGTTTTTGAGCGATTTTTGCGAACGCCATTGCCGTGTTTCCTTATTGGATGCACCTGTCTGGTGTGACAGCAACGAGGCGGTGAAAATTCTACTTACATTTCAGTCGCCAGCATCCGTCGACGTTCATCGTCCGGCACGACGACAGTCGCAACCATTGCCGCTCTCGCAGGTCACTGCTCAAAGCCCTCGGCATCGGAGTACAACATGAATATCGCCCGCACTTTTTGCCTTGCCTGCTGCTTGTTCGCCCTGCAAGGCTGTTTCGACAACTCGGATAACGAGACCAAGGACAACACCGACGGCACCAAGTCTTCGGTGCAGATGCAGGAGTCCGGGGCGGAGAAAAAATAGCCGTCTGGCTGAGTCCTGTGGGAGCGAGCTTGCTCGCGATGGCGTCAGATCAGCAGCATCCATGTTGGCTGACAGGGCGCTATCGCGAGCAAGCTCGCTCCCACCGGTGGTGGCGGCTTCTCACCGGCCTTGTTGCAACACCTTCAGCGCTGCCGAAGCCAGGAAGCCGGAGCGGCTCTTCTCTTCAGGATGGTGCAGCACGTATTCATCTATACGATTGAGCAGATAACCGGGCAACGTGATGTTGAGTTTCTGCGCCTTGCCCAGGTATTTGGTCACATCAATGTCCACCAGTGCCCAAGTGCAGCCGGCATATTTTGGATTGGCCGCATGCAGAGTGACGGTGTTGGCTGGAGGAATTGCCGAACCGTCCTCGGCCAGAATCTCGAAGTGCCCCTCAATGGCCTCGCGGGCCATCGCCATGGCGTCGTCCAGATCGTCGCCTGCGGAGAAGCAACCGGGAATATCAGGCACTTCAACACCCCAGGCGTGCTTGTCATCGCCCATGGAAATCGCAATCGGGTAAAGCATATTCATCGTCCTCCGGGAACGCAGGGCAACGGGCCGGCTGGAGCAGCGCCTGTTGCAAGATACTGATGGCCGTTTTCTTGAGCAGGTCCTTCTTCGGATGAGGAACCGTGACCAATCCCGGTTTGGTCGGGTGCTTGAAGTGATGATGACTGCCCCGAACCCGCACCAGATACCAACCGTCTGCAATGATTTGGCTTATCAAGAATCGGCTATTCACAACACCTCCGTGTGGTGTGCTTGGTGGGTACTATACCTACTGAATTTTAATGATCAACACTATAACCACCAAGAGCGACACTGGTGGGTAGGTGAGCTGATTGGACAGAAGTGTAGAAGCCGCGCCCGGCAAGGGGAGCGGCTAGGTGAGTGGGGTTATTTCGGGATGTGAGGAAGGGTAAAAAATATGACCGTGGAGAGGGAGCTTGCTCCCGCTGGGCTGCGTAGCAGCCCAAGTTTCAGCCCAGTTCGCTTCGCTCCAGGTCCCGTCCGACCAGCTTATCCACAGGCACTAGGCCTGCTGCACAAACGTCAGTCGCACCGCAAATCCAATCAAAAGACTCCCAAACAACCATTGCTGAACACGCTGGGCCGAAGGCGAGCGTTGAAGCCAGCGCCCAAGCGCGACACCTACCAGCGCGTAGGCGCTATCAAACAACAAACCCACGCTGACCAACACCACGCCCAGGGTCGCAAACTGCTCCAGCACCGGTCCGCCCTGTGGATCGATGAACTGCGGCAACAACACCGAGCAAAACAGCAATGCCTTCGGGTTGAGCAAATTGGTCAGCAGCCCACGCCGAATCGCCTGATACCAACGCCGCTTTCCGGCCTCGATACCGGCTCCTTCAAAACTCGGCAACAACGTGGTCCTCAGGCATTGAAACCCGATCCATAACAGATAGGCAGCCCCGGCCAGGCGTACCGCGTCAAAGGTCCAGGGCGCAGTCTTGAACAATGCCGAAAGCCCCAATGCGGCCAGCGCGACATGACATCCCCGGGCGACGCCCAGGCCCACCGCCGTCGCCAGTGCCGTGCCCTTGCCCTGACGGGCACCGGTTTGCAGCAGCAGGATCATGTCCGGCCCAGGCAGCACATACACCACCATCAAGGCCATCAGGAACAACCAGAGCTCTGCCATGCCACATCCCCCTTCATCGACGATTCGGTAGCGTCAGTCTAGGGCCGAGGGGCAGGGCAGGTGGTTGCGAAGTCAGCTTCTAAAGCTTTTGAAATTGGCATAACCTGCCATGTAATCGCGTCATTCCATCGGGAAATGCCAATTCATGAAACTGGATGCCTTCGACCGCAAAATCCTCGCCGCGCTGCAGCGCGATGGTCGCCTGAGCAACGTGCAACTGGCCGAAGAAATCGGCCTGTCCGCCTCCCCATGCCTGCGCCGCGTGCGGATGCTTGAAGAAGCCGGAGTGATTCGCGGCTATCAAGCCGTCCTCGACCGCGACGAAGTGGGCCTTGGGCTGACGATTTTTGTCGGGGTCAAGGTTGAACGGCATAACGACGAACAAGCCGAAGCGTTTCGCCAGGCGGTCACGGCATTGCCGGAGGTGATCTCGGCGTTCCTGGTCTCAGGCGAATCGGATTTCCTGTTGCAAGTGGTGGTGCCGGATCTGCGGGCCTACGACCGATTCCTCACCGGGCGCTTGCTGAAGTTGCCGGGGGTGAGTGACATCCGGAGCAACTTTGCGATTCATACGGTGAAGACGCCGGGGGCGTTGCCGTTGGGGCATTTGCCTGGCGGCTGAGCAATGAACGACACAAGTAGGTAGCCAAGATACAAAAAGCCCCGCTGCGAAAAACGCCGGGGCTTTTTGGTTTGTCGTTAGGTGGGAGTCTGCGGCTCCCATTCTCAAACGTACGGTCTATCTATTGTTTCTCGGCTTTTTTTCTAACTTCAACTTCCGATCTAGGCGTAATGACTTTCACAACGTCATCGATCACCGCCTTGCTCATCTCCAACAAAAAATGCGCAGCCCAGGCGTAGCGGTCGGTGCTCTTCTCAAACGCCGCGTCTTCGGCAGGCCGGTGAGCCAGATGCAAAAGATCCGATGCTCGTTCCAATGCTTCTTGGATGGGAACGCCGCCGTTGACACGGAACAGTGCTCGATCAGCGGAATAGTTGAAGGGGGTGTAGCCGATGGTTTTGAGCGTCGTATCTTCGTTCATGGCCTGCCTCCGAAGATTGGGAGGTCGTTGGCCCGAAGCTGAAGCTTGGTTTGGTAAGCGCGGAAATAGGATGGAATTACGTTTCGCATAGATTCACTCCTTGACTTGAGAAACCGCCGCCATCCTTTCCTAGATTCGGGTGGCGGCCGTACGTGGGCTAGGAACCGGGAATCAAGGCACCCGGCACACCCGAGGGTGTCCCACGCACAGCCGCCATAAAACATCATCGCAAACACAAAAAGCGCCTGCAATTTTTATGGGGCGCTGTGCGCCTTGAATTCAACGGGTTCCTAGGCCCGGTCGCTGAATTTGCAGCGACGTCTGGGAGAGTAGCCATCGAAGGGCAAGGGCAACAAGGCGAAAACTCGCCGAAAAGTAAGGTAAGCGCACCCCCTACACAGTTTTCGGATTCTGCCTACAAATCTTCCGGGCCATGCGATATGTGGCGAGGGAGCTTGCTCCCGCTGGGCTGCGCAGCAGCCCCCCTCTCATGAGCGCTTCGCACTCAAGCGGGAGCAAGCTCCCTCGCCACGGGACTCATTTTTCTCATTACTATGTCCGTGGAAATGGGGACGTATTTATTTTTGACGTATGACGTAGACGGGAAGCCATCTATCTACGCTCGGAGATCACCTCACACTTTCCCGAATATCAGCCATAAAAAAACCGGCCACCATGGGCCGGTTTTTTAATCCCCCCGTCAAAAAACATACGACAGGGGGACCAGAATTCGATTGGAGCGGGTGAAGGGAATCGAACCCTCGTTATCAGCTTGGGAAGCTGGAGTAATGCCATTATACGACACCCGCTCAGAGCGGCTGACTTTGTACCAGATGTGGCCACGGATTTGAAGTTTTTCTTTACGTGCGGCGAGGTCACTCGTCTACGCAAGGCTCAAACCAGAGCGGTCGTTGGCGGGCAAGCCCCTGTGCTGATGGGGGAAGGGGCTTGCTCGCCAGGACTCGGTTTCAGATAGCCAGTGCATGGTAGTCCTGCACGTAGCTGTAGCGCGGTCGGCTTTCGTGGTGTTCCGGTGTGAGGAAACCCAGCAAGGCGTTGCGGCTGTCGCGGCAGGCGGCTTTGTGTTCCATGTCCAGGAAGTGCCCGGTGGCTTGCAGCGTGCTGAAGGTGCTGTGCTCGACGTGGTTGGCGAACAGCCTGGCGTCGACGGCCGAGGTGTATTCGTCCCATTCGCCATTCAGGAACAGTACCGGCACGTTGATTTTCCTAGCCGCATTGACGTAGCACTGCTGGTCGCTGTGGAGCACGTCGGTGATGTGGAAGTGCATCTGCCCGTACTCATGCTCGGCCAAACTGCTGACATGGCGATAGTTGAAGCGCTTGAACAGCGGCGGCAGATGCTTGCCGATGGTGCTGTTGACCAAGTGCCCGACACGGTCGCCGTCCAGGCTGCCCAGGTAATCCACGCCGCGTTCCAGGTAGTCGCGCATCGGCGCATTGAGCACCGGTGAGAACGAGCTGATCACTGCTTTTTCGATGCGCCTTGGCCGATGGGCCAGGGCGCTCAGCGTGGCGGCGCCGCCCCAGGAAAACGACAGCACGTGCTCGGCGGCGAAATGGTCGATCAGCTCCAGGAGGATCTGCCCTTCGATCTCCTTCGTCAGCATTTTCTCGTGGCGATTGTGGGCCTTGGACTTGCCCGCATAGGGCTGGTCGTACAGCACGACATTGAATTGCGGGTAGAGGTTTTTGGCGGTCTGAGCAAACGACGCAGTGGTGGCCATTGAGCCGTTGACCAGGATGATGGTCTTTTGTGCGGCGTCTGCGCGATAGAACTCCGTGTAAACCCGATACTGACCCTGTATATCCAGCACAGCGATTTCTGGCCTCATGTCATAAGACTCCTGGCAAGCGGGTATGCGCGCAATGAGATTGCACGGGCAATGTGACAGGTAGGCATACGCCTGGAATATAAGGCCCATGTCGATCCAAGGAAGACGGTCGACGGGTGTTGTTATAGGCGGGCAGTTTGCCGGGCGGACAAGGCGGAACCTGAGGGTTCCCGCCGGCAAAAAGTTTCTTGGAAGTATGTGGTGACTCATCGGTCACATTTCGGCCGACGGTTTGATTCAAGCAGGGGGGCGACCGTTGCGCAAGTACCTGTCGGAAAATTGTTCGACACTTCTGCCCGACGGTCATCGACTCAGATCAGGCTGACCTCCTCAGGCGTCAAGGCGCGGTACTGACCGGGCTCAAGGTTGGCGTCCAGCAGCAGTGGCCCCATGCATTCACGGTGCAGGCGCAGCACCTTGTTGTCGAAGTGGCCGAACATGCGTTTGACCTGGTGGTAGCGCCCTTCAACGATGCTCAAGCGCGCCGATTTTTCCCCCAGCAGCGTCAGTTCTGCCGGCTGGGTGGTGAGGTCTTCGAAGGCGAAATACAGGCCTCGGGCGAAGGTGTCGGCATATTCGGCCGTGATGGTTCGCTCGGTTTCGACGTAGTAGACCTTGGGCAGCTTGGTCTGCGGTTGGGTCAGGCGCCGCGACCAGCTGCCGTCATTGGTGATCAGCATCAGCCCGGTGGTGTTGAAATCCAGGCGCCCGGCGATGTGCAGGTCGTCCTTGTCCGGTTCGTCCAGCCAGTCGAGGACGGTGGGGTGTTGCGGATCGCGAGTGGCACTGACGCAGCCGGGCGGCTTGTGCAGCATGAAGTAGCGCGCCGGTCGGCCGGTTTGCAGCACTTCGTCGTCGACTTCGACGCGACTGAATTCTCGTACCGGTGCATGGGGATCGTTGACGGTCTGGCCGTCGATTCGCACCCGACGCTCCACCAGCAACAGGCGCACTTGTTGGCGATTGAATCGCGGCAGATTACTGAGGAAACGGTCGACGCGCATGGGCAGTTCAGGCAGGGCAGCGGAGGGTGGGTATCTTACGCGATCGGTTGGGGCTTGGCGCGCAACTGGGCTTGGACCTGGGCGCAGCGTGGGCACAGGCAGGACTGATCACGCAGTTCGGCCGGCAATGCTTCAAGCACGGCCGGGTCGATGCTCACGCCATAACACCAGCAGGCCCGGTCGGCGGTTCGTGGGTCGGCCAGGGTGCAGTCGTTGGTGCCGCCGCAGGCCGGGCAAAGGTCGGGTTTATTCATAACTGGAGTGAGGCATGTCCACGCAGGTTCGGTTGCCCCCGGTCTGCCGGGCGCGTTGCAACGCATGATCGGTCCGCGACAGCAAGCTGTGCAAGGTATCTTCGTCCTGCAAGGTGGTGAGGCCGAGGCTGACGGTGACCAGCAATTGTTTACCGCTGCAGAAATAGCGCTGCTTTTCGATGTGCTGACGAATTTTCTCCGCGATTTTCAGACCGGTCTGGCCGTCGGTGTCCTTGAGCAGGACGACAAAGGCTTCGGCGCTCCAGCGACAGACGATGTCCGAATGCCGCAGGCTCTCAGTCAGGCTGCGGGCGAACCCGGTCAACAGTTGATCGGTGGCGATATGACCGTGGGTGGTGTCCAGCCGCTTGAAGTCGTCCAGTTCCACCAGCAGCGCCGTCAAGGGTCTGGGCTCGCGCTGGGCTTCGTGAAGGGCTTGCACGGCCAGCAGGTCGAAGCCACGGCGGTTCGGCAATTCGGTCAGGCTGTCGAGGGTGGCCTGGGCGTCGATGCGTTGCTGGTAGTTGTTGATCAGCCGACAAAGAATGGCCAGGACCGCCAGCGTCACGAGCAGGCCGACCAGCAGGTTCACGTACAGCGTCTTGAGAATGTGATCGCGTATCGAGGTATGGGCGGCGTAATAGCCCAACAATGAAATGATCAGGAAGCTTGTACCAAGCAACGCCACCACGACCAGCAGCGGCTTGCGCTGGGAATACAACGGCGAACGAAGCGACATGGCGATTCCCTTGGCTAGGACCCAATGGAGTCAGTTTAGTGGCCTTGTGGGAAAAGACAGTCGAATTTGCAGGTTTGCAAGATTGTGGCGAGGGGATTTATCCCCGTTGGGCCGCGAAGCGGCCCCAATGCACTCTGTCTGATACACCACGCTGACAGGTTTTGGGGCTGCTGTGCAGCCAGCGGGGATAAATCCCCTCGCCACAGGTACTGTTTACTCAAGGGTAATTAGATAAGCCCGCCATCCTCCCAGATGGCTGATGTCCTGAGCGCCCTCCAAACCATACGAATCACAGATGAATCCGCTCTCCCAGCGCCCATCGGCCAGTTGCACCTTGCCCAGCCCCAACGGTGCGGGAATGCCCGTCAGGAATGAGCCCAGTTCACTGCTCGGCAGCTCCCAGACTTCGACCTCGATCGCCACGCCGCCTTCACGAACCCGAACCATGCCGGGTCGCAAGGGTGGGCCGCCGGCCAAGGCGTGGAGGCGGTAGTCCGGCGAGCTTTGGGTGGCCTCGATCAGCCGGGCGCCGCGTTGCTTGAGCTGCCAGTTCAGTGCCAACCCGTCCAGGTGTGCGCCGCACACGACCAGCCGCGCTCGGTCGTGGCGCGCCGGGTGGGCGGGCACGGGCAAGGTCTTGTCCTGTTGACGCTGCAAGGCATCGGCCAGGCTCAAGAGGTATTGATCGGTGAAGGCTCGACCGAACAGCGTCACGCCCCAGGGCAAGCCGTTGGTCATGAGCGCGCTGGGAACGGCGACGGCGGCGTAGTCCAGCAGGTTCATGAAATTGGTGTAGTAACCCAGTTCCGAGTTGCGTAGCACCGGTTCGGCGGCCAGTTCGGCGAGGGTCACTGGCCGGCCGATGGTCGGTGTGAGTACGCAGTCAAGCGCGTCCATGGCCCGGTCGCATTGAGCTTTGAGCGCTTGCAAACGGTAGCGGGCGCGGAAGGTTTGTACGCCATCTACCGTAGGCGCTTTCGCCAATACGGCGCGGATGACGGGTAGGACGGCGTCGGGCTCGCGCTCCATCAATGGGCCGGCAACGCTGTAGCGTTCAGCCACCCAAGGGCCCTCATAAAGCAGTCGTGCGGCTTCCAGGAACGGCGACAGGTCCAGTTCCACGGCTTCGCCGCCCAGACGTTCGAGTCGCTCGATGGCATCCAGAAACAGGTGCGGACCTTCAGGACAACCGAAAAACGCCAGGTCCTGCTGGCGCGGTACGCCGAAGCGAAAGCGCCGAGGCGCGCCGAACGCAGAGCCGTCGTTCCACTGCGGGTTGTGGCGGCTGTAGTCGTCACGAGGGTCTGGACGGGCCGTCAGCGCCAATAGCTGGCTGGCTTCCTTGGCCGTCGCCGTGAAGGTCGTGACGCAGTCCAGCGTGCGACAGGCCGGGACCACGCCTGCCGTGGAGATCAACCCCAGGGTGGCCTTCATGCCCACCAGATTATTCAGTGCAGCGGGCACCCGGCCGGATCCGGCGGTATCGGTGCCCAAGGCAAAACTCGCCACGCCCAAGGCCACGGCCAGCGACGAGCCGGCGCTCGAACCGCCTGCCGGATAGTCCGGCAACACGCTGTTGCGGCAGGCGCCGTAGGGCGAGCGAGTGCCATTGAGCCCGGTGGCGAACTGGTCGAGGTTGGTCTTGCCCAGGGGGATCGCGCCCAGTGCCAGCAACTGCTCGACGATGGTCGCCGAGCGTGGCGGCACATAGGCAAACGCCGGGCAGGCTGCAGTGGTCGGAATGCCGGCCAGGTCGATGTTGTCCTTGATGGCGAAAGGTACGCCGTACAAGGGGAGGCTCTCCAGGTCGCGGCCTTCCAACGCGGCCAGGTAGGGCTCCAGTTCCTCGACCGTCAGCAGGTGGATGAACAGGTGATAGTCCGGGTTCAGCGCCGCGGCTTTTTCCCGCAGCTCCAACAGCAATGTCCGAGGCGTCAGTTCGCCGCTGCGGTAGGCATTGCGCAGGTCGTCCAAGCGAAGCGAAAGGTTCATGGTGTTAATCCTTTGATTGAGTTCAGTCACGTTCCAGCACCACGACGCGTTGTCCGGCGCGCACCGCCGAACCGGCCTGGACGCGCACCTCGCGCACCACGCCGGCCACGGGTGCCAGCAGCGGAATTTCCATCTTCATCGACTCCAGGATGACCAGCACATCACCGGCGGCCACCCGCGTGCCAACGTCGACCTGGACTTGCCAGAGGTTGCCAGCGATGTGGCTGTCGACGCTCAGTTGACCTTCGGTCAGCAGCGAATCTTCGCTCGGCGCGATGGCCGGTTCTTCACTGTCGAAATGTGCCTGGCCACTGGCGATCCAACGCTCGCGCTCGGCCTCGAAGGCACTTTGTTGCTGGCGGCGGAACGCGGCGATGCTGTTCGCTTCCTGCACCAGGAAACGCTGGTAGTCAGCGAGGTTGAGCTGGCTATGCTCGATCTCCAGGTCGAAGCGGCCCAGGGGGAATTCGCGGCGGATGTGCAGCAACTCATCGGCGCTGACCGGGTAGAAGCGGATCTGATCGAAGAACCGCAGCAACCAGGGTTTGCCGTCGAATGCGGCGACCTCCCGATAACGGTTCCACATCTGCAATGTGCGCCCGACGAACTGATAGCCGCCAGGCCCTTCCATGCCGTACACGCACATGTAGGCGCCGCCGATGCCCACCGAGTTTTCCGCGGTCCAGGTCCGGGCCGGGTTGTATTTGGTGGTCACCAGTCGATGGCGAGGGTCGAGCGGTGTGGCGACCGGCGCGCCGAGGTAGACGTCCCCCAGGCCCATGACCAGGTAGCTGGCGTCAAACACCGTGCGTTGCACCTCGTCGAGGTTGGGCAGGTCGTTGATGCGTCGAATGAACTCCAGGTTGCTCGGGCACCAGGGCGCGTCCTTGCGCACGGTGGTCATGTATTTTTCAATGGCCAGCTGACAGGCCGGGTCATCCCAGGACAGCGGCAGGTGGACGATGCGCGACGGTACTTGCAGGTCCTGGGCGGCGCACACGGCGTCCCACTCGCCGGCGACGATGCTCAGTAGATCGGCCAGGGGCAGTTGTTCGGGTTGATAGTGCACTTGCAGCGAGCGAATGCCCGGCGTCAGGTCGATCACACCGTGCAATTGTTTGTGTTCCAAAGCCTGCATCAAGGCATGGGCGCGAAAGCGCAGCACCAAGTCCAGTTCGGGGGCGCCGATTTCCAGCAGCAGGTGGGTGTCGCCGGCTAATCTCGCCACCATCCGGGTATCGTCCTGGCCGATATCCAATACCACAGGCGACACCATCCCCTGTGGGAGCGGGCTTGCTCGCGAAAGCGATGGCACATTCAGCATTGATGTATCAGACAGACCGCTTTCGCGAGCAAGCCCGCTCCCACAGTTAGCGTATTCCAAGGCAAGTGAGCGGGCTGTCTTCAGGTCCACCGGCACAAACCGCACCTTGTCCCCAGCCTTGAGTTGCCCCAACTGCCAGAGATCCGCTTCGATCACCGTCACCGGGCAGACGAAACCGCCCAGGCTCGGGCCGTCGGGGCCGAGGATGACGGGCATGTCGCCGGTGAAGTCCACGGCGCCGATGGCGTAGGGGTTGTCATGGATGTTGGAAGGATGCAGCCCGGCCTCGCCACCGTCGGCGCGAACCCATTCAGGTTTCGGCCCGATCAGTCGGACGCCGGTGCGGCTGGAGTTGAAGTGCACTTCCCAGGCGGTGTCGAAGAACGTCTGGATGTAGCGCTCGGTGAAGTATTCGGGCGCGCCGTGGGGGCCGTAGATCACGCGGATCAGGCGCACGCTCGGCAGTTCCAGGATCGGTGCGCTCGTTGGCGGCAGCGTCGTGTGCTCATCCAGCGGCACCAGATGCAACACGTCGCCGGTACACAATGCCCGTCCGCCATGGCCGCCGAACTGACCGAGGGTAAACGTGCTTTTGCTGCCCAGGTAATCCGGTACTTGTACGCCACCCTGCAGGCACAGGTAGCTGCGCGCCCCGGCACCGGAAATATTGCCGATGGCGAGGGTGGCGCCGGCAGCGATCGACAACGGGGTGTTCATCGGTACGGCTTCACCGTCGAGCGTGAGGGCAATCACCGCACCGGTCACCGCCACCCGGGCATCGCAGTTGAAACGCAGCAGCGGCCCGTTCATGGTGATCTCCAATGCCGCCGCACCTTCTTCATTGCCCAGCAGGCGATTGCCCAGGCGCAACGAACGGCTGTCCATCGGTCCTGACGGCGGCACCCCCACCGCCCAATAACCGAGGCGGCCGGGATAGTCCTGGACACTGGTCTGGGTGCCGGGGCTGAGCACTTCAACGGTGTGGGCACGGTAGACCAACGCGTCCAGGCAGCGGGTCCAGGGCTGGCCGTTGGCAAACGGTGCATCGAGGAGAATCTGTTGCAGGTAGTCGCGATTGGTTTCGACGCCGTACAGCAGGCTTTCGTCCAGCGCTTGGTGCAAGCCCAGGCGGGCCTGCTCGCGGGTTGGCGCCCAGCGAATGACCTTGGCGATCATCGGGTCGAAGTAGGGCGGGATCTGGCAACCGGCCTCGACCCAGGTGTCGATGCGCAACTGTTTGCCGTCGGCCTCGGGGAATTTCACGGCGGTCAAAAGCCCAGGGCTTGGCTGGAAGTCCCGGCCTGGATCCTCGGCATACAAGCGGGCCTGGATCGCGTGCCCCTCGGCTTTTAAACCCTCGCTCAATTCGTTCAGTGGCGGCAGTTCTCCTGCGGCCAGTTGCACCATCCAGCGCACCAGGTCCACGCCCCACACCTGTTCGGTGACACCGTGCTCCACTTGCAGGCGGGTGTTCACTTCCAGGAAATAGAAGCGCCCGGCGTCGCTGTCGAACACGAATTCCACGGTGCCGGCGCTGCGGTAGTTCACCGCCCGGGCCAGTTGGATCGCCGCTGCGCAGAGTTCGTCGGCCATGCCCTCGGGCAGGTTGGGGGCCGGCGTTTCCTCGATGACTTTCTGGTTGCGCCGTTGCACCGAGCAGTCGCGCACGCCCAGGGCGATCACCTGGCCCTGGCCATCGCCGAACACCTGCACCTCCAGATGCCGCGCGCGTTCGATGTACTTCTCGATGAATACGCCGGCGTCGCTGAAGTTGTTCTGACCCAGGCGCTTGACCGCTTCGAAGGATTCGCTCAGCTCGGCGGCGCTGCGACACACACGCATGCCGATGCCGCCACCGCCGGCTGTGCTTTTGAGCATCACCGGATAGCCAATCCGGGCTCCGGCCAACAGTGCGGTGTCGAGGCTGTCGAGCAGTTCGGTGCCTTCGAGCAGGGGCACGCCGTGCCGGCGCGCCAAGTCTCGGGCGGTGTGCTTGAGACCGAACACGCGCAGTTGTTGTGGCGTCGGACCAATGAAGGCGATCCCGGCCGCTTCGCAGGCTTCGGCGAAGGCTGCGTTTTCCGAGAGAAAACCGTAGCCGGGATGAATCGCCGTCGCGCCGCTGCTTTTGGCAATCGCCAGGAGCTTGTCCACCGCCAGATACGTATTGGCCGCCGCGCCTTCGCCCAGGCTGTGGGCTTCGTCGGCCTGCAGGATATGCAGGCTGGCGGCGTCGGCTTGGGAATACACCGCCACGCCGTGGACCTTCAGTTCGCCCAAGGTCCGCAGGATGCGGCAAGCGATGGCGCCACGGTTGGCGATGAGGATTTTTTCGAACATGGCATTGCCCCCTCAGGCATGAGTGCTGCCTGAACTGGGATGCGGGCCGTCCCGCAGTTTTCGATGGCCGCCGGGGTCGTCCCAGGCGGCGAAATAATCAAGTTCAAAAGCACCATTGATACCTGTGGGAGCGGGCTTGCTCGCGAAGACATCGGCACATCCGACATCGCCGCCAACTGACCCACCGCTTTCGCGAGCAAGCCCGCTCCCACAGGGCATTGAGGGTGTTCATGAATCTGTGTTTATTTGATGCACTGCCCCGACCGGCTCTGGCACAACGCAAACAGCCAGCGACGCAAGCGGATGAGTTTCAGTTCCATATCAAAAGCTCCGCAGGCGTGGGGTTATAGGCGTTGCAGGGGTTATTCAGTTGCGGGCAGTTGGAGATCAGCACGATCACGTCCATCTCGGCCCGCAGGTCGACGTATTTGCCTGGCGCCGAGATCCCGTCTTCGAAGGTCAGGCCGCCGTCGGCGGTGACCGGCACGTTCATGAAGAAGTTGATGTTCGGCCCGATATCGCCCTTGCCCAGGCGACCATCGTGGGCGCAGGCCCGCAGGTAATTGTCACGGCAGCTGTGCATGTAGCGTTTTTCCAGGGCGTAGCGCACGGTGTTGCTTTCCTGGGCGCAGGCGCCGCCGAGGGTGTCGTGGCGTCCACAGGTGTCTTCGACGATGGTCAGCATCGGGTGGCCGAGGTTCGAATAGAGCACGCTGCCGGTGCTCAAATAAACGCTGTTTTGCCGACGCAGTGTGCGCTGTACGTCGTAGCGTTCCTTGGGGTTGGCCAGGCTGTAGAACAGCGTATCGACCGCCTGGTTGCCTTCCAGGTCGAGGATGCGCAAGGTCTGGCCCGCCTTGACCTCCACCAGCCAGGGTTCCCCGGCGGGAATCGTGGCACGGTAGACGGCGGTATCGGGTTGCTTGTGTGCGGTGGCGATGGCGAGTGACATGGCAGCGATCCTCAGGCGAACAGGCGGTCGGTGTTGATAAAGCCGCGCTGGTTTTCCGGGCGCGAAAGGCGGCAGTGCTCGGCGACGCTGGCGTCGGCATTCATCCAGCTGAGCTTGATCGGTTGCGGGGCGTATTGCGGGTTCGGGTCCATCGGGTGTTGCAGCGCGGTCAGCACCACCAGGGTGTCCATCGGCGCGTACAGCTCGATGTAGTCGCCGGTCAGGGAATTGCCCTCCACGAAGTGAAAGCTTCCCGCCTCATCGACATCGACCCGGCTGAACAGGTTGAGGGTCATCAGCAGGTCGGACAGGCCCAGGCCCCATTTGCCCAGTTCCACCAACAGGTTGTCGGTGCCGTTGCGAAAGAAGCCGTTGCGCAGTTCCTGGTAGCGGCCCTGACCGTATTTTTGCGCGACTTCCTCGGCGCAGAGCACGCCGCCCAGGCTGTCGCTCCAGCCACAGGTGTCGGCGGTGATGGCCGCCAGCACCCGGCCCATGTCCGAGTAGAGGCAGTGGCCGGCGGTGAGCTTGGCGGTGTGTTGGCATTTGAGGCTATCAGGCAGGTTCAGGCGTTCGGTTTTCTCGTTGGCATTGAGTAGCGTCAGGCTCACGTTGGCCCCGCCGCGCAGATCGGTCAGGCGCAGCAGCTGGCCGCGCTTGAGCACGAACGAGCGGTGGCCGCCGCCGGGCAGCAGTTCTTCGGCGAAGGGCGCAAACAAGCGGGTCGAGTCGGGCATGGAAAAACTCCTTTCAAGCGATACGCAATGTGCCGGCCAGTTCGGCGGGCAGGGCGTCGACGGCGGCACGGACGGTGCGGCGGTCGCTGTTCAATGGAATGTCGTAGGTGATGCGTGCGCCATAGGCGCCAGGGGCGTGGGGATCGACACGGACTTTGTCGAACACCAGCAGGCGCGTGCCGAGGCTGAAACCTTCGGACAGGTCATGGGTGACCATGAACACCGTCAGGCGGGTTTCGCGCCACAACGCCAGCAACAAGGCGTGCATGTCTTTTCGAATGCCCGGGTCGAGGGCGCCGAAGGGTTCGTCCAGCAGCAGGACCCGCGGCTTCATGATCAGTGCCTGGGCGATGGCCAGTCGCTGCTGCATACCCCCGGACAGTTGCGCCGGGTATTTATCCAGCGCATGGCCCAGGCCGACCTTGTCCAGCAGTTGCGCGGCTTCTTCCCGGGCCTGGCGCTTGGCGCCGCCGAACAGGCGGCCCAGCAGCGGCGAGCGCGGCAGTTCCAGGCCCAGGGCCACGTTGTCCAGCACGGTCAGGTGCGGGAACACCGAGTAACGCTGGAACACCACGCCCCGGCTGGCATCCGGCTCGCCGGCCAAGGGTTCGCCGTCCAGGAGAATCTGTCCGCGACTGGCGCGCTCCTGGCCCAGCAGCAAGCGCAGGAAGGTCGACTTGCCGCAACCCGACGCCCCCACCAGGGTGCAGAACTCACCCTCGGCGACCTCCAGGTTCAAGCGCTCAAGCACCACCTGATCGGCGTACTGCTGCCAGACGTTGTTCACAGTAATGAAGCTCATGCCTTTGCTCCCTCATACCAGGGGAACGCTTGCCGGGTCAGGCGCTTGAGGCCCCAGTCCATCAGCCAGGCGAGCAGGGTGATCCACACCACGTACGGCAAGATCACGTCCATCGCCAGGTAACGGCGCACCAGGAAAATCCGATAGCCCAGCCCATCGGTAGAGGCGATGGCTTCGGCGGCGATCAGAAACAGCCAGGCCGAACCGAGCATCAGTCGCAGGGAAATCAACAGGCGCGGCAGCAGTTGCGGCAGCACCACCCGCAGCATCAGGGTCCAGGTCGAAGCGCCGAGGGTCTGGGCCTTGATCAGCAGCTCGGGCGGAATTTCCCGGGCGCGCTGTTCCAGGTCCCGGGCCAGGCACGGTGTGATGCCGATGACGATCAGCATCACTTTCGACAACTCTCCCAGGCCGAAGACAATGAACAGGATCGGCAGGATAGCCAGCGGTGGCACCATCGACACCACGGTGAGCAGCGGCGATAACGGCGCACCCAACAGCGGCAACGTGCCGGCGGCAATGCCCAGGCACAGTCCGGCCAGGGCGCTGATGCCCAGGCCGATGGCCAACCGGCGCAGGCTTGAGGCGGTGTCCTGCCAGAGCAGGTATTCACCGCTGCGGGCGTCAGCGGTGAAGGCCAGGCGCTTGACCGCATCGGCCATCTGCACGGCGCTGGGCAGCAGCTTGTCGTTGGGGTTGTCCGTCAACCGTTCGGCCGAGCCCATGAAGTAGGCGAACAACACCAGCGCGAAGGGCAGGATCACCAGCAACAAGCGGCTGGGACGATCCGGGTAGCGGTTGATCAGGCGCATGCCAGGTCCTCCGGTTTACAGCTTGGCGTCGGCGGCCAGCTGTACGTAGGTCGGGTCAAAGCGCAGCTTGAGATTGGCCTTGTCGCCGCGGGTCACGCCATTGGCGAAGGCCATGCCGACTGCGTCGGCGTCCTTGGCGCCTTCGCCCAGCAAGCCGTGCTGGAACGAGAATTCGGCCACCTTGCCCATGGTGGCGGGCAGTTGTTCGCTGGTGGCGAAACCGAGAGCTTCTTTGGGCGTGGCGAACAACTTGGTGGTGTCCAGTTGCGACTGGAAACCTTTGAGGTCGGTGCCCGAGGCTTTGGCCATGTGTTCCAACGCGGCCTGGCTGGCTGGGTTTTTCGCATTCATCAGCGCCACCACTTCGAACCAGGCGCCGGTCAACGCTTTGCCTAGGGCCGGGTTGTCCTGCAGGGTCTGGGTGTTGACCACCATCATGTCCATGATCTCGCCAGGGACCTGGCTGGAGTTGAACACTTCGCTCACGCCGGGCTGGGCCTTGATGTCCGAGAGCATCGGGTTCCACGTGGTGACGGCCTTGACCTGATCGGTGTTGAACGCGGCGGAGATGTCGGCGTCGGAGGTGTTGACGACTTTCAGGTCTTTTTCGGCGAGGCCTACCGAATCCAGGGCGCGGGCCAGCAGGTAATGGGACACCGACAGTTCCACCAGATTGACGTCCATGCCCTTGAGGTCGGCCACTTTCTTGCCTTCACCCTTGAGGACGATGCCGTCGTTGCCGTTGGAGAAATCGCTGACGATCAGCGCGGTGCTGTCCACGCCACCGGCGGCGGGAATGGTCAGGGCGTCCATGTTGGTCATGGTGCAGCCGTCGAACTGACCGGCGGTGTACTGATTGATGGATTCAACGTAATCGTTGAGCTGCACGATATCGATCTTGATGCCGTATTTTTTCGCCCATTTGTCGACGATGCCTTGGCTGCCGGCGTATTCCCAGGGCATCCAGCCGGCGTAAATGGTCCAGCAGACGCTGAAGTGGTCTTTTTGTGCGGCGGCGGATGAAAAGCTCACGAGGGCCGAGAGGGCGGCGAGGATCAGGGCGGACAGACGAAGCTTGAGCATGGTGGTTCTCCAGTTGATCAAGGGCGGACAGGAGCAACGCGGCACCGCGAACGGTGGCTTGTCTCCCGGGCTTTTGTCCCGCCGTGTAACCTCAACTGGAGGTCGCCAACTCTCGGACCAGCCACTCGCCAGAAGCGAGCCGGAACCCTAGTCAGCCATTGCAAATTGTGGTGCCGCGAACCTGTGATGACTCCTGCACGGAGTTTGTTAAAGCGAGAGCCGTGCCAAGTCCGCTGAAGGCCCGGGCCAGAGAGGGCGGGGGGTGGAAAGGGATGAGAGAGTATGGATTTATGCCAGGTTGTGGTGCCGCGGCGCACTGTAAGGGGGCAAAGCGCTACATGTTTCTAGTTATTGCTAGGTCGCACCAGATTCCGATTTCGCTGTCAGATTAATCGTCAGTCACCCAATAGATGACTGCCGCCCCTCAGCGTCGCTGATGTGGCTCATTCGCGGTCCAGGAGGCCGCCATGTATCGACGACTGCTCCTCATTGCGTTTCTCGGTTTGACTCTTTCGGCATGCGTGCCTTATTACGACGGAGACTCGAGCTACTACCGTTCCGAGGTCTACACCTCACCGGCACCGGTCTACTACGGTGGCGGGAGCTACTATTCGGCACCGCGTGGTTATTACGCCCCGCGGTATTACCAACCGGCGCCACGCTATTACTCGCCGCCGCGCTACTACCAGCAAGGCCCACGCTATTACTCGCCACCACGAGCGGCGTATCGGCCTTATCCACATCGGGGTGGCTGGGACGGCCGTGACCGGGGCGGTTGGAATGATGACCGACGGGGTCGAGGCGGGCGTGACCATCGGGGACGCGGTGGTCATGACGGAAGGGGCGGTCACCGCTGATTCCAGGCAACAGAAAGCGGCGCATAAAGCGCCGCTTTTTTGTGCCTGCCATAAAACGACCTGTGGGAGCGGGCTTGCCCGCGAAGGCGGCGGCACATTCAACATTGATGCAAGCTGCTCCATTGCTTTCGCGAGCAAGCCCGCTCCCACAGGAGATCATTCAGGCCATTCACTCGTTGGACAAATCCGCCAACGGATGCCGCCCTTCCCACGCCTTGTGAAAGTGCGCCTCGACCGCCGCTTCAGGCACATGGTTGATGTCCGGCCAATGCCAGCGCGGCTTGTGATCCTTGTCGATCAATCGCGCCCGCACGCCTTCGCTGAATTCCGGATGACGGCAGCAGTTGAGGCTCAAGGTGTATTCCATCCGGAACACGCCGGCCAGGGACAAATGCCGAGCCCGGGCGATCTGCTCCCAGACCAGATGAGCGGTCAACGGCGAGCCTTCGGTCATGGTCTTGGCGGCCCGGGCGATCAGGGGATCAGGGTGCTCCACCAACAGGCTGAGGGCTTTCCAGGCGCAGCGCACATCGCTGACATCCAGCCACTCATCGATTTTCGGCCGCCGCGGCAGCCATTGGGCTTCGGGCAGTTGTGCGACGGCTTCCTGCTGCAAGGCCTTGAGCAGGCTGTTGAGTTGCATTTCGGTCTGCTCCTGCCAGTTGAGTTGCAGCAGGCCTTCGATCAGGTCGTCCTGTTGTTCATCCAGCAAGAAGCGGTCGGCCAGGCCCAGGTCGATGGCGTCCCGGGCATTCATGTGAGCGCCGGTCAGGCCGAGAAACAGCCCGAGCTTGCCGGGCAAGCGTGACAAGAACCAACTGGCGCCGACATCCGGGTACAGGCCGATGCTGATTTCCGGCATGGCCAGGCGGCTGCTTGGCGTGACGATGCGGGTACTGGCGCCTTGCAGCAGCCCCATGCCGCCGCCCAGTACATAACCGTGGCCCCAGCACAGCAAGGGTTTGGGGTAGGTGTGCAGGTTGAAGTCCAAGCGGTATTCCGCCGCGAAGAATTGTGCCGCCAACGGCGGTACTTCGCCGGGATGAGCGCGGCAGGCCTCCACCAGGCTGCGCACTTCACCGCCAGCGCAGAAGGCCTTGGCGCCATTGCCACGCAACAGCACACAAACGACCTGCGGTTCCCGAGCCCAGGCATCGAGGCGATCACGCAACGCGTTGATCATCGGCAAGGACAGGGCGTTCAGGGATTTTTCGGCATCCAGGGTGGCGATGCCGATGCGGGCACCGTCGATGCCGGTGAGCTCTTCGAAGTGCAAATTCATCGTGACCTCGATCAGAAATTTGAATGTTCAGTATGACCGCTATGTAGGAAAGTGCCGGTTCTGCGTCAGATCAATTGACAAGCCCTGTAGGCTTTCCTAGGGTGCGCCCATTGTTTTTACCGGATGCAACCATGACTGCTGACGACCGTATCAAACTCGAACCGAGCTGGAAGCAGGCACTGCGTGCCGAGTTCGACCAGCCCTACATGGCGGAGTTGCGTGAGTTCCTACGCAGTGAATACGCCGCTGGCAAGGAGATCTATCCGCCGGCCCCACTGATTTTCAACGCCCTCAATTCCACGCCGCTGGATAAGGTCAAGGTGGTGATTCTCGGCCAGGATCCTTACCACGGTCCAGGCCAGGCCCATGGCTTGTGCTTCTCGGTTCAGCCGGGCGTGCCGACACCGCCGTCCCTGGTGAACATCTACAAGGAATTGAAGCGCGACCTGAACATCGACATCCCGAATCACGGCTACCTGCAAAGCTGGGCCGACCAGGGCGTATTGCTGCTCAACACGACCCTGACCGTGGAGCGCGCCAACGCCAACGCCCACGCCAAAAAAGGTTGGCAGCACTTTACCGACAGGATCATTGAAGTCGTCAGCGAACACCAGCCGCACTTGGTGTTCCTGTTGTGGGGGGCTCATGCCCAGAGCAAGCAGAAGCTGATCGATGCGACCAAGCATTTGGTGCTGACTTCGGTCCACCCGTCACCGCTGTCTGCCCACCGAGGTTTCATCGGCTGCGGGCACTTCAGCCGGACCAACAAGTTTCTCCAGCAGCAGGGCGAGACGCCGATCGATTGGCGGTTGCCGCCGCTTTAATGGCCGGTGACCCATGTAGGAGCTGGCGCAGCCTGCGATCTTTTCACTGCCAGTTGAATCTCAAATGAAAGATCAAAGGGTCGCAGCCTTCGGCAGCTCCTACAGGGTTATGGCCGTCGCATCCAATACCTGAACAACGGCTCCGCCAGAAACAGCACGAACAGCAACCGCATCACCTGCAACGCTGTCACCAATGGCACCGACAGTTGCAATGTCTCCGCCGTCAGGCTCATTTCCGCGATGCCGCCGGGCATCATGCCCAGCGTCAACGAACGCAGATCCAGATGGGTCAAGGTGCTCAAGCCTAGGGCTGCAAGCGTGGCGATCAGCATCGTCAACACCGTGCCAACCAACGTGCGGCCCATGAACGACGGTGCTCGACGAAAGAACTGCCGGTTGAAATGACAACCCAGCCCGCTGCCGATCAGCCATTGGCCGACCTGGCTGGCGCCGTTGGGCAGGCCGATGTGCAGGTCCCAACCGACGCTCACCGCCGCGCTCACCAGTAACGGCCCGAACAACCAGGGATTGGGTTGGCGCAAGCGCTCCCAGACCCAGGCGAGCAGGGCGCCCGCCGGAAACAGGAGCGCCAGCCACAGCCAGTCCACCGTGGTGGCATGCTGCGCCGGGGGGGCTTCGCCCAGCAGATACTTGAAGGCCGCCGGCACGCACAGCACCACCACCAGCACCCGCAAGCTCTGGCCCGCGGCGACACGGCTCAGGTCCGCGCCGTTGCGGGCACCGAGGTTGACCATTTCACCGGAGCCGCCGGGCATGCTCGAGAAAAACGCGGTAGCACGGTCCTCGCCGGTGCGACGCATCAGCCAGACACTTACCACGCTGGACACGCTGGTGATCAGCGCGCCGAAGAAAATCAGTCCGAAGTGGCTCAGGACCTGTTCCATCACCACAGGGGTGAAGTGCAGGCCGATTCCGATGCCCACCACCCATTGGCCGCATTTGCGGCCGCCGGGGATTTCCGCCAATTGCCACGGCGTCAGGCAGCGCACCAGGATGATCGCCAGCAACGAGCCGACCATCCAGGGCAAAGGCCAGCCGATCAGGCTGGCCAGGTAACCGCCGGCCAGACCGACCAGCGGTGTTCCCCACCATTGTTTGAAAGTCGCTTCAGACATTGGCCAGGGCGCGACGTTGTGCGGCGCGGCGACGCCAGATCCGCAGCAATGGCATGAACAGCATGATCGCCGTCAGGATCCAGCAGCCGAAGGTGATCGGGCTCGACCAGAGGATTTCCAGCGCACCGTTGGAGATCGACAGCGCACGACGCAGGTTCTGCTCCATCAGGCCGCCGAGGATGAAGCCCAGCAGGACCGGCGACAGCGGGAAATCCAGCTTGCGCAGGATGTAGCCGAAGATACCAATGCCGATCATCAGGAACAGGTCGAACGTCGTCGCATGCACCGCATAGACGCCGATGCCGGTGATGATCGCGATGACCGGTACCAATGCCCAGTTCGGCACGGCCAGGATGCGGGTGAAGATGCGGATCATCGGGATATTGAGGATCACCAACATGATATTGGCGACGAACAACGAGGCGATCAGGCCCCAGACAATGTCCGGCTGTTGCTGGAACAGCAGCGGCCCCGGCGTGATGTTGTACAGCGACAGTGCGCCGATCATCACCGCCGTGGTGCCCGAGCCGGGAACACCGAGGGTCAGCATCGGCACCAGCGCCCCGCAGGCTGCGCCGCCAATGGCGGTTTCCGGAGCAGCGAGGCCGCGTTTGTCACCCTGGCCGAACTTGCCACTGGCACCGGCGATGCGCTTCTCGGTCATGTAGGCCACGGCACTGGCCAGGGTCGCCCCGGCACCCGGCAACACGCCCATGATGAAGCCGAGCACGCCGCAACGCAGGTTCACGACGAAGACCGACGCCGCTTCCTTGAAGTTGAACATCATCCGCCCAGTGGCTTCCACCGCTTCCTGGCCGCGATGGGTTTTCTCCAGCAGCAACAGGATTTCGCTGATGGAGAACAACCCCAGCACCAGCACGACGAACTGGATGCCGTCGGTCAGGTGGATGTTGTCACCGGTGAAGCGGTAGACGCCGCTGTTGGCATCGATCCCGACACTGGACAGGAACAGACCGATCAGCGCCGCAATGAACGTCTTGAGCGGTCGGTCGCCGGCCATGCCGCCGAGGCAGACAATGGCGAACACCATCAGGACGAAATATTCCGCCGGTCCGAACGCAATTGCCCATTTGGCCAGTAGCGGCGCGAACAGCACCATGCCGCAGGTGGCGATGAACGCGCCGATGAACGAACTCCACGCCGACAGCGATAACGCCACCCCGGCCAGGCCCTGGCGAGCCATCGGGTAGCCGTCGAGGGTGGTCATCACGGTGGAGGCTTCCCCCGGGATGTTGAGCAGGATCGAGCTGATGCGCCCGCCGTATTCGCAACCCAGGTACACCGCCGCCAACAGGATCAGCGCCGACTCCGGCGGCAGGCCCAGGGCGAAGGCGATCGGGATCAGCAGCGCTACACCGTTGATCGGGCCCAGGCCCGGCAGCAGGCCGACCACCGTGCCGATCAGCGTACCGGTCAAGGCGGTGACGAGGTTGTAGGGGGTCAGTGCAACGCCAAAACCCTGGCCGAGATAATTCAGGGTATCCATATCAATTCTCCAGGACGTCGAGCAGGCCCAGGGGCAGCGGCACGTCCATCAGCTTGTCGAACAACAGATAAAGACCGATGGCCATCAGGCTGATGATCACCACGCTCGGCACCCAGCGCCCGCCATACAGGCGCGCCATCGGCACGCCGATCAGGATGCTGGCGACAATGAAGCCCAGGGGTTCGAAGGTCCCGGCGAATACCAGCAACAGCGCCACACAGATGCCGATCTTCTGCAGGGTTTCACGGTCCAGTTGCGGGTCTTCATCGCTGTGCACGATGGGGGTCGGACGAAACAGCATGTACAACAGCGCCAGGCCCATCAGCCCCAGCATCAGCAAGGGAAAGGCGCGCGGACCGACCGGTTCGTAGGAAAAGGCGGCCTGATAAGGCCAGGCCATCAGCGCGAGGCCGATGCAAACCAGCAGCAGCACCGCGGCAAAAATACGTTGGATGGTGAGCATGACTAACTCCTGGGCGGCGCCGGTGATGCCAGCGCCGCCACGCGAACAGAGACGGTTACTGGATCAGGCCGAACTCTTTGGCCAGCACCTTGTAATCAGCCACTTGCTTCTTGACGTAGGTGTCCAGCTCCGGGCCGGTCATGGCAAACGGGAACAGCTCACGCTGGTCGCGCAGCTTGGCGAACTCTTCGGAAGCCAGCAGCTTGTCGAATGCATCTTTCCACCAGGCGTAGTCTTCATCGCTGACTTTTGGCCCGAGGTAGAAGCCGCGGACCACCGGCCAGACAATGTCATAGCCTTGCTCGCGGGCGGTGGGGATGTTTTTCATCTCCGGCTCGTCGATGCGCTTCTCGGCAAACACCGCCAGCAGGCGCATGTCGCCGCTCTGGATGTGGGGCATGGAGTCGGAAATGTCGGTACTGCCGACCTGGATGTGGCCGCCGAGCAGCGCGGTGGCGATCTCGCCGCCGCCTTCGAGGGCTACGTAACGCAGGTCGCGGGGGTTGATGCCGGCGGCCTTGGCGATCAGGGCGGTCTGCATCCAGTCCTGGCTGCCGACGGTGCCGCCGGAACCGATGACCACCGAGCCCGGATCTTTCTTCAGAGCCTGTACCAGATCGTCGAGGTTCTTGTAGGGCGAATCGCTTTTCACCGCGATGGCGCCATAGCTGGTGCCGACGGCGGCCAACCAACGCACGGCGCTTTCATCGAAACGACCGAACTTGCCCTGGGCCAGGTTCAGCAACGAGCCGCTGGACCAGGCCACTAATGTGCCGGCGTCGGCCGGACGCTGGGCGACCACTGCGTTGTAGGCTACCGCGCCGACGCCGCCGGGCATGTAGGTGACGCGCATTGGCTTGGTCAGCAGTTTCTGGTTGACCAGCGCGCTTTGCACCAGCTTGCACGTCAGGTCGAAGCCGCCGCCAGGGGAAGCCGGGGCGATGCATTCGGGGCGCTTGGGTTCTTTGGACGGATCAGCGGCGAGCAACTGCCCGGCGAACATCAGGCATCCGGCGGCCAAGGCTACTTTACGCAGTGATAGGTTCATCGTTATCTCCACAGGAGTTGTTGTTGTGTGTGGTGCAAATTTGGTGTCGATGGGTTCCCGGCCTGGTCGTCGCTGATAGCGGACGCAGGTTGTTGCCAGGGAGTTCGGGATTGAAGGCGTAGGAAGACGCTGGACCGAAGAGCGGCGGCATCGGCCACGCAGGTCTGATTGAAGCGGGAAGGGTGAGCAGGCATTGTGGCCTGGAGCTGTAGGGACAGCATGGTGAATACTCCGCTTTTATTGTTCTTATTTGGCGAAAACGCTTCGAGGCGTTTTTCGTTCGCGATGTGCGTCGCGACGGTCAGTCGAAACCATCCGTGGGAGGACTCTAGCGGCCCAACCTTTCGCTAACCTTTCAAAAGCTTTCAACGTGTTTTTGGCTTCACAGTGGCGGATGCGGCTGTAAACTCCGCGCCAAAGAATGGCGTCGACCATCCCTGAATCGAGGAATAACCCATGCGTGTTCTGCTCGTCGAAGACCATCTGCAGCTCGCCGAAAGCGTTGCCCAGGCGCTCAAGAGCACCGGTTTGACCGTGGACGTGCTGCACGACGGCGTCGCGGCCGACCTGGCCTTGAGCAGTGAGGAATACGCCGTGGCGGTGCTCGATGTCGGGCTGCCGCGCATGGACGGTTTCGAGGTGCTGGCGCGCCTGCGGGCTCGCGGCAAGACTTTGCCAGTGCTGATGTTGACCGCCCGCAGCGACGTCAAGGACCGCGTCCACGGCCTCAACCTCGGTGCCGACGACTACCTGGCCAAGCCATTCGAGCTCACTGAACTGGAGGCCCGGGTCAAGGCCCTGTTGCGCCGCAGCGTACTGGGCGGCGAACGCCAGCAGCGCTGCGGCGGGCTGGTCTATGACCTGGACACCCGCCGTTTTACCCTCGACGATGAATTGCTGACCCTGACATCCCGTGAGCAAGCGGTGCTGGAAGCGTTGATTGCCCGGCCGGGGCGGGTGATGAGCAAGGAGCAACTGGCGTCCCAGGTGTTCGGCCTGGACGAAGAAGCCAGCCCGGACGCCATCGAAATCTACGTCCATCGCCTGCGCAAGAAACTCGACGGCCATGCGGTCGCGATCGTAACGTTCCGCGGCTTGGGCTACCTGCTGGAAAACCGCAATGCATAAGCCCGACAGCCTGCGCTGGCGGCTGCTCTGGAACCTGGCGTTGCTGTTGGTGGTGCTGATGCTCGCCAGCGGCCTGAGCGCCTACTGGAACGGCCGCGAAGCGGCGGACACCGCCTATGACCGGACTCTTCTGGCCTCGGCCCGGACCATCGCCGCGGGCCTGTCCCAGCGCGACGGCAGCCTCAGCGCGGATGTGCCCTACGTGGCCCTGGACACCTTTGCCTACGACAGTGCCGGGCGCATTTATTACCAAGTCAATGACATCGACAAGAAGTTGATCTCCGGCTACGAAAACCTTCCCGGTCCGCCGCCCGGAACACCCCGCACGGACGATTACCCGGCCCTGGCGCGCTTCTATAACGCCCAATACCAGGGGCAGAGCGTGCGGGTGGTGAGCCTGCTCAAGGCGGTGAGCGAGCCGAACATGAATGGCATGGCGGAAATTCGTGTGGCCGAGACCGAAGAGGCGCGGGTCAGTATGGCCCGTGGCCTGATGGCCGACACGCTGTTGCGCCTGGGCATGCTGGCCGTGGGCGCGCTGCTGTTGGTGTGGTTTGCGGTCAGTGCGGCGTTGCGCCCATTGGAGCGCTTGCGCACGGCAGTGGAGGAGCGCCAGCCGGACGATCTGCGGCCGTTGCCGTTGGTGGAGGTGCAGCACGAATTATGGCCGCTGGTGCGGGCCCTCAACCATTTCACCGAACGCCTGCGCGGACAGTTCGAACGTCAGGCTCAGTTCATCGCCGATGCCGCCCATGAACTGCGTACGCCGCTGGCCGCGCTCAAGGCGCGCCTGGAGCTGGGGTTGCGCGCCAGTGAGCCGGCGACCTGGCGTGAAACCCTGGAGACCGCGGCTCAGGGGACCGATCGATTGACCCACCTGGCCAACCAGTTGCTGTCCCTGGCGCGAGTGGAAAATGGCGCCCGGGCCATTGCCGAGGGCGGCGCACAGTTGCTCGATCTCAGCCAGTTGGCCCGTGAGCTGGGCATGGCCATGGCCCCGCTGGCCCATGCCCGAGGCGTGGCGTTGGCCCTGGAAGCCGACGAGCCGGTATGGCTGCGGGGCGAGCCGACCTTGTTGAACGAGCTGTTGAGCAATCTGGTGGACAACGCCTTGGCCCACACGCCGTCCGGCGGCAACGTGATCCTGCGGGTCACCGCACCGGCGGTCCTGGAAGTCGAGGACGATGGGCCAGGTATTCCCCTGCATGAGCGGGACCGGGTGTTCGAGCGCTTCTATCGGCGCAACCAGCAAGTGGCCGGCTCGGGACTTGGGTTGGCGATCGTCGGCGAAATCTGCCGTGCGCATCTGGCGCAGATCACCTTGCATGACGGGCAGGAACGCGGGCTGAAGGTGCGGGTGAGCTTTATTCCTGGTTCAGATTAAGCCCGCTATTGTGGCGAGGGGATTTATCCCCGCTGGGCTGCGAAGCGGCCCCAACTGGCGATTGCGGCCTGTTCAAACAGACTGCGAGGGGCGCTTCGCGCCCCAGCGGGGATAAATCCCCTCGCCACAGGTCAGCGTCAGATCCAGGTTTCGTGGTTGTCAGCCTGGGACTTAATAGAACATCGACCGCGCTTCTTCGATATCCGCACACCGGGCCTTGTTCTCCGGGTCGATGCCCAGTTTCTTGAAGGCTGGGACGCCGAATACATCAATCTTGCTCAGGGGATGGTTGGTGTCCTTGTAGCAATACAGCGCAGCGACCTGCACCAGGTCGACATAATCGATTTGCTTGGAGTCGCGGTTGAAATCCAGGTACAGCCCCGGCAGCTTCACCAACCGCTCCGGAAATTCCCAGACACTGAGCAATTTGTCCCCCAGCACCGGGTGAATCGTTTCGATGACATGGTTGAGGCTGACCGGGTCCGACAGCAGTTCATTATTGTCCTGTGCATAGGTAAGGATCGGCAGCACGCCGATCTGATGCACCAGCCCACCCAATGCGGCCTGGTCGGGCTTGAGTTGGGTGTAGCCGCGACACAACGCATAGCTGACGCCGGCGATCTCCAGGCTTTTGCGCCAGACTTCGCGCATCTTCAGTTCCACCACCTCGGAACGGGCGTGGAAAATCTGCTCCATCACCAGGCCAATGGCCAAGTTGCTGCTGTAGTTGACGCCCAGTCGAGTGATGGCCGTGTGCAGGTCAGTGACTTCCTGGGTGGCGCGCAGCAGCGGGCTGTTGACCACTTTTATCAGGCGTGCCGAAAGGGCCGTGTCGCGGCCGATCACTTTGCTCAGGTTGCTGACGCTGATTTCCGGGTCTTCGGCGGCCCGGCGAATCTGCATGGCCACTTCCGGTAATGTTGGCAGAACCAGGTCATCGTTATCGATGGCCTGCACCAAATCCCGTTGGACCTTATCCGCCAAATCGCTCATTTCGGTTCTCTAGGGTATTGCGACACAAATGCTGCGATCAGCGCTGGATTTCGCGGTCGCGGTCCAGTTCGTAAGGCAGGTCCAACAATTGAAGGCGAGGGCCTTCCAAGGCACCGAGGTGCAGATTGTCATCTTCTGCAGCTTCGGCCTGTAATACCGCCAGCAGTTCAATGTTTCCTTCGCCGCGGGCGGCAATCACCACTTCGCCGATGGAACTGCCGTGAGTGGGGGAGAACAGCGCCGTGCCGGGTTCCGGCAGTTCGCTGGCGTCCAGTTGCAGGCGATACAGGCGCCGCTTGAGCTTGCCCAGGTATTGCATGCGGGCGACGATTTCCTGGCCGGTGTAGCAGCCTTTCTTGAAGCTGACACCGCCGACCGCTTGCAGGTTGAGCATCTGTGGGATGAACAGTTCGCGGGTGGTCGGCATGACCTGGCCGATCCCGGCACGTACCTGGCCCAGCAGCCAGGGGTTCAGGTCTGCCTCGGCCAGTTCTGCGCCCAGGCGGGTTCGCAGTGCCTGTGCCTGTTCGGCGGGCGCCCACAACTCGGCGCGGCCGGGAGAAACGCGGATGGCGATCAAGGCTTCATGGCGCACCACGCTGTCGGTGTCGCTCGGCAGTTCGAGTCCCAGGCCAGCCAGGGCATTGTCGGCATTTTCCAGGCCGAAGCGAACCCAGGCGGCGCTTTCGTCGGTGAGCTTGGATTTGGAGAACACGGCGTATTTTTTCAGGTCCGCCAATTGCGGTTCGAGCAGTTCGGTGGCCATGGCCATCAACACACCGTCGCCTTCGAGCAGGATGCGGAAGCTCGATTGCATCCGGCCTTTCTGCGTGCAGCGGGCACCGAGGCTGGCCCGGTTGTCGCTGAGGTAATTGAGGTTGCAGGTCAATTGGCCTTGCAGGAATTTGCTGGCATCCACGCCGCGGACCGCAAGGACGCCTTCGTGGGACAGGGTGCAGAAAAAAGCGAAATCAGCCATGGGTCATCGCAGGGTAAAAAGTCTGGTGGACATCATAAGGGGACGCCCTTGAAATGGGTAGTTCACAAAGGATCGGTGGTGCCTGACCAAAGCCGTCTGTTGCGCTGTGGCGAGGCCTGTATACTTGCGGTCTATTTGAGGAGCGCTCCATGGTCGAAGATGTTGAACTGAATCGCCTCTACTGGCACAGCCGCCGCGGCATGCTTGAGCTGGACGTGTTGCTGGTGCCGTTCGTGAAAGAGGTTTACCCCCATCTCAATGAAGTGGACCGTGCGTGTTACGTCCGCCTGCTCGAATGCGAGGATCAGGACATGTTCGGCTGGTTCATGGAGCGTAGCGAATCCGAAGACCCCGAGTTGCAGCGCATGGTCCGGATGATCCTGGACCGTGTCCAACCCAAGTAATGACTTCGAATGCCGCTGGCAGGCCTCTGGGCAACTGCTGGCGGCCTATCTGCTGGCCCAGGTGTTCGCCCTGGGTTCGTTGTTGCTGCTGTCCATCGCGTCCTGGTGTGCCGCGCTTGGCGTTATCGTGTGCCTGGCCCATGGCGCCTGGGTGATCCCTCGACATGTCGTGCTGACCCATCGCCAGGCCTTTTGGGGGCTGCGTCGCAATGCCGCTGGCTGGCAGCTCTGGAGCCGGGCCGATGGCTGGCGGGCTGTGCAGTTGCGCCCCGATAGCCTGGCGCTGCCGCTGATCATCGTGCTGCGTTTCCGATTGCAGGGTGAACGGCGTATCCGGTCGCTGTGCGTGCTCCGCGACGCGCTGGCGCCGGATGTCCATCGGCGCCTGCGGGTGCGGCTCAGGTTCAGTCGGCGTAGGTGGGCGGCACCAGGATAGTGTCCAGCGCCTCGGGCAGCAGGTTCGGGTAGTCGAGGGTGTAATGCAGCCCCCGGCTTTCCTTGCGCTCCATGGCCGAGCGAATCATCAGTTCCGCCACCTGGGCCAGGTTGCGCAGCTCGATCAGGTCGCGGCTGACTTTGTAGTTGCTGTAGAACTCGTCGATCTCATCCAGCAGCAAGCGCACCCGGTGCTGTGCCCGTTGCAGGCGCTTGTTGGTGCGCACGATGCCCACGTAGTCCCACATGAAGCGCCGCAGTTCATCCCAGTTGTGGGCAATGATCACGTCTTCGTCCGAGTCGGTGACCTGGCTGGCGTCCCATGAGGGCAGGGCGGTTGGAATGGCGATCTGCGGCAATTGCTCGAGAATGTCAGCCGCCGCCGAGCGGGCGTAGACGAAACATTCCAGCAGCGAATTGCTGGCCATGCGATTGGCGCCGTGCAGGCCGGTGAAGCTGGTTTCGCCAATGGCATACAGGCCCGGCACGTCGGTGCGGCCGTGTTGGTCGACCATCACGCCACCGCAGGTATAGTGCGCCGCCGGCACCACCGGGATCGGTTGTTTGGTGATGTCTATGGAAAATTCCAGGCAGCGCTCGTACACCGTCGGGAAGTGGCTCTTGATGAACGCTTCGGGCTTGTGGCTGATGTCCAGGTAGACGCAATCGATACCCAGGCGCTTCATTTCGTGGTCGATAGCCCGGGCGACGATGTCACGGGGCGCCAGTTCGGCACGCGGATCGAAGCGTTGCATGAAGCGTTCGCCGTTGGGGAGCTTCAAATGGGCTCCTTCGCCACGCAGGGCCTCGGTCACCAGGAAGCTCTTGGCCTGTGGGTGATAGAGACAGGTAGGGTGGAACTGGTTGAACTCCAGGTTCGCCACCCGGCAACCCGAACGCCAGGCCATGGCGATGCCGTCGCCGCAGGCGCCGTCGGGGTTGCTGGTATACAGGTAGACTTTCGCCGCGCCACCGGACGCCAGGACGATGAAGCGCGCGCCGTAGGTGTCGACTTCGCCGGTGCCGCGATTGAGCACGTAGGCGCCGAGGCAGCGGTCACCGTCCAGGCCCAGGCGTTTTTCGGTGATCAGGTCGACCGCGACGCGCTGTTCCAGCAATTCGATGTTCGGCCGTAATCGCGCCTGGGCGAGCAGGGTCTTGAAGATCGCCGCGCCCGTGGCGTCGGCCGCGTGGATGATGCGCCGATGGCTATGGCCGCCTTCGCGGGTCAGATGGAACTCGAAACCGCCGTCTTCGGTGCCCGATTGTTCGTCACGGGTAAACGGCACGCCCTGGTCGATCAGCCACTGGATGGCTTCCCGGCTGTGCTCGACGGTGAAGCGCACCGCTTGCGGATCGCAAAGGCCACCGCCGGCGTTGAGGGTGTCGTCGACATGGGATTCAATGGTGTCGGTATCGTCCAGCACGGCGGCGACACCGCCCTGGGCCCAGAAGGTCGAACCGTTGGCCAGGTCGCCCTTGCTCAGCACTGCGATGCGCAAATGCGCAGGCAAGGTCAGCGCCAGGCTCAATCCGGCGGCTCCGCTGCCGATTACCAGAACATCGTGTTGAAACTGTTGGCTCATTCGAATGGTTTCCGCTCAAGGCGACCCGGGTCGGGGTTGGCGCCAGACACCGCTTCAACGGGTCGGGCAGCCACGCAGCCCACTAGTATATAGAGGGGGGGATCGGCACAATAGCCGGGCATTCATGGCAATGTGAAACCAGCGTGACAGAAAAGCGACACGCTTCGTCGGATCATCCGCTTGGCTTTGAGTCGACAAAGGCGTCCGTTTCGAGGACAGAACGCTGTTTATCACGTCATGGTTGCCTGATATTCAGTTGATGGCGATGTAAATAGCGGGAACTTTTGCCAAGCGCCTACGTTCAATAGACGGTTGTCTGCAAAAGGGAGCAGCGTCGGGTTGGTGCCAGATTTCGATTGAAATCGCTGCCGACAGACCCGATGACAGATTATTCGCGCAGCCGGGGCATCTCCTGCTGCGTTTTTCGTGCGTGCCGAGATCAGAGCGCGCCGGAAACTTGCTTGGAAGGGGGAGAACTTTTGCGAAAAGCCCGAGTCTATGTTTGCAAGCCCGGTCAATTAGTAATGCAAGCCTCCTTCGAGCTTATCGAGGAGTGTTCATGCTAACCCAGGAAGAGGATCAGCAGCTGGTCGAGCGGGTCCAACGCGGCGACAAGCGAGCTTTCGATCTGCTAGTGCTGAAATACCAGCACAAAATTCTCGGGTTGATCGTGCGTTTCGTGCACGACACCCATGAAGCGCAGGATGTCGCTCAGGAAGCCTTCATCAAGGCCTACCGCGCACTTGGTAATTTCCGCGGGGACAGCGCGTTTTATACGTGGCTTTACCGCATCGCCATCAACACGGCGAAAAACTATCTGGTTTCACGCGGCCGCCGGCCGCCGGATAGTGATGTAAGTTCTGAGGATGCCGAGTTCTATGATGGCGATCATGGCCTCAAGGATCTCGAATCACCGGAACGTGCGTTGCTGCGGGATGAGATTGAAGGCACCGTCCATCGAACCATCCAGCAACTGCCTGAAGATTTGCGTACGGCTTTAACTTTACGTGAGTTCGACGGTCTGAGTTACGAAGACATTGCGAGCGTCATGCAATGTCCTGTGGGCACCGTGCGCTCCCGGATTTTCCGCGCTCGGGAGGCCATCGATAAAGCCCTGCAACCTTTGTTGCAGGAAAACTAGAGACAGCGGCGACAGCCAAGAGAGGAACGCCATGAGTCGTGAAGCCCTGCAGGAATCGCTGTCCGCAGTTATGGACAACGAAGCGGACGAACTTGAATTGCGTCGGGTATTGAATGCCTTCGACGATGTTGAAACACGTGAGACCTGGGCTCGTTACCAGATCGCCCGGGCTGTCATGCACAAGGATTTGCTGCTTCCACGCCTGGACATCGCCGCGGCCGTTTCTGCTGCATTGGCTGACGAAGCCGTACCGGCAAAAGCTTCACGCGGACCATGGCGCAGCCTGGGTCGCCTGGCGGTAGCCGCGTCGGTCACCGTTGCCGTACTGGCCGGTGTGCGCCTGTACAACCAGGATGAGATTGCCGGCGTGCAAATGGCGCAGCAGTCCAACCAGCCTGGCTTGGCCGCTCCACAGGTCAAGGGCCCAGCGGTATTGGCCGGTTACAGCGAAGGTTCGGAAACCGCAGGCCCCATGGTCAACGGTGTTCTGCAAGGCCAGCCCGGCTGGCATGATCAGCGTCTGCCCAACTACCTGCGTCAGCATGCCCAGCAAGCTGCGCTCAAAGGTACCGAAAGCGCGCTGCCTTACGCCCGTGCCGCCAGCCTGGAAAACCGTTAATAAGGAAAACCATTGCGCGCCATACCTCTATTCACGCTTCTGCTTGGTGGCTGGTGTGCGATTCCAGCCCATGCCGATGAGGCTCAGGACTGGTTGAACCGCCTGAGTCAAGCCGAGCAACAGCAGAGCTTCCAGGGCACTTTCGTTTACGAGCGCAACGGTAGTTTTTCTACCCATAACATCTGGCATCGCGTCCAGGATGGCAAAGTCCGCGAGCGGTTACTTCAGCTCGACGGCTCGGCACAGGAAGTCCTGCGCATTGATGGGCATACTCAATGCGTCAGCGGCTCCTTGATCGCGGGGTTGGGCAATACGCCGGACGGCACTTCACGTGCGCTTGATCCGCAAAAACTCAAGAATTGGTATGACCTTGCTGTCATAGGCAAGTCGCGCGTGGCCGGCCGTCAAGCGGTCATCGTGGCGTTGACGCCCAAGGACCAGCATCGTTATGGCTTCGAGCTGCACCTGGACAAAGAGACCGGCCTGCCGCTCAAGTCCTTGTTGCTCAATGACAAGGGCCAGTTGCTCGAACGTTTCCAGTTCACCCGCTTGAACGTCGCCGCTCCCACGGACGGCGACCTGCAAGCCAGCGCCGAATGCAAGGCTGTCGCGCAGGATCCCGGCAAGGCCGTTGCGGTGAAAGCCGCCTGGCACTCGGATTGGTTACCGCCCGGCTTTGAACTGACCAGCAGTGTCATGCGCAAGGACCCGGACACCCAGGTCCAGGTCAGCAGCTTGATGTACGACGATGGCCTGGCGCGCTTCTCGGTGTTCCTGGAGCCGTTGAACGGTGCCAACGCCACCGATACCCGTACTCAACTCGGTCCGACGGCTGCCGTCTCTCGCAGGCTCACGACGCCCCAGGGCGAAATGATGGTCACGGTGGTCGGTGAGATTCCTATCGGTACGGCGGAACGGATCGCGCTTTCCATGCGCTCCGACGTCACCGCGACTCAATAGCCGGCTGACGGCGCGGGTGGTTCGATTGCGCGAGAGGCTGATGATGCCAGGGCTTGATCGAAATGCCGAAACTTCCTGTCAGCATTTTCATTTGCAAAAAATCAGCTTTTTTTCTATAGGTCAGAGCCGCTCGGCTCTGGCCTTGTCTGTTCCCGGAACAAAAATACCGGCGTATCTTTCCCTGGTATTCCTTGCTCCATATCGCTTAACCATGCTCGTCGTAACGGGAGCCGTATGTCGATACCACGCTTGAAAACCTATCTCTCCATTTTTGCCACCGTGCTTGTGCTCGGCCAGGCCGTTCCTGCCGTGGCGGTCGAATTGCCTGATTTCACGCAACTGGTCGAGCAGGCTTCACCCGCCGTGGTGAACATCAGCACGACCCAGAAGCTGCCGGATCGCCGTGTATCGGACCAGCAGATGCCGGACCTGGAAGGCCTGCCGCCGATGCTGCGGGAGTTCTTTGAACGTGGCATGCCACAACAGCCCCGTTCGCCCGGCGGTGGCCGTCAGCGTGAAGCCCAATCCCTGGGGTCGGGCTTCATCATTTCACCTGATGGCTACATCCTGACCAACAACCATGTGATCGCCGATGCCGACGAAATCCTGGTACGCCTGGCCGACCGCAGCGAGCTCAAGGCCAAGCTGATCGGCACCGACCCACGTTCCGACGTGGCGCTGTTGAAAATCGAAGGCAAGGACCTGCCGGTGCTCAAGCTGGGCAAATCCCAGGATCTGAAAGCCGGCCAATGGGTCGTGGCTATCGGTTCGCCGTTCGGCTTCGACCACACCGTGACCCAGGGTATTGTCAGCGCCATCGGTCGCAGCCTGCCGAACGAAAACTACGTGCCGTTCATCCAGACCGACGTGCCGATCAACCCGGGTAACTCCGGTGGCCCGTTGTTCAACCTCAACGGTGAAGTGGTTGGCATCAATTCCCAGATCTACACCCGTTCGGGCGGCTTCATGGGCGTGTCCTTCGCGATTCCGATCGACGTTGCCATGGACGTCTCCAACCAACTGAAGAGCGAAGGCAAGGTCAGCCGTGGCTGGTTGGGCGTGGTGATCCAGGAAGTGAACAAGGACCTGGCCGAGTCGTTCGGGCTGGATAAACCCGCCGGTGCGCTGGTGGCGCAGATCCAGGAAGGTGGCCCGGCTGCCAAGGGCGGTCTGCAAGTGGGTGACGTGATCCTGAGCATGAATGGTCAGCCGATCGTCATGTCCGCCGACCTGCCACACTTGGTGGGGGCCCTCAAGGCTGGCGCCAAGGCCAATCTGGAAGTGATTCGCGAGGGCAAGCGCAAGAATGTAGAGTTGACCGTCGGGGCCATTCCTGAAGAGGGCAAGGAGCTGGATTCGCTGCCCAAGTCCGGCGTCGAGCGCAGCAGCAACCGCCTGGGCGTGGCCGTGGCCGAGCTGACCGAAGAGCAGAAGCGCACCCTGGAGCTCCAGGGCGGTGTGGTGATCAAGGAAGTGCAGGACGGTCCTGCCGCGTTGATCGGTCTGCAGCCGGGCGACATCATCACGCACCTGAACAACCAGGCCATCGGTTCGGCCAAGGAATTCACCGACATTGCCAAGGCATTGCCGAAGAATCGTTCGGTGTCGATGCGGGTCCTGCGTCAGGGGCGTGCGAGCTTCATCACCTTCAAGCTGGCCGAATGATCGGTTAGCCGCTGAAAAAAACCGCCTCGAAAGAGGCGGTTTTTTTATGCCTGGCGAATGCTCAGCCCATCATGTCCTTGACCATGCGTTCCTGCTCCATGAGTTCCCGCTGGCGGGCATCGATGCGCGACGACAGGGGGAAATTGGTGCCGGCGCGCCGTTTGGCGAAGTCCAGTTGCTGGATGGCCTGACGGTAGTCGCCCACCAGGGCGAAGTACTCGGCACGGGCCTGATGCAGGCCAATGATGTTGCCTGACAGCCCGCGGGTCTCGGCCACCATGTACCAGACGTCCGGATCGTCCGGGCGCGACTTGAGCAAGGTTTCCAGGGCTTTCTCGGCATCGGCGGGGCGGTTCTGCTTGAGCAGCAGGTCGACGCGTACCTGGTTCAGCGGATAGTTGCCCGGGTACTGGCTCAGCATCCGGTCGACGCGGGATTGAGCGTCGGCCAGTTTGTTGCCGGTGATGTCCAGGTCCACCTGGGCGAGGTTGTAGATGATCTCGTTGGGCGATTTGGCCAGCAACGGCTTGAGATTCTCCCGTGCGTCATTCAACTGCCCGCCCTTGATCTGCGCGATCGCCAGGCCATAGCGGGCCACGTCGTTCTTCGGATTCTCATCCAGCTGCGCCCGGAAGCGTTTGGCGCCCAGGCCCGGGGTTTCTTCGTAGATCAACTGGACTCGCGCGCGAATCAATTGATAGCGAACGCTGTCTTCGATGCCGCCGGGCTTGGCCTGTTCGGCGCGGTTGCGGGTGTCGGCGATCCGCGATTCGGTCACCGGGTGAGTCAGCAGGAATTCCGGCGGCCTGGCGTCGAACCGATACTGGCGCATCAGGCGCTCGAACATGGTCGGCATGGACCGCGGGTCGTAGCCGGCCTTCTCGAGGTTCTGGATGCCGATGCGATCGGCTTCCTGTTCGTTCTGGCGCGAGAAGCGCCGTTGTTCCTGGATGGCGGCAGCCTGGGTCCCGGCGATGGCCGCGATCCCGGCGTCACCGCCACCGGCGGCGGCAATCACGATGCCAGCCAGCAGCGCCGCCATCATCGGTACCTGCATGCGTTGCTGGGCTTCGACGCCGCGGGCGAAGTGGCGCTGCGACAAGTGCGCCAGTTCGTGGGCCATGACGGAGGCGTATTCGCCTTCGGTCTGTGCGTTGAGGAACAGGCCGCCGTTGACCCCGACGATCCCGCCCGGTGCGGCGAAGGCGTTGAGCTGCGGGCTGTTGATCAGGATGAACTCCAGGCGCCGGTCGTTGACCTGGCTGGTTTCCACCAGCTTGTAGACGCTGGTTTCGACGTAGTCCTTGAGCTGTGGATCGTTGAGCTGTGAAACCTGGCTGCGCAGCAGGGCCAGCCAGGCGCGGCCCAGTTGGTGCTCCTGTTCTGGCGAGACGATGGCAGAACTGGCATCGCCAAGTGACGGCAAGTCGTCGGCGAAGCCCGGTGAGGCAAGCAGGCAAGCGAGCGTCAGCAGGGTGGGGCGCAGAAATGTCATGCACGAAGCCTTAGTTGACAAAGACCCTACTGTAGCCGGACACCAGGCCCGGGACCAGATATTCTAGGCCGCTCAACGATCTGCCGCGGAGCGAACCCATGACTGATGCTGTAGCCCACGATGCCGAACTGGACGCCAGCGGCCTGAATTGTCCGTTGCCGTTGCTCAAGGCCAAGCTGGAACTCAATCGCCTGGCCAGCGGCAGTGTGCTCAAGGTGATCGCCACGGATGCAGGCTCGCAACGTGACTTTCGCACCTTCGCCCGATTGGCCGGTCATACGCTGCTGCGTGAAGAAGACGAAAATGGCGTCTACCGTTACTGGCTGAAAAAGGCCTGAAAAAACCGATAGCGTCTCTTAAGGATTTTTAATGTTCAAAGTGTTACGCGATTGGATTCAGCGTTACTTCTCCGATGAAGAGGCGGTGGTTCTGGCAGTGCTGTTGTTCCTGGCGTTTACCGCCGTGCTGACCCTGGGCGGCATGCTGGCGCCGGTGCTGGCGGGCATGGTGCTGGCGTATCTCATGCAGGGGCTGGTCACGACGCTGGAGCGCTTGCGGCTGCCCGGCACTGCGGCAGTCGGGCTGGTGTTTGCCCTGTTCATGGGCGTGCTGGTGGTGTTTATCGTGGTAATCGTGCCGTTGCTCTGGCACCAGTTGGTGACCTTGTTCAACGAGTTGCCGGGGATGCTCGCCAAGTGGCAGTCCCTGCTATTGCTGCTGCCTGAGCGTTATCCACACCTGGTGTCCGATGAGCAGGTGTTGCAGACCATCGAAGTGGTGCGCGGCGAGATCGGCAAGTTCGGCCAATGGGCGCTGACGTTCTCGCTGTCCAGCCTGCCGCTTCTGGTCAACATCATGATCTACCTGGTGCTGGTACCGATCCTGGTGTTCTTCTTTCTCAAGGACCGGGAAATGATCGGGCGTTGGGTGCGTGGCTACCTGCCTCGTGAGCGGGCGCTGATCACCCGAGTGGCCCAGGAGATGAATCGGCAGATCGCCAATTACATTCGCGGAAAAGTCATTGAGATTTTCATCTGCGGCGGCGTGACCTATATCGGTTTCGTGACCATGGGGCTCAATTACGCCGCCCTGCTGGCGCTGCTGGTGGGCATTTCGGTGGTGGTGCCTTACGTCGGTACCGTGGTGGTGACCGTGCCGGTGGCCTTGATTGCGCTGTTCCAGTGGGGCTGGAGCGATCAGTTCATTTACCTGATGGCGGTCTACGGGATCATCCAGACCCTGGACGGCAACGTGCTGGTGCCGCTGCTGTTCTCCGAGGCGGTGAACCTGCATCCGGTGGCGATCATCTGTGCGGTGTTGCTGTTTGGCGGGCTGTGGGGATTCTGGGGGGTGTTCTTTGCGATTCCGCTGGCGACGCTGTTCAAGGCGGTGCTGGATGCGTGGCCGAGCAAGGAGCCGGTTGTCGCGCCGTTGTTGTAGCTTTGACCGATGGGGTGAGGCGGATGGCCTCATCGCGAGCAAGCTCGCTCCCACACGGGATTGATTAACACCACCAATCCGCTGTGGGAGCGAGCTTGCTCGCGATAGCGCCAGTACAGCCAGCGACAGTTTCAGCCCTTGTTGAGGGCCTGGGCCGCCGCCAACACCGCATCCACATGCCCCGGCACCTTCACGCCACGCCATTCCTGGCGCAGCACGCCGTTCTTGTCGATCAGGAAGGTGCTGCGGTCAACGCCCAGGTATTCCTTGCCGTAGAGCTTTTTCAGCTTGATCACGTCGAACAGCTGGCAGACCGCCTCGTCCTTGTCGCTGATCAGTTCGAACGGGAACTCCTGCTTGCACTTGAAATTCTCGTGGGACTTGAGGCTGTCCCGGGAGACGCCGAACACTTCGGTGTTGGCGGCCTGGAATTGCGCGTACTGATCGCGAAAGCCCTGGCCTTCGGTGGTGCAGCCGGGCGTGCTGTCCTTGGGGTAGAAATAGATCACCACCTGCTTGCCCTTGAGGGCGGCGAGGCTGATGGTCTGTCCGCTGGTGGCGGGCGCCTGGAAATCGGTAACCGGCTGGTCGACGGCAACGGCCATGAATGCTTCCTTACATTGGGTTTTGTGGGCGCCACGGTTCGATCAGCGCATCCAGGTTCATCGCATCGGCGAAGTCCAGGAACTGATCGCGCAGCCAACTGATCTGGGTGCCGGCGGGCAGGGTCACGGTGAACGTGGCGTTGAGCATGGTGCCGCCGGTCTGTGGGGCCTGATAGGTGTCGCAGGTCAGGTTCTCCAGCTCGACGTGGTGGTCCATGAAGAACTGGCACAGCTCATTGATGATGTCCGGACGGTAGGCCGAGCTCACGTAGGCCACATAGGGCAGGGCCTGGGGACGGTTCTCCAGGGCGGCGCTGCGCACGACGTTGACGGTAAAGGCATGCTTCTTGGCCAGTACCGGCAGGCTGCCTTCCAGGCGCGCCAGGGCGTCCCAGCTGCCGGAGATCTCGAGCACGAGTGCACTGCATTCGCCATGGCGGGTCAGGCGTGAGGTTACGACGGCGCAGCGATTTTCATGGCTGGCGCGGCACAGGACGTTAGTCAGCTCCATGGGGTTGGCGCCAAGGGCACTGATAACAAGGAATTGTTCGCGGACTGTGGGGGTGGACATGCAGCATTCCTAAAGCGATGAGCGGTCGGTACCTTTGCCGCTCGACACAGCGCCCGGCCCGGGAAAACGAACGGCTCAAGCCTTGTGCCCGGGGTTGCGCTGCATTCCGCGACAGCGGGAATGCACCAGGACAAACCCGGGATCGGGGCTTGTGGCGTCGAAAACGGAGGCTGGAAACCGGCGTATGAGCTTGTCGGTACCGATCAAAGCCTGAAGGGTAGCGAAAACCATCGCCCAGGGGAATGGTAGTTCGCTTGTACAAGCATCTTGGCGCCAGTACCATTACCGCTCTCTTTTTCCGGCAGGAGCGGTTTCATGATTGCGGGCAGTATGGTGGCACTGGTCACACCCATGGATGCACAAGGGCATCTTGACTGGGCCAGCCTCAGCAAACTCGTGGACTTCCACCTTGAGAACGGCACCCATGCCATTGTCGCCGTCGGTACCACCGGCGAGTCGGCAACCCTCGACGTCAATGAGCACATCGAAGTCATCCGCGCCGTGGTCAAGCAGGTCAACGGTCGCATCCCCGTCATCGCCGGTACTGGCGCCAACTCGACTCGCGAAGCCGTCGAGCTGACCCGCAACGCCAAGGAAGCCGGTGCCGACGCCTGCCTGCTGGTCGTCCCGTACTACAACAAGCCAACCCAGGAAGGCTTGTACCAGCACTTCAAGCACATCGCCGAAGCCGTCGACATCCCGCAGATTCTCTACAACGTTCCCGGCCGCACCTCCTGCGACATGCAGGCCGAGACCGTGATCCGCCTGTCCACCGTGCCGAACATCATCGGCATCAAGGAAGCCACCGGCGACATGAAGCGCGCCAAGGCCATCCTCGATGGCGTGAGCAAGGACTTCATCGTGCTGTCCGGGGATGATCCGACAGCGGTCGAGCTGATCCTGCTGGGTGGCAAGGGCAACATCTCCGTCACCGCCAACGTTGCCCCGCGCGAAATGGCCGACCTGTGCGAGGCCGCGCTCAAGGGCGACGCCGAGACCGCTCGGGCCATCAACGAAAAACTGATGCCGCTGCACAAGGACCTGTTCATCGAGGCCAACCCGATTCCGGTGAAATGGGCCTTGGTCGAAATGGGCCTGATGCACGAAGGTATCCGCCTGCCACTGACCTGGCTGAGCACTCCCTGTCACGAACCGCTGCGGCAGGCCCTGCGCCAGTCCGGCGTCCTGGTTTAATTGAGGAAGTACAACGCATGAAGCGAATGGCCGGACTTTCCGCACTTGCCTTGATTATCTCCAGCACCAGCGGCTGCGGATGGATCTGGGGGCCGGAAGGTTACTTCCGCGATCGTGGTAGCGATTACCTGCAAGCGCAACAGACTGCACCGATGCAACTGCCGCAAGACGTCAACGTCGCCAAGCGCCTGGATCCGCTGCTGCCGATTCCGCGCAACGTCGCGGACGACAGCGTCAAGGGCGAATACGTCGTCCCTCGTCCACAGCCGCTGTCGGCCGTGGCCGACGCCAGCGACTACACCCTGCAGAAGAGTGGCGATTCCAGCTGGGTCATGGGCCAGCATCCGCCAGCCGAAGTCTGGCCGGTGGCGATCCAGTTCTTCCAGGACAACGGTTTCCGCCTGGACGAACAGCGCCCGCAGACCGGCGAGTTCACCACCACCTGGCAGCGTTCCGATGAACTGTCTGCCGCCATGGCCAAGCGCTTGAGCGCCGCCGGTGTCGCGGCTGACAGCGAAACCCGCGTGCGGGTGCGTATCGAGCCGGGCGTGCAGCGCAACACCAGTGAAATCTATGTGGTCAGCGCCGAGCGTCCTGCCGGCAGCACCGCCGACGTGGCCTTCACCAACCGTTCGGTCAACACCGGCCTCGACGCTGCGCTGGTGGACGACATGCTCGCCAGCATGAGCCGTACGGCAGAGCAGGGTGGTTCGGTCTCGATGCTGGCGTCCAAGGAATTCGATGCGCCGAGCCGCGTCAGCCTGAGCGAAGACGGCAGCGGCAACCCGGTGCTCAACGTCGGCTCCGACCTGGACCGTGCCTGGTCGAGTGTTGGTCGTGCGTTGGAACAGGGTGAGTGGCGCGTTGAGGACATCAACCGCAGCCTGGGCCTGTACTACATCAACCTCGCCGAGAAGGCCGAGAAGAAAGACGACAAGCCTGGCTTCTTCAGCGGCCTGTTCGGCAGCAAGCCGGACAAGGAAGAGATCGAAGCCCGCGCCGAGCGTTACCAGGTTCGCCTGAGCAAGGTCGGCGAAAGCGTCCAGGTCACCGTCGAGAAGAACATCAACACCGTGGCGCCGGCCGATGTGGCCCGCAAGGTATTGAGCGTGATTCAGGATAACCTGGGCTGATCCGATGCGTTTCGCCGTTCTCGGCAGCGGTAGCCAGGGCAACGGCACGCTGGTCGCCAGCGCTGGCACGTACGTGTTGGTCGATTGTGGTTTCTCCCTGCGGGAAACCGAGAAGCGCCTGTTGCGCCTGGGTGTGCACCCGGCGCAACTGAGCGCGATACTCGTAACCCACGAACATGCCGATCACGTGCATGGCGTGGGTTTGCTGTCTCGGCGCTACAATCTGCCGGTGTACCTGAGTCGTGGGACACTGGCTGGCCTGCGCAAACCCATCGAGCCAGCCGGCTTCGTGGTCGGTGGCGAGCCACTGCGTATCGGTAGCCTGGACATCAGTGTGGTCAGCGTGGCGCACGATGCCCGGGAACCGACGCAATATGTGTTCAGCGACGGCGAGCGGCGCTTCGGGCTGCTCACCGACCTGGGGTCGTATTGCGACAGGGTGATGGACAGTTACCGGGACCTCGATGCGTTGATGATCGAGTCCAACCACTGCCGTGACATGCTGGCCCGTGGTTACTACCCGTACTTCCTCAAGCAGCGGGTTGGCGGGGAACACGGACATTTGAACAACCACCAGGCAGCGTTCCTGGTGGCCGAGTTGGGCTGGCAAGGCCTGCAACATCTGGTCCTGGCCCATCTGAGCAGCAAGAACAACCTGCCGCAGCTGGCCCGGCAATGTTTCGTCGACACCCTCGGGTGCGACCCGGACTGGCTGCAACTGGCCGATCAAGATTCAGGGCTCGACTGGCGACATATCGCCTAGCCCACTACTTAGCAAGCGGAGCCCATCATGGAAAAACGTGAAGAACTCTACCGCGGCAAAGCCAAATCGGTTTACAAGACCGACGACGCTGACCGCTTGATCCTGCTGTTTCGCAACGACACTTCGGCGTTCGACGGCAAGCGCATCGAACAGCTGGACCGCAAGGGCATGGTGAACAACAAGTTCAACGCCTTCATCATGCAAAAACTCGAAGCCGCCGGCGTGCCGACCCAGTTCGACAAGCTGCTGGGCGACAACGAATGCCTGGTCAAGAAGCTGGACATGATCCCGGTCGAATGCGTCGTGCGTAACTACGCCGCCGGCAGCCTGGTCAAGCGCCTGGGCGTGGAAGAGGGCATGAAGCTCAACCCCTACACCTTCGAGCTGTTCCTGAAGGATGACGCCAAGGGCGACCCGTTCATCAACGAATCCCACGTCGTGGCATTCGGTTGGGGCACCGCCGAGCAACTGGCCCGCATGAAGGAATTGTCCCTCAAGGTCAATGACGTGCTGACCAAGCTGTTCGACGACGCCGGCCTGTTGCTGGTGGACTTCAAGCTTGAGTTCGGCGTGTTCAGCGACGGCTCCATCGTCCTGGGCGACGAATTCAGCCCGGACGGCTGCCGCCTGTGGGACAAGGACACCAAGAAGAAGATGGACAAGGACCGCTTCCGCCAGGGCCTCGGTGACGTCATCGAAGCCTACGAAGAAGTCGCTCAGCGCCTGGGTGTACCGCTGTAATCGACGCAAGCATCTGATAGCACGGAAAAAATTTCGCTCGGGGGTTCGCTTCCGGCAAATGTGCTGGTATGATGCGCGCCACTGGAGAGATGCCGGAGTGGCCGAACGGGACGGATTCGAAATCCGTTGTACTGGCGACAGTACCTAGGGTTCAAATCCCTATCTCTCCGCCATTATTGAATACGACTAAGCCCCTGAAATGGTTGAACATTTCAGGGGCTTAGTCGTTTTGGCGTTTGGTTTAGGGCATTTTTAGGGCATCTGAGCAGCCTACAAAGGCTTACGAGCTGGACTGAATCAATTTGCAGATCTAGCGCCCCATGGCTGCTGTAAGTCCAACTGAACGATCTCCAGTTCAGACTGGATGTGTTGATCACTAACTCCTGTAGATGCGATGGAGCACCTGGATCCTCGCTTTGCATTGCTTCGCTTCGGATTTTTCGCCTGAGAGAGAATCTCTCCAGCTGGGTTGTTGCAGGTGCCCCCGTCTCAAATCTGTATTACATTGCGACTTGGGTCATTAGATCTGCTCAACGCTGAGAGGGATACTCTGTGCAGGTTTTCGTAGCTGGTTCGGGTATCAAAACAACGACGAGTCGGATTCGTCGTCTGTCTTACAGAACGCTAAGACAGCAAAATTTCCTCAGCAATCGTCCGAATACTATCTTCCCCTTTGCGCTTTGCTCGTGGTATTTTTCTAAGTGGTGGCTGGATGACTGACTGCGGTTAATGTCCGTGGGTACGAGTCCGTACTCGACACTTGAAGTCTTACATATTCCATCCAGCCACCATCTTATGTATCCCATCTTATGACAGCTACCAAAATTGATGATATTCACACCTTGGATGACCTTTCACTTGTCGTTGGGGTGAAGGCTCAGCTTATTCAGCAGTATGTGCACGCGCCTTGCCAAGCTGATTACTATCAGATCATCAGGATAGCAAAACGAGGAAAAGGACGAAGGGGGGAGTACCGAGAGGTATATAAGGCGAAAGAGTTTTGGCTTGCTCAACTTCATCGGTCTATAGCGATGATTATTGCCAATAGCGTACAGCACGGACAACATGTTCAGGGGTTCGTGTATGGTCGCTCGACCTTGACTAACGCACAATACCATCTTTTAAAAAAAATTATTGTTCATGCTGATATTAAGAATTTTTTTAATGCGATAACTGAGAGCCAGGTAGAGCAGGCGTTCTTGACCATAGGGGGGCATTCTTCTGTGGCTCATATATTGGCTAGAGTTTCGACAATAGATGGCCGTCTATTACAAGGTACAAGATGCAGTCCTGCTGTATCCAATATCGTGTGTAGAAATTTAGATCTACAGATGTTAGAGGTGGCTCGCGTAACTTCCTCTGTTTATACTAGATATGCTGATAATATAACTTTTTCCGGTGATAAGCCTCCGAGCTCGTCTAATATAGAAGCGGTAGTGAAAGGTTGTGGTTTTGAATTGCAAGGTAAAGGCTGCTATACACAGCATCGCGGGGCTCGCCAATTCGTGACCGGCCTTTCAGTAGTGGATGATGAAAGGCCAAGGCTCCCAAAGCAGATGAAGAAAAAACTCAGACTTATCGCTCATTTTGTAAAAAAATACGGAGACGAGCATTTTGAATTCTCTGCGGATAGTAGCTCTATAGCGCCAACGAGAACTCAGCTAGAAGGGCTCGTGGCTTACGCTTATTCAATTGAGCCTCAGTTTGCCAAGAAAATTTGGTCTATGATTAATTAGGCTTAAGCGAGAGGGTTTCTATCTCTTTTATGCTTCTCTCCGGATATTATATTTTCCCCGTATCGGATTCTTGATTTGATATATCCTATGTACCCTTGGGGGGATGTTGGGTCTTCATTGTTGAGATGGTCGGCGACTATGCTGGCCGTTAAGTCAGCAAGTTCAATTAACTCTTTTCGATTTATGTTGTGGTTTTTCGAAATTTGCGCGTCAAGTGCTCGATGATATTTTTTCTGGATGTCATTTTTAGCAGTCTCCACTAATGAGTGGATGCGCTCTATCTCCGAATGGATGAGTTCAGTCGTCTCGCTTTTTTTACTGAGTCTATGAAGTAAGGATGTGGCCAGAAGTTTGTTCTTAAGTATGTCGGGTTCCGACTCGGTTCCCTCCGAAACTTTTCCATAATAGATGTATGCGGAGAAGCTGGTTGTAGCGAGATCGTGGAGGACGATATTGGCTAACTCTGGCCTTTCGAATAGTTGCGTCAAAGACATAGCCTTTGTTGACGCTTTCTGTTGCGAGTTAAGAAATGGACTTCTCTCTATTTTGTATTTCCAAGATTTTATTTCTTGTGCGAGGCCGGTCGGATCATTAGTAGTAATTAGTGCGATTAATGCTACTCTTGTGTGCTGTGTCTTTGTATATGAGATGGCGATGTCGCAAGTTGTAGGTTTTAGGTCTGGCGCCAAGTTTTGTACCAGAGAGTTACTCGTTGCCAATGCGGCGGCGGGGGAGAGATCTTTAAACGTGAACAAGGGATGCAGGAGTGCTTTAAGAGATGCCTGGCTATAGGTTGCAGATTGCCCTCCACCGGCTCGGGCTATGCTGTTTAGATGGTGCCATAGGTCGGGGGCGCGATCGGGGGACTGTAGAACGTGGCGGAGCTCATTTATAGTATTTGACGGGATATTCGATTCTGGAACCATTACATCGAATTCCAAGATGACTAGCTTTTTCAAAAATGTAAATAATTCAAGATTTGTGTGTTTTATTTTGGCTTCGCTTAGTATGGTTGTTATGATTTTTATTGTTGCGTCGAAGTCTTTGCTGGCAGTGTCATTTTCTTTGTTTCTGGAGAAAAACACTGCTTCGTCATGGCTGTGTTGTGCCGCTTGAGTTACTTTTCTTAATTTTCTTATACTTGATCTTGAGATGGTATCAGTTGCGCCGCCGTAGTGGTCATGTCCATCTCGGTTGCTTGGTGCTTTAAAGGTTTTCCAAGAGTTTACTATGATCTCGCGAAAGTCCTTGTTGGTTTTTGCCGCACTAATTCTTAAGGAGCGTTTCACTTGGATGTGCATTTCCGTTGCGTTGGGTTCGTCGTAAACAATGATTATGTCGTCAAGCGGTGAGCCAAAAGGTGATTGTTGAAGCTTAACGGTGTTAATGCTTATATTCAGCGGTCGTTGTCCCGCCCTGGTCAATAGCGCAGCTAAAAAGGTTGAGGCTACAAGCCCTTCGTAGCTGAAGCCAGCGCCACCCCTAAGCTCGGAGGATTGTGACATGAACGTTCCTGGTTTTTTGTATTGAATGTGCTTTGTGGTCGTCAGTATGAATGTTCTATCTCTTCAAGGAAAGGTGTCTCGAGTTGCGCTGAATCAGCATGCTAATGTGCATTTAGGCTTTGCATTGGATTCCCAGTTTTGTTTTTTATATTCGTCACCCAAAGGGGCGACTGTATTCTTTTCTTAACGAAACCCCCAACATCGTTGAAACCATCCCCGCCATGCTCTTCGTATGTAAGCGCTCCATGAACCCCACATTCAAAGCGCTAAGCTGATGTCGGATGCTGTGCTCCCGATTCTCTCAGGAGCCCGTTCGCCATGATGCGACCCGACGCCAAAGTCGAAAAAGTGTATCTGTACCCCAAGCCGGTCGACTTCCGAAAATCCATCGACGGCCTGGCTGCCTTGGTTGAGCTGGACATCAAGGTCGCCGTTTTCGACCCGGTGCTCTTCGTCTTCCTCAATAAGCCACGTAATCGAGTGAAAATTTTGTACTGGGAGCGCAACGGCTTCTGCCTTTGGCTAAAACGCTTGGAGTCCGAGCGATTCAAAACTTCGCCAGATGCCACCGACGCGGCGATTGTCCTGACTGTTCAGGAACTCAACTGGATGCTCGACGGCTTTGACCTCTGGCGTAACCGCCCTCATCAGGTTTTGACGCCGCGATTTGTGGCCTGATTCGGTATAATCCAGGGCATGCACTCCATGCCCGAAAACCTCCCCGACGATCCCCAATTGCTCAAGCAAATGCTTGCGCAGATGCAGTCGCGGGTCGGTTTGTTGGAGGAGGAAAATGCGCTGCTACGTCAGCGTTTGTTTGGCCGCAAGTCCGAGCAAGCGGCCGACCCTGCTACGCCACAGATGGCCTTTTTCAACGAAGCGGAAAGCGTTGCCGAACCTGCCGGCGAAGATGCTGATGAAGAGGTCGTCTCACCCATCAAACGTCGGGGTAAACGCAAGCCGCTGCCTGCTGACCTGCCACGTATCGAAGTCATCCACGAACTTCCCGAGCATGAACTGAGCTGCGTCTGCGGCTGCCGTAAACACGCGATTGGCGAAGAAGTCAGCGAGCAACTTGAAATCGTGCCGATGCAGATTCGGGTCATCAAACACGTTCGTAAAGTCTACGGCTGTCGCGACTGCGAAACGGCGCCGGTCACTGCGGATAAACCAGCCCAGTTGATTGAAAAAAGCATGGCCAGTCCAAGCGTTCTGGCGATGCTGCTGACCACCAAATACGTGGACGGCTTGCCACTTCACCGCTTTGAAAATGTACTGGGTCGCCATGGCATCGATATCCCTCGTCAGACCTTGGCACGCTGGGTTATCCAGTGCGGCGAGCACTTCCAGCCACTCCTGAATTTAATGCGCGACAACCTGTTGGCCAGCCGTGTCATCCACTGCGATGAAACTCGTGTGCAGGTGCTGAAAGAGCCTGACCGAGAGCCGAGCAGCCAGTCATGGATGTGGGTTCAAACCGGCGGCCCGCCCGATAAGCCTGTGATTCTTTTCGACTACTCCACCAGCCGAGCGCAGGATGTACCTGCACGTCTGCTTGATGGCTATCGTGGCTATCTCATGACCGATGATTACGCCGGTTACAACGCGCTAGGTGCTCAACCTGGCATTGAGCGCCTGGGATGCTGGGCCCATGCTCGTCGCAAGTTCGTTGAGGCACAAAAAGTGCAACCCAAAGGCAAGACGGGACGGGCAGATGTCGCGTTGAAACTGATCAGCAAACTGTACGGTATCGAAATCGCTTACAAAGAGAAAAGCGATGAGGCGCGCAAAAAAGCTCGCCAGGACTTGAGCTGCCACGTAATGGGACAACTCAGAGAGTGGCTGCACAAAACGCTGCCCTATGTGACTACGCAGAATGCACTTGGCAAAGCAGTTACCTACCTGGCAAACAACTGGGACAAGCTTGAACGGTATGTCGAGGAAGGCTACCTGCCTATCGACAACAACGGGGCCGAACGAGCCATCCGCCCCTTCGTGATCGGAAGAAAGAACTGGCTTTTTAGCGACACGCCTAGAGGCGCGAAGGCCAGCGCTCAGCTTTATAGCTTGGTCGAGACAGCCAAAGCCAACGGCCAAGAGCCTTATGCGTGGCTGCGCCACGCGCTTGAGCGCTTGCCAACAGCGTCCTCGGTTGAGGATTACGAGGCCCTACTGCCATGGAACTGTTCGCCGTCGTCATCTAGCTGACTGCGCCGCCCACTTCAAATCGGTGGGGTTTATGGAACGCTTAC
>NZ_FMUZ01000069.1:0-7917 GCF_900101575.1 Pseudomonas sp. NFACC37-1 | reverse complement strand
AAAAAAAAAGACTACTACGGCCTCTGCTGACTTCTCGCTCCGGCTTGCACCGTCGCCCTTTCAGGCACAAGGCGAGATCTCCCCAGGTAAGAACGCAATCCTTCACCACACAACCGCCGGATTTACGCAGCCTGATCCTTGACCACAAGAACTTCGCGGTTTTATGCCCGCTCGCCCTGATCGGCTTCGCCTTCTATCCGGTTCTTGTACATCGGCTCATGGCTTCGATCCACGCTTCCTCCCCACACTCGGTCGCCCTCATGCAGTTGCGCTTCACTTCGTTCGCTGTGGTCAGCTTACGGCGGGACTTTCACCCACAAGATTGCGCCCATGCTGGGCGCACATAAAAAACGCCCCTGGTCCCAAGACCAGGGGCGTTTTTTTGTCAGGCGCGAAGGTTACTTCGCTTTGACACCTTCAAACGAGACGTACAGTTCGACCGCGTCGGAGGTTGGCCCCAGGTCTTTCTGCTTGCCGAAGTCCGAACGCTTGATGCTGGTGGTGCCTTCGAAACCAGCACGGTAGCCGCCCCACGGGTCCTTGCCTTCACCCAGGAAGGTGGCCTTGACCACGACCGGCTTGGTCACGCCCAACAGGGTCAGGTCACCGGTCACATCGGCGGTTTCCTTGCCATCAGCGTTCTTGCCAGTGGACTTGACGCTGGTGGACACGAAAGTGGCCTTGCCGAATTTGCTGGCGTTCAGGAAGTCAGCGCTGGCGATGTGCTTGTCGCGCTCGGCGTGGTTGGTGAACACACTGGCGGTATTCACGTTGAACTCGATCTTGCTGGCTTCAGGCTTGGCGGCGTCGAAGCTGAACTTGCCGTCGATGTCCTTGAAGGTACCGGTGATGTAGCTATAGCCCAGGTGGCTGATCTTGAAGTCGACGAAGGCGTGCTGGCCTTCCTTGTCAACGACGTAGTCGGCAGCCATGGCCTGGCCGGCAGACAGCAGGGCAGAACCGATTGCCAGGGCGGCGAGCGTCTTTTTCAACATGCTTTCTATTCCTTTGGAGTCGAGGTTGAACATCAGGCTTGGCGCCCCAGCATGCGCTTGAGGGTCGCGTCACGGTCGATAAAGTGGTGTTTCAATGCTGCCAACGCATGAAGGCCGGAAAAAATGACCAGCGCCCATGCCAGGTAGAAGTGGATCTCACCGGCGACGTCTGCCTGATCGGGCAGTCCGGACACCAGCGCGGGTACTTCAAACAGGCCAAACACCGGTATCCCGACACCGTCTGCGGTGGAAATCAGGTAACCGGCAATCATCACGGCAAACAACCCGAGATACAGTGCGCTATGTCCAAGCTTGGCGCCGACGCGGGTCAGGCGGCCATAGGTTGGCAGGGTCGGCGGTGGCGGGCTGACAAACCGCCAGACCACCCGCAGCAACATGACCGCCAGCAGCACCAGGCCAATGCTCTTGTGCAGGTCCGGCGCGTCTTTGCGCCAGGTGCTGTAGTAATCCAGGCCGACCATCCACAGGCCCAGGGCGAACAGCCCGTACACCACCAGCGCAACGCCCCAGTGCACAGCGATACTGACCCAGCCATAGCGAGAAGAAGAGTTGCGAAGCTGCATTGCTCATATCCTGTAAAAACTGCGATCAAGACTAGCGAGTTATCTATCGATTTAAAGCGGAAATTTTCGCTTTGAAATATCGAGAAATACGATCATCAGTCTGGAGGGGGTGGGTTAAGGAAAGATTAAAGGGGAAACGGTAGGTGATGGCGAGGGGGCTGGCGGCCGCTGGATATGCGCCTGAGCCTCATCGCGAGCAGGCTCGCTGCAACAGAAGACCGCGTCGGAATCGTCACCATCGCCCAACTATTTTTTCCATGCAATATATATGTATCGTCATTTCCGCTTCTCCTCTTGATCACATGGGCGTTCAACAACTATTGAACGAGGTGAAGCATGGCTGTTCCTTACACCCCATTTCGGGCCAACGGCTCGCCGCTACTTCCGCCCAATCAAACAATGGCGCCGGGGCAGTTTCTTCAGTCCCCAAACGGAAAGTTTCGACTGATATTGCAGGCTGATTGGAATTTGGTTATCAAGGACGGCGGTACTGTCGTCTGGATTGCAGACAGCAATCAACGTTATAGTGCAACCTTGTATCCAAAGAGAATGCGAGAGCCCCTGCAATTTGTAATCGCTGATAGTGGCTTTCTTTATGATCCATCCAGAAGACGCTTATGGATTGCTGAAAGTAGCCATAGCAGGGACAAGTCGCTTTGGTACAACGCTTGTATGGTCATTCAGGATGACGGCAACCTGGTCATCCATGACAGGCGAACGGGAAAGCTATGCTGGGCTCGCTTTGGCTTCGTCCCGGGACGTATGTCCAAGCCAAAGCGGGTCAAAATTTTATTTGAGGACTTTGAAATTAAAACTTGGTCGTTTTCACTGCCGCCTCTCTAGAGTCACTTATTGGCGCACTCAGGCCTGTAAGGATCCATGTCGCATCTATAAACTAATTGAGGATCGTGCTTTTTCAGCACCATACGACCATCAGCAGTGCAACCACTGATACCGAATACTGCCAATAGCATTAAAGCTGCTATCAACTTCATATTAACTCCAGCTTTTACGAGGTGAAAATTGTGAATTATTAGTTCACCGAGCACTCAGACCTATATGGATCGATGGAGCATTTGTGTGCTAACTGCGGATCTCTTTTTGGAATCATTGGAATTTTCAAAGGATCCCGGCATTCGCCATACACGCACCCGTACATCGAAACCAATACGACCATTGCCATCAGTTTTTTCATACACGCTCCTGTTTTTCGAGGAGCCTAGACTTATGGCTTGGTAAGCGCTATCGCCTGCTTCCGGTTAAAGGGTGGGAAGTTTCCGATATATCGCCGAGGCGTGTAGGACGTCGCGCTTATCAAGCGGCGCCGATACGCTTGATGCGGGATAAAAAAACGCGGCCCCTGAGCCCATGTGGTTCATTTGAGAAAAATGAAGGACCTGTGGCGAGGGAGCTTGCTCCCGCTCGGCTGCGAAGCAGTCGTAAACCGGCGGGTGCGGTGTGCCTGATGCTCCGCATTTGGCAGGTTTGGGGGCCGCTTCGCGGCCCAGCGGGAGCAAGCTCCCCCGCCACGGGTTTGTCGATTGCCTCAAGTGAACAGCATTAGGTCCTTGAACCGCGTTCTTTCCACCTGATCGTTACTGAGACTTGGTTTCAGTAGTCGTCGTCGGTTTGACTGCTGGCTTCTTCGCCGGCTCGGCCTTTTTTACCGGTGCCTTGGTCGGCGCTTTTTTAGCCGGGGTCTTGGCAGCTGGTTTTTTCGCCGCCGGTTTGGCCGTTGCTTTCTTGGTGGGCTCAACTTTCGCCGGAGCAGGCGCTGGTGGTTCCACCGATGCGGGTGCTGGGACGGGCGCAGGCGTTGGAGCAGGCGCTACCGGCTCTGGCGCCTTGACCGGCTCCGGCTTCTTCTCGTCATCCGAGCCACCAAACAGGTTGCTGAAGAAGTTGCCCTTCTTCGCCGCCACCGCGCCGGCAGCGGCGGCCGTTGCAGCCGGCGCGACCTTGGCCGGTTCGAACGACTTGCCGGCCGCCAGGTCTTCAACCTGGCTGGCAGCCCGCTGGCCGCTGCGCAAGGCGCCTTCCAGGGTGCCCGGATACAGGGTATCGGTGTGTTCGCCGGCAAAGGCTACACGCTGCAACGGTTTTTCCCACAGACGCCAGTACTTGCTGATCTGGCCCGGGCCAAAGGCCAGGTACGCGCCGCCCGTGGACGGGTCGGTGCTGTAGCGGCGGATTTCATAGCCGGTGAACGCGCCACGGGCCTGTGGATAAAACGCGTGCAGGCGGATCAGCACCTGATCGACCATCTGCTTGTCGCCGAAGGCCTGCATCACCCGGGCGTTGTCGCCGGACAGGTTGATGACCACGTTGGCGCCGCCCTTCATGGCCGGCTCGATCCACATCATGCCCAGGCCGGCGTTACTGTAGATTTCGCCCGACATGCGTGCCTTGCTGTCCCAGACCGGGGTCTTGAACTTGAGCATGATCTGGTCGCGCCAACCGTAGTTGGTGCCCTTGATCGCGCCTTGATGCTGGGCGTCCAGGGCCGGGGTCAACTGGATCTTGTTCAGCGCCCGCAATGGCACCGCCAGCACTACGTAGTCAGCCTGGTAACCCACGCTGCCGACCTTGACGGTCACGCCGTCCTTGTCCTGGGAGATGGCCGACACCGGCGAGTTGGTCTTGATGGTTTTCAGTTGCTTGACGAACGCCTGGGCCAGGGTCGGACTGCCGCCGAGCAGGCGCGAGGCCCGCAGGTCGCGGTCGGACACGCCACGATAGACGCGGTTCTGCTGGGCGAAATACAGCAGCGACAGGCGCGAAGGTTCGTCATAACGGGTGCGAATTTCCTGGTTCACCAACTGACGCGCCGTGGCCGGCAGTTGTAGACGATCGAGCCAGTTGGAGACGGTGATCTGGTCCAGGGCGTGCAACGTGTTGTTGGCCGCCGGGTTCTGCGGGTCTTCGATGGAGCGCGCCAGGTCGTCCAGGGTGGTTTCGTAGCGCTTGAGGGCTTCGGCGGTGGCCGGCTGCTTGGTCGCCAGGTCGGCGGCGGTGAAGTAGGTGCCGTCGATCAGGTAGCTGGGGGTACGCACGAACTCCGGGGCCGGCGTGGTGCTCAGCTTGAAGGTCGAGACGTACTTGTTCAGCACCGGCTGCGTCTTCTCATTGCCGATCCACTCGCTGGTGGCCATGCCCGAGCGACCGCCCAGGTCCGGCTTGGCTTCCAGCAGCGTCACGGCCCAGCCTTTGTTCTGCAGCTCATAGGCCGCGGTGAGTCCCGCCAGGCCGCCGCCGATGACGATGGCCGTCGGTTGTTTGTCCTTGGCCAGCGCCGAAACGCTGAACAGCCCTATCATCACCAGCGCACAGGCGCGCAGCCAACCAGCAGACATTCAACGAACTCCGGATTAAACGTAGGAAATTTCAGCTTTCGAGCCAGGCGGCTCTCGGTTTTTCGAGCCAGTCGGCTCAGGGAACGGCGAAGAATACGACAGCCATCAAAGCGCCGCCAGCGGCGTCTATCGCCTCGCTCAAAGTAGCGCCAGCGACACAATGGGTTGTCCCCACGGCCGCCATTGCATAGGCTTGCGCGATTGTTTTGCCCGCGCCCGCCGCGAGCCGCCTCGAGGAGACTGTAAATGGGCCTGAATAACCAGTGGATGCAACGCGACCTCGCGGTGCTATGGCATCCCTGCACCCAGATGAAAGACCACGAACAGCTGCCACTGATCCCCATCAAGCGCGGTGAAGGCGTGTGGCTGGAAGATTTCGAAGGCAAGCGCTACCTCGATGCCGTCAGTTCCTGGTGGGTCAACGTGTTCGGCCATGCCAACCCGCGCATCAACCAGCGCATCAAGGACCAGGTCGATCAGCTGGAGCATGTGATCCTGGCCGGCTTCAGCCATCAGCCCGTGATCGAACTGTCCGAGCGCCTGGTGAAGATGACGCCCGAGGGCCTGACCCGGTGCTTCTATGCCGATAACGGCTCGTCCTGCATCGAAGTGGCGATGAAGATGAGCTTCCACTACTGGATCAATCGCGGCCGGCCGGACAAGAAGCGCTTCGTCACCCTGAGCAACAGCTACCACGGCGAAACCATCGCGGCGATGTCGGTGGGTGATGTGCCGTTGTTCACCGAGACCTATAAGGCGCTGTTGCTGGACACGATCAAGGTGCCGAGCCCCGACTGCTACCACCGCCCCGAAGGCATGGGCTGGGAAGAACATTCGCGCAACCTGTTCGCCGCCATGGAGCAGACCCTGGCCGAGCACCACGACACGGTGGCGGCGGTGATCGTCGAGCCACTGATCCAGGGTGCCGGCGGCATGCGCATGTACCACCCGGTGTACCTGAAGTTATTGCGCGAGGCGTGCGACCGCTATGGCGTGCACCTGATCCATGACGAAATCGCCGTCGGCTTTGGCCGCACCGGAACGATGTTCGCCTGTGAACAGGCCGGCATCACGCCGGACTTCCTCTGTCTGTCCAAGGCCCTGACCGGCGGCTACCTGCCGCTGGCGGCGTGCGTGACCACCGACGAGGTCTACAGCGCGTTCTACGACGACTACCCGACCCTGCGCGCCTTCCTGCATTCCCACAGCTACACCGGCAACCCGCTGGCCTGCGCGGCGGCCTTGGCGACGCTGGATATCTTCGAAGAAGACAACGTCATCGAAAACAACCAGGCCCTGGCCCAACGCATGGCCAGCGCCACCGCGCACCTGGCCGATCACCCGAACGTCGCCGAAGTACGCCAGACCGGCATGGTGCTGGCCATCGAGATGGTGAAGGACAAGGCCAGCAAAACCGCGTATCCGTGGCAGGAACGGCGTGGCCTGGCGGTGTTCCAGCATGCCCTGGAGCGCGGTGCGTTGCTGCGGCCGTTGGGTAGCGTGGTGTACTTCCTGCCGCCGTATGTCATCACCCCGGAGCAGATCGACTTTCTCGCCGAAGTGGCCAGTGAAGGCATCGACATCGCCACCCGGGACAAGGTCAGTGTGGCGGTGCCGAAGGATTTTCACCCGGGCTATCGTGATCCGGGCTGAACCTCGGTCTTCTTGTTGGAACACTATTGTGGCGAGGGGATTTATCCCCGCTGGGCTGCGCAGCAGCCCTAAAACCGGATACCCCGGTGCTTCAGGCAAATCGCGTTGGATGTATTTGGGGCTGCTTCGCAGCCCAGCGGGGATAAATCCCCTCGCCACAGGTGCCGGGAGCATCCATAGCACCATTAACTTTTTCAGAGATTCGACATGAGACTGTCCCGCTTCTTCATCGACGCCCCCCTGAGCCTCGGCGACCACGAACTGCCCGAAGCCCAGGCCCATTACATCGGCCGGGTGCTGCGCATGGCCGAGGGCGATGCGGTGCAAGTGTTCGATGGCTCCGGCCAGGAGTTTCGCGGCACGTTGGCCGAAGTCGGCAAAAAGCGCGTGCGGGTGCAGTTGGACGAGCAGTTCGCCGGACAACTTGAATCGCCGTTGCGTATCCACCTCGGCCAGGGCCTGTCCCGAGGCGAGCGCATGGATTGGGCGATCCAGAAAGCCACGGAGCTGGGGGTCAGCGAGATCACGCCGATTTTCAGCGAACGTTGCGAAGTGCGCCTCAAGGACGAACGCGCCGACAAGCGCCTGCTGCACTGGCGCCAGGTGGCGATCAGTGCTTGCGAGCAGTGCGGGCGCTCGACCGTGCCGGTGATTCATCCGCCGCTGCTGCTGACTGACTGGTTGAAGCAGGCCGAGGCCGAACTGAAGCTGGTGCTGCACCCGGTGGCCGAGCCGCTGGTCAGTCATGACAAACCGTCGACCCTGGCCTTCCTGATCGGTCCCGAAGGCGGGTTGTCGGATGCCGAAGTCGAGCAGGCCAAGACCGCCGGCTACCAGGCCGCCCGCCTCGGCCCACGCGTGCTGCGCACCGAAACCGCGCCGGTGGTGGCCCTGGCCGTGGCGCAGCAGTTGTGGGGGGATTTCTAGTGTCCTGGGGATGCTGAAGACCAAATGTGGGAGCGGGCTTGCTCGCGAAGACGGAGTGTCAGCCAATATTTATGGTTCTTCACGGATTACCGGGAAAGACGCTCTTGATCTTCATGAAAAAGAATTCGCTATCCCGGTAACCGTACGCCATCCGCTTGATGACCTTTATTCGATTGTTTATTCCTTCCAACTGACCGGTGTGCATCGGCCAGCGAACCCGGCTCACGATGCCCCGCCAGTAACCCTTTAGCCGTTTGGCGAACTGGATCAGAGCTGGTATTTCGCTTTCATGCGCATGGCGCAGCCATTGCTTCCAGGCCGATCGCCAACCCCAGGCAGTACTCGGGGTCCAGAGTGTTTTGAGTTCAGCCTTCATCAAGTAGACCGTCATCAACGCTTGGTTGG